>URUU01000033.1 GCA_900551235.1 uncultured Lachnospiraceae bacterium
CCAATGTGAGGTAGCGAGAGCGTGCCTTCGGGGAATTCGTTCATTTGCACATGCTCTGCTGTTCTTTCGCTGACAGCATCTTGATAAAACACCCGGCATTTCAACTCCTTACACCTGCCAGAAAACCTCCGTAAATTTTTAAATACTGATTGACAATGGTAAAACAGGGTGCTATATATAAAGTAATTAGAAAATTTTCTAAATAGGTTAAAGGAGGACAATGTGGGATTTGCAGAAACCTTCAAAGCTTTGTCTGATCCGGTACGGCGTGAGATTCTGATATTGCTGAAAGCAGGAAGCATGTCGGCGGGAGATATCGCAGCACAGTTTGATATGACGGCGGCAACGATCTCCTATCACCTGAAAATCCTGAAAAAATCAGGTCTGGTCTATGAGACAAAGGAGAAAAATTATATTTACTATTCGCTTAATATTTCCGTAGTTGAGGAAGTGATGCTCTGGCTTGCAGAGCTGAAAGGAGAGAGTGAAGATGACGAAGAAAAATAAAAAGCTCATTCTGTTTACAAGCATTATTACGATCCTGCCGGTTTTTGTGGGACTGATCTTATGGAACAAACTTCCGGAACAGATACCGACCCACTTTGATGCCAGCGGAGAGCCAAATGGCTACAGCGGCCGGGCATTTGCGGTATTCGGACCATATCTGATCTGTCTTTTTGCACATCTGTTCTGTGCATTTGGCACACTGGCAGATCCGAGAAAAAAGGCGATCGGACAGAAAATGTATGCCCTGATTTTATGGATCTGCCCGGTAGTTTCCCTGTTCTGTGCGTTTGTGATCTATGGTTACACGTTTGGAGTCGATTTTCTGACCTCTCCCAAAGCCGTGATCATCATCATGGGACTTATGCTTCTGGTTGTCGGAAATTACCTGCCGAAATGCCGCCAGAATTATACCGTCGGCATAAAAGTTCCGTGGACACTTGCCAGCGAGGAAAACTGGGATGCAACCCATCGCCTGGCAGGAAAACTGTGGGTTGCAGGTGGCGTTGTGATTCTGTTACTTGCCATTCAGCCATGGATTCCGGCATTTCCGATGAGTCTGGTGATCATGCTTGCGGTTACATTTGTTCCGATGATTTATTCCTTTGTGTATTATATAAAAATGGAGCAGTAGAGCATTTTCAAATTAACATTTTCTTTTCTGACAGTGTTCTTGATTTTGCCGGGAAAATGGATATACTATACAGTAACAGGATTTTGAGCGTTTGATAATGGAGAAAAATATGGAACAGTTTTACTTAAAGGATATAGAACTATTTCATTTTAGAAAATTTGATCATGTTACTTATGAGTTTGGTCCGGGGATGAATATTGTTATAGGGAAAAATGCTTCTGAATATAGCAGTAACAGCGACCATCCAGCAGTTTCCGTGCAAAGTCAGCAGTCGGTTTATGTGGGACAAATCCATTAAAAATTGTATCAGAAGTCTTGAGAAAGAAGGCGGACGTACAAAATTTATCGGAAAAAACGAAATGCGTGAGACGGTTGAAGCATGGGAAAAAGCAATCAAGGCGGCAGATGGATCGGATGCAGATCAAGTTTATCCGTTGGTATTGTATTTAAGTTCAGCAAGATTATGGAATGAAAACAGAACCGGGGAAATGGACAGGATACCAGGAAGGACAGATGCCTATCAGAGGTGTTTAGATCCGAAAAGAGGGAACCAGACATCGTTTGAGTATATAAAATTGCTGGGAAATCTTGCGGCAGAAGAAAACGATGGGCATCCATTACCGGCATATGAAGTGATTATGGATGCGGTTAAATATAGTTTGAAAGAAGAACTCGATCCAGGTCAGCAGGTTCTCTATTCATCAAGATACGGAGAAATTGCAGTTAAAAATCCGGATGGCACGGTGATTAACTTTTCGGCATTGAGCGATGGTTACCGTAATGTGATTAAAATTGTAACAGATATAGCAACAAAGATGTGCATTTTAAAAGACTTGTTTCCGAAAGTACAATTTATATGTGCGACACATTCTCCATTTATTATCCAGTCGTTAGAGCCAGGTGAACTTATTACATTAGATACAATTCTGGATGAAGCATATTCCGGCCAGAGTATCAAAGATATAGCAGAAGATATTATGAAAGTTCCGATGGCGCAGTACAGTGAAAAGAAAATGAGAATGTATAAGATAGCAGAAAAATATTTTTCTGCATTAAAAGAGGCAGCATCAGAAGAAGAACTGCATAATCTGAAAGAAACACTGGATATTCTGGCAGCAGAGTACAGCGATAATCCGGCTTACAATGCATGGATGCAGCAAAAATACCTCGAAAAAAAGGCGGAGTTACAAGAACAATGAGACCGGTCGATAAAGGAGAAGCACCAGAAACAGAATATAAAAAATACCAGGACGCAGAACCAGATCTGGAGGAGGCGAAATACTGAAATGGGAGAATTTATTACTGTCCTGCAAATATTGCAATACACGAAAGGGAACTCGTGTGAAAAAGGGCGACAAAGATAACTATCTTTGGCCGGATGAAGATGATACATTTCATGCATATTTGTATGATAAAGATCTGCCAAGGCTGAACGAAGAATATTTGAATACAAAAGGAAAGGCAGAAAGAGAGAAAGCAGAGAAGGATTAAAGAAAATGACAAGTGCTTCAGAGAAGGAAGCATTTTTACAACAGACAAAGTTTCTTGCACAGTCGAGCGGTTTTTTCTCTGTCTGGATGGAAGTTTTCAGAGAGAATGAGGAAGTACGGCATATGTTGATAGCTGCATTTAAGGGGACAAAAGAAGAATATTGTAAGGATTATGAATTGTGAAATACATAAAAAGGATCTGGCATTTGTCAGGTTCTTTTTTTTACAGACCGTTGACATCACTTTCTATCAAACTTATAATAAATATAAAAGATGATAGTATAGGCAAAAGATCAGAACCTACATGTACCTGCACAGAACTTTATATACGGGAGATATCAATGAAGAACAGCACGAAGAAAAAGGGATTTACATTGACAGAACTGATGGTTGTACTTGTCATTATGTCGATCATTGCGGCGATTGCAGTCCCATCTTTTATCAATTACTGGAGGAGGGCAGAGTTTCGCAAAAACGAAGAAAATGCCAAAACAATCTATCTGGCAGCGGAATCAAAACTGACTTATTACCGCTCATCCGGGCAGTGGGATCAGTTTAAGAAACGTCTTCTTCAGGAAGGGACGGAAGCAATACTGGATGATAAGGAAGAACTGAACGGAAGGATCTGTACCGTTACACTGGATGCGAATACCTATGGGGAAAAATCCGGAAGCAGCGGCCTTCTGTTACAACTGCTCGATGATTATACCTATGACAAGCAGATTCTGAGCGGAGCGATCGCACTTGAAATCGACTGTGAGACGGGTGAAGTCTACTCTGCATTTTATGGAACAAAATGTAAGGGACTGAATTATGCCAATGAAGATCAGAATGGCTATCTGACCATGCGTGATCGTTCCTATGAAAGCAGACGGAAAAGACTGCTTGGTTATTATTCTGCAGAAGATACAGCAAATGTAGTCAGCCTGAAACCGACACGCCTTCGTATTACAACGATCAGTCTTCAGAACAGTGAGAAACTTTCGCTGAACTGGTCCAGCAATGTCGGAAACAGTCTTGATGTCAGCTATGAACTTACTTTCTACAATGATAAAGACAAATCCAGGCTGTTCAGTATGACCGTTTCTCCATATGATATGCGAAAGGGAGGATGGTCAGCACAGAATAACAGCAGTTCGATGGCATCTTTGGAGATACACGATAAAAATGGAAATACGATGCAGAACTGGTCGTTTCCGATCACTTACAGCGACAGCCGTTATTCACTGGTGCTGGATGCGATGATGTCTGCAAAAGTACAGGCAGTGCTGGAGTCCAGAAGCGGAAATGAACAGATTGCCCTTAGTCGGACCAGCAGCAGCAGTATCCGTCGTCTGGCAGCGATAGCATCTGATTTTGAAAAACAACAGGATATCTATGCGACCGTAAAAGCAGTTGCGTATTCCGGCAAGAAAGATATTCCTTCTGCGCAGGAATACCGGGACAGCGAGGCAGTATCTTCTAATGTAGCAAATACATTGTATGCGGACAGCACAAAAGACGGAGATGTCCGCATCGCAGCATTTCGTCACCTGTCAAACATGCGTTATTACAGCATTACAGAAACAGCAGGATTTACCCTGACCAACCGGAACATGGACTGGGCTTCTGTCGGAACCGGAGTATATGATTTTAAGGAAAATACAGAAGGCGGCGTGCAGAAACTTTCCTGGAGAGAAAACAGCAAAGAAGAAGCAGTTGATTTTCCATCGATACCACAGTTGTCATCACTACATACTCTGACGGGAAAGAATGCACAGACACTGATATCCGGTCTGTCTCTTGGCGAAGAATCCATCATAGACGATACAGCCGCAGTACAGACGGGAATGGAACAGCCGGAGTATCTGGGATTATTTTCTGAAATTTATGGAAAGGTACAGAATGTAACATTTCAGAACGCAACGCTGAAACTTGGTGTTTCTGAAAATACAGGATCAGAAGAACCAGCAGATTCAAATAATAAGAAATTCAGCAGCTTGAAAGGCGTTGGAATTCTTGCGGGACGTGCAGAAGGAACATTGTCAGGTATTTCAGTCACTGAGGAGAAAAGCAAAGGGGAGGCTCTTGTAGAGGTATCTCTGGTCAGGGACAACAGCATTTATCAGACACAGAAAATAGCAGCAGTTGGCGGAATCATCGGCATATTTGCAGGAAAAGATGAAAAAAATGCTTTAAAAGAGACGGCATCCGGAAATGTTTCTGATATTATTATGGAAGGAACTGTCCAGGCAGTGCTGCCGGACAGCAGTGCCGATGAACCGCAGAATTATGCATACGGTATCGGGGGAATTGCGGGATATGCAAAAATGCAAAGTGATGCAGATGCAGCCAGATTTCTGAACTGCACCAACCATGCAGATGTAACGGGCAACCTTATGACAGGCGGTATTGTCGGAAATCTGGACAGTCATTTTACCTATCAGAGTACACTGACAGATCAGGAGCTGGAAAGTCTTGCCAATATCAAAGACGGCAGCAATGATGGTCTGATCGTCTGCAGCGCGGAGGCTTCCGAGAACACTATACGCGGCAAATATTTCGGAGGGATTGCCGGCTATGCAGAACAGTCGTTGATCTGTGGTGCAGTCAGTGCTTCCGGACGTGCCGAAGGATTTACTTTTTCAGAGGACAAAAAAGAAGAATATCTGAAAGGAAAGTATGTCGGAGGAATCGTTGGTTACGGAAACAGTACACTGGTCAACAACTGTTCAACAGAAACAGACGGTTATGTATTAGGCTCGGAGTATGTCGGGGGGATCGTCGGCGGACTTGGCAGAAATGTATCTGAAGCGATCCGTGCAGACAGTGTCGTGGCAGTTACCACAAATGGCAGTTATATTATAGGTAATCGTTATGTCGGAGGGATCGCTGGGGAAAACCAGGGCGGTGTTACACTGAAAAACTGCATCAACAATGGGGTTGCAGCAGGGTATGACCGTTATGTTGGAGGAATCGTCGGCTATAATGATTATCAGGCTACGATTTATGACTGTGCAAGTTATCTCTCGGACTATGACAATTCTATTTTCCGTATGATTGTAGATACCTGGAATGCAAAAGGTGATTATGCAGGCGGGATTGCCGGTTATAATAATGGAAATATTATTCTTACAAAAGACAGCGAAGCGATCACGGTAAAATCAGTATCCGGAATCGTTGTCGGCAGGAATTATGTCGGAGGAATTGCCGGATTTAACGATGTCAATGGAGAACTGGATGTTCATTATACACTGATCGGCGGGCGCATTTATGCATACGGAGACTGTGCAGGCGGCGGCTTTGGCTTTAATGCTTCTGAAAAACTGCTGACACAGGAACTGACGATCAAACCGCGCAGCATCAACGGACGCTGCTGCGTTGGTGGATGCATTGGTGCGAATGCGGTAGAACTGACGTCAGATATTACCATGGATCAGTTCCGGGCAGACAACGTGCTTGCAACAATCAGCGGAAAAGCATTTTGCGGTGGTATCATTGGTTATCAGAGAACCTATACAAAAGCAGACCTTCCAGGTATATCAGCAGACGGATCGATTCGTGAAGCAGTTGAGGAGATGCAGAGAAGAACAGCTAAGAGACTGCTTCCGGGAATTGAGGCGGATACGAACATTCCGCAGAGCGTGAAAGAATCTGCCAATTCCCATGCACTGACAATTGAGACAGCGGGGAACAGTGCGGTCAGTCTGAAAACAGAAACAAACAACGTTCCGATTCAGGCAGGCATGTATGCAGGTGGAATCGTCGGCTACTGCGAAAAAAACAGTAAGCTGATCATCCGTAACTGTAAAAATGCAGGAAATATTTCCGGCAGTCCGGATGGAGACTTAGAGGGTGTCCGTCTGGATCTCTATGCAAAGAGCGGAGAAATCGGAAAAAGCAGCATGCCGCAGACAGCAGAGAATCTCAGCCTGCATCTGGTAGGTGGTATTATCGGTGTCAATCTGGAAAACCAGGTGATCGATCACTGCAGCAATACCGGAAGTATGTCCGGTTATTCCGGAGTCGGCGGTGTTGTAGGTCTGAATGCCGGACTGATCTATAAATGTACACTCAGCGAACATTTCGGAAATGCAGCACTGGATTATCTTGGTGGAATTGCAGGTATCAACATCGGAGATAATGCAAAAAACAAGACATATTATGAAAAAGCAGATGCCGGAAGTACGAAAGTTGCCTATACAGCAGGAACCATTATGCAGTGCAGCACGCAGAGCGGAAAGACTGTTTCCGGAAACAGCAACCTTGGCGGAATCGTCGGCTGGAATCTGACGGAAGGTATGTTAAAGAAAAATACAAGTTATGTAAACGTTACCGCTTCCGGGGATTATGCGGGCGGAGTTGCCGGAAGAAACAATGGAACGATCCAGATCGCACACGATAAAAACGATACTGCCAGCCGCAGTATCTCTGCGGTAAATGGTACGGCGATCGGCGGAATCGTCGGCATCAATGAAGAAAATGGAAAGATAGAAGTGACCGGAAGCGGAAATACCGGCAACGAGATTGTCGCAGTGGGCAGCGGTGTGAGCATAACCGGTCAGAAAAAAGTGGGAGGAATTGCCGGAATCAATTATGGTCAGATCGGAAAATCTGTGCAGACCACTTATCTGACCAGCCAGGCGAAACGTGTCCGTGCATCGAAAGGCATGGCAGGCGGAATTGTCGGAGAGACACATCAGAATATCAGCTATGCGGTCAACCGTGCAGCAAATGTAACGGCAGATGCCGGAACAGCCGGTGGTATTACGGCAGAAAACCGCAAAGGCCGGGTGATCGGGGACTGCAAAAATTACGGAAATGTCAGCAGCAGTGATGGCTATGCAGCCGGTATTGCAGCGATAAATGAAGGAACCATCCGTGACTGTGTTGTATCCGGCGACAATGCGACCAGCGGCGGTATTAAAATCCACAGCATTGGCGAAAAAGAAATCGGAGCCGTCTGTGCGATAAACAGCGGAACCGTCAGCGGAAGTTATCCAAAAGGAAATGTAACGCTTCAGGGTGATGCTGGTATTTTTGGAGGAGTAGTCGGAAGAAACAGAGGAACCGTATCCAGTCTTACCCTGATAAAAATGCCGGATATTGATGCTGAAAAGAGCAAACTTACCGTCGGCGGAGCTGTTGGTGCAAACGAGGCAACGATTACGCAGGTGACAGCAGAAGATCTGAAATTTGAAAACTTCAGCGGCTATCGTTATCTTGGAGGAATCACCGGAACAAACGGCAGCAACGGAAAAAGCGCTGCAAGAGTATCGCAGTGTGTGTATTCCGGAACCATGATTGAAAAGAACAGTGCAGCCGGCAACTGCTATGGAGGAATCGCCGGAATCAACTATGCGGCACTGTCCGGATGTGAGATCACAAAAATCACCATGGATATCAAAGGTGTTTACACTGCAACCAGTACAAGTAGCGCTGCACAGAAAGAGAGTCTGGCAAGCCATGCCGGGGGCATCACCGGCAAAAACGAAACCGGAGCAACAATCACATCCTGCGTGCTTGATAACGATCCGGACAGCAGGATCAGTGCCGGCTATGGAATGCTCGGCGGTGTGACCGGATTTAACAAAGGAAACATTACCCTCTCGGGAAGCAGTATCACGGCGGCAGTGATGAATATTTCAACAGATGACAGAAAAAGCAGAAAAGCAGTAGAAGTATTGAATACAAATGCGGTTCATGTCAGCAATACTTCAGATAAAGATGTTCTGAGGGCAGATACCAGTTATGTCAACTGGCCGGGAGACTGGGTAAGTTCAAATATAGAATCGCTCAGCTATAACGGAGGCGGCAAAGTTACATTTGGAAGAATGCAGATGTATATGACAGGCAACGGAAATCTGGGAGGTATTGCGGCTTATAACGGAACAACAGGTGCGATCGGCCAGTGCGTATCCGGCAACTGGTTCCTGAACAATAAATCCAGTGCGATCAGTGTCGGAACCGGCGGCATCATTGGCATGAATGAGTCTGAAAAAGATCTGAGTTATCTGGTAAACGGTGCTTTTGTCGGACGACAGCTTTCCGGCAATGACACAAACCGTTTTACAGGCGGAATCATCGGAAACCAGAATAATACAACCAGCAACGAATGGTATATAGAAAACTGCATTAACTATGGCACCATTTACTGTTATCGGACGCATTATTCCGGCGGCATCATGGGACAGTGGACTGGAACAGGAGGTACGATTGAAAACTGCCGTAATTATGGTATGTTGCAGACAACGTATGGTTCTGCATGGGTAGGAGCATCCGCAGGTATCGTGGCTCAGCTTTACCATGCACAGGAAGGCCAGGAGTACAATGTTATCGGCTGCGGAAATTATGGAAGCGTATTTACGAAAAGTGGCCGTAACCAGGCTGATGGACAGGGTGCAAACGACAGTGCCGGTATTCTTGGAAATATAACAACTTATAAAGCACAGAGTACGCAGAATGCACAGAGTTTTACGGTACAGATTTTAGACTGCTTTAATGCACCGGGGGTAGAGATTTACTCTTCCTCGATGTCTTCTGGTATCTTTGGATTTCTTTCCAGTGATGATCCGAGCAAAGAGACAATCAGAAATTCAACACAGAATGTTGTTATCCGTATTGAACGCTGCCGCAATTTTGCCTATAAACTGCTGGGAAGTCAGTATGCAACCGGAATTTTCGGAGACAGACTGCAGGGATGGAAGAATAGTACGATTGTTAAGGATAATTATTCCATAAAGCCAACGCAGTCCTATATGCACGGAAGCCGTGACGGTAACGGAGCAGAAAATGTCTATGCGGTATATGCTTCCGGAATCGGCGAAGGAAATTCCGGCGATATGAATGCGGAAGATCGAATCCATAATTATTATATTGAGGGTATTCAGAACTGGGGATACAGTAATCTGAAGCTGGGAGAAGGAAAGGAGACACTTGGAAAAGGAAGCGGAAGTGCCGGAAATGGTTATTATGAAAGTGGTACTGGAAGATATTGTGTAAATATGTTCTTCATGTATGATATGACAGAAAAGAAATATTTCCTTGCAAGCATCAATAACAGAACAAACAGCGGAATGACGACCATTAACGGAAACAGCAGCTATATCACTGAAAACGGCTATATTGTGGATCGAAATGGAAGAAAGCAGGGACAGGTTTTATATTATATTGATAATAATAGTTACGATAATACAAGACTTTATAACTATATTATGAAAGATAATACAAATCCGGTCTTTGTGAATGCAAGGAACAGTTACAAACGTCTGGAAGGTGTGGTGGACAACAAGATCCTGAAGCCGTATTCAGCAGAAGCACAGGTGAGTAACGGTAAAGTGATGCTTAATATCACTCCGCAGAGTTTGCCTGGAAGTTATGATAATGAACGGTGTGATCCATTTGCGTATGAAGTGAAAGTGACGGATCTTGCAGCGGGCAGCTCCGAAATACGCACGGTCTATACGGAGCAGGGAAGTTTTAATATTCCATCGGGTATGAGTGGAAATTTAAAAATCCAGGTTCGCTCTGCAAGTATGTATGATGAAGTAGAACCGTCTGACTGGTATACGATCGGTGAGGAAGACATTAATAAAGTTCTGCCGGATCCGGATGTAGTGATTGAACTGGTAGAGAAAAAAAGTGTAACGAATGGATATTCGTACCGTTATCGCCTGAAAAATCTGGATGAGTACATCCAAACAGATAAAAAAGGCAATGCCGTTTATCCAAACTGGCAGGTGACTGTCAACGTACAGGGTGTAGGAAGTGTGACACTGGATGCAGACAGTCCAACGAAGACGATGGAAGTGTCAAATCTGGATAAATATATTTACCAGATGGTTGCCCAGGCATCTTCAAAACCGGGAAATACAACCCTGATGCAGTCCTCCAGGCAGATTTCAACGGCTGTGGCACTGCCATATTATCGTCCATCGATCACCTTAAGAACGTGGACACCTCAGTTGAAAAAAAACATTACGATTACCGGAAATACCCTGGATGATCTGAACGTCAATGTAGAACTGAATGCGGGAAACAATGCAATGGATACCCCGCCGATCTACCGCGTGGAGCTTGTTGGCACCTGGAATGGTCAGGTGGATACGGTCTTTGCAAAAGAAGATACGTTGATTGTATCGAAGGGCAGTGCAAATGCAACCTTCAGTGACCTTCCGGAATACATCAGCAAGGCAAAAGACATCAAAGTCCGTATCTGGTATGCATCCTCCGGTCTTGGACCTGTCTGCACCTACTGGGATGAGGATGTGACAGCGGCGAATGCAAACATCAAAGAGCTGACAGACGTAGATGAAAATGGAAAAGAGAACTGGGATTACAGTTACAGTTCGGTTCTGGCACAGAGCGGATCAGGTAAGTATTTTGAAAATTATACTTATTGGAGCGGTGTTCTGTGGCAGTTCCTTCCGGCACCGAAGCTGGATGATGCAGGCTCGATGCTTGTACCGGAAATTGATGAGAATAACGATATTTATTACAATTTCACCTGGGATACCGGTGTATCGGGAACCGGTAATGCAAACTATGAGGTATCGCTGACAGGAATCGATGCCAATGACCGTGAGATCGTGATCAGTACGGACGATTCTTACAAAGGAGGCAGATCCCTTCGGATTAATGGAAGTGACTGGAATTACAAAGAAGTCAGACTTCAGGTAACAAGAATCGGGGATGCCTCCAAACAACAGATCGGTCTTTCTGCCAGCGGCAATTATTCTGTCAAACAGAGACTTGCAAGGCCGGGACAGCTGACGGCAGAAAATCTGGATGACAGTGAGCTGAACTATCAGATCAACTGGTCTGCGCTGGCTTCCGAAAAAGGATGCAAAGGTTATCAGGTATATGTTCAGACCTCTCAGGGTGATACGCCGGGGGCAGAAAAAGAACTGGGCGAACTGGTCACAGTTGACCAGAAGAAGAACGGAAGTTATTCGATTGTGGAAAATCTGGAAGACTATGCCGGAAAAAGGATAGTGCTTTATCTGGTGGCAAAAGCAGACGAAAACAGCGATTATCTGGACAGTGTAAATGGAGTTACCTGTGAAGTACAGGTACCGAACCGGCTGCCGAAACCAAACGTAACCTGGAGTGTCAACTGGACATATGACAGGACACAGCCGGTAGAAGCAAGTGCATTTGAAACAGGAGGTCTTGGAGTCAGCCTGAGTGCAGATGCAGCAAGTATTCCGCCTGGCGGAAGTGCATACCTTCTGAAAGCTTATGTCTATGACAGCGAGAAAGAAGCGTCAGCAGCGACCGATACCGATCCGGGTGACGATTATCTGGAAGTTTATCCGCAGGAAGGTTCTCCGGTACAGATGGGTGTGACCGATTCGAGACATTATTATCATAATCTGAAAAATCTCTCTATCCAGTATGCCGGAAAATGGATTGTATTTTATGCGAGAATCTCTTCCGGCGGCGGAAATGTAAGTTCTCACTGGGCAAAAGCACCGAAGGCATTCCGGCTTCCATATGTGCGGCTGGATGCACCGACGATATCATCCGATACAAAAACTTATAAAGTAAAAGCAAAAGTGACTGAAAATCCGGATATTCCAGGAGAAGAAAAACAGTGGAACGCAGAACATACCGTTCTGGAATGGAACAGTGTGGAATGTGCAGAGCTGTACAGCATCGAGCTTTCCGGAAGCATAACCGATACTTCCGCACAGACCGGAAAGACACCGATCAGTGCCAGGATACGTATCCAGGAAATGACAGACGGAAGCGTAGAAGTACAGCAGTATGTACAGCAGAAAAAGAAAGATTCCGAAGAAATGGAATGGGTATGGAAATCCGTGGAGAAAACAAACGGGACATCCGAAACGTCTGTTTATAAACTGAGCAGCTACAGTGTTGCAATCTCGTCCAATTACAAGGCAAAGAATCAGGCGGAAATCTACTACGAACTGACGCTGGCGGCAGAACTGGAAGTGAGGAAAGGTGCAGATGGCAGCTTTGTCTATACGCTGAAACTTCCGGATGCGGCAAATGTGACAGCAGATGACGGCACAGTGATCACAAACAAAGATTTTGCAGTGACAAACAGTGCATCCTTCAAAGCGAATGTGACGGATAACTTAAATGCACAGGGAAGCAGCGCATATGCAGAATCCAAAGCTAATGAGATCAAATGGACAAATTAACGATTAACGGAGGCATCCTATGAAATGGCAGGGTTTGGAACAGTTAAAGGCAAATGAAAAAAAAGGAGTATCTATGGCACTGGTACTCTGTGTGTCTGCATTCTTTATGGCATTTGCCGTGGCGATTCTTTATGCAGCAGGTGTGATGACTGCACAGTCAACCAGAAGGCTGGAAGAAGAGCGCTGTTACCAGCTTGCCAGAAGTTATGCAGGGGTGCTGGATCAGGAGCTGATGCGTTATGGTCAGAAAGAAGATCCGGCAGCGACCGGCAGTTTCTATGCGTTTGCCAATCAGTTTCTGGATGGCGAACGTTATCTGGAATATAATGACGATTATCCGGACAGTTCCAGGTATCAGTATATGCCGGATTCCACCGATCTGAAGGATCTGACCAGGTCAGTCAGTCTGCCGGAGGGGTTCGGAAATATCCGTATCACTCTGAGCAAGGAGAAAAATGCCAGTGAAAATCTTTCTGAACTGGAAGGCGGTGAGATTCCGGTTCAGGAGGGAAACAGCTACGATACGATCATCAGTGAAAAACAGAATACGTCCATCCGGCAGTATATTTTTACAGTAGAAGCAACAGCTTATTATAATGATATAACTTACACTTACAGTACCGAATATACCAGGGAAGAAAAATACAGCGTGCAGTTCAGCCATAACGGTACGGATATCGTATGGGATATGGCAGCACAGGAGTGGAAAGTGGGAAATACCAGCGGAAGTATCTATCATTTTCCGGATTCCAGTCCGATTCAGTACAAATATCTGACCGGAAGCACAATATCCTGTAAATTTGTAGAAAACAGAGATACGGAGGGAACAGCCAATGAAGAAACCTGAAAAGACAAGAGCGAATGCTGGTGAAACACTGGTGGAAGTAACGGCAGGTATTTTTCTGTTTCTGATCATGATGGGAATCCTCCAGGGGGCAATCGCCTACAGCAATGCAGCGCTTGCAAAAAACAAACAGATACGAAGTGACAATGCGATTATCCTGGAAAAACTGCAAAATACAGCAGTCACAGAAAGAGAAGTGCGCAGTCTGCAGTTTGTGGCAGTCAATTCGGAGCTGACTGCAAAAGGAAATGCTGTTTTTCGGGTTCCGACTGTTCTGGGAAAGAAGACACTTACCTATACCTGCGCAGACGGTCAGACAAAAAATACAGTATTCTATTTATATGAAAGCACACGGCAGAAGGATGCATCCGAAGACGGGAAGTCAGACGGAGGTGATGGTTCATGAGAAAACTCCGGAAACTTATCTGTGAGAAAAAAGGCACAACGATGGCAGAAATGCTGGTCACGCTGCTCCTGATTATGATTATGACGGGGATGGCGGCATCTTCGCTGGCAGCAGCTTCCCGCATCTTTATCCGCGTACAGAAAACGCAATATGCGCAGTCGATACTGGATACAGTTATGACAGAGCTGCGCACGATCACTAAAAATGCAGGTTCTTACGTAAAAATATATGAAAACGGTAAGAATATTATAGATGCTACTGGAAATTCTTCAGGAAATGCGATAGAATTTATAAATGAGGAAGGTTATGTCGTCCTGCTATCGACAGATGGTGCTAAGGCAACGACGCTGTATCTTGGAGAAAACCAGATTGGTACCGCAGGGGCCGTGCCGGAAGGTCAGCTTCTGACCAGATACTATACAAGAAACAGTTCAACACAGACGTACCTCTATCAAAGGGAAAATGCTCCGGCAGCAAGGGCAGTGGCAGCCGTATATGGAAAAGGATTTTATATGGGGAATTATCTGAAGATTGAGTATTCCTTTCCGGACGGTACAGCAGCCGGTGACCGGACGGAGCGCATCATAGCGAACGTTGCACTGTACAGCGATGCCGCTTACCGGAATCTGGTGGCACAGGACAGTGAGAGCCTGGAATTTCGTCATCCCGTAACGTGCAGCACGGCAGTGACAGCAGTGACAGAGTAAATAAGGTACATACGCTGCGCACCGAGGCGATTGTATAGATCGATGCATCCTGCGGAGAGATCCGCCGCATCGAGGGCAGATGCCCGCAAAAGAAACTAATCATAATTTACGAAAGAAAGAGGAGAAGAAATGCTGAAGAAATTCAAAGAAAACAAGAAAAAAGGATTTACTCTGGTAGAGCTGATCGTTGTACTGGTAATCCTGGCAATCCTGGCAGCACTGCTGATTCCGGCACTGACAGGCTACATTGACAAAGCAAAGAACAAGAGTATCGTGGCTGAGACACGTCAGACCGTAATGGCTGCACAGACACTGGTAGATGAGGCATATGCAAAAGCAGGTGTTGCATCTGACACCGTTAAAGTTGAAGGTCAGGATGGAGCAGGAGCAGGAGCTATTAAAAAACAGGATATTGCAGATCTGGCAGAAGTTCCGGTAGGAAATATCACATCTGTAACAGTAACAAATGGTAAAGTTGCAGAATTAAAATATACCAAGAGTGGAAAAACTTGTACATATACAGCAGGTGCTACTAATGGAACAGATGGTGCATATGATGTAGAAAAATAAAGTTAAAGGCAATATTTATTTCCATTTTCTTCATACCAGAAAGCGAGAAAACCATGACTTCCAGAGGGCAGGATAAAAACGAAACAGTTAAGATTTCAATTAAATATCGTGTGCTGAGAATGGTTTTACTCATTCTGGTGGTGATCCTGCTTGGCATTGTGACGGTTATACCTGGGGTGCTCCGAATCTTATATCGGGCGGATGCTCAGGTAGCTCTGGGACATGCAAAATCGGTGCGGCTGGCACTTCGGATGACCGCTACAGAAAGCTGCGGCGGGAACAGGACTTTTTGCGATGCCTCCCATGAGGGAGGCGTCGCTGAGAGTATCTGGCGGGAAGTGATACAGCTCAGCAAAGCACCTGGAGATTTTCAGGTGCTGCAGGTGGAAGAAGACGGCTATACCGTCAAAAGGTTTTATTACCAGGAAGGTGATTTTATGGTATGGTATAATGCGGCTCCTGGGTATTACACCGTGTATCGCAACGATACCATCGTGTCATCGAAAATATTACAGGACAGATAACAGGAGAAAACGATGTTCATAGCGTTGGAAGCAATTTTATGGTTTGTAAGGTTTCTGTTTGGAGCCTGCATTTTTAGCTTTTTAAATGTCGTTGCTGCCCGTATGCCGCGCAAAGAAAGTGTGGTAAAAGGACGCAGTCACTGTACGGACTGCGGACGTGTACTGACTGCATGGGAACTGATCCCGTGTATCAGTTTTCTTTTACTGAAAGGACGGTGCAAAGGTTGTAAAAGCAGGATACCGGTAAGGGATTTCTGCACGGAGGTAATAGGGGGGGCAGCATTTATTGGCTGCGTGATTTGTTATGGCTGCGGTAATTCGGGGATCATATCTTCGAGAGGCGCAGTGATTTTTGCATATTTGGGAATATTACTGACAGTGTCCCTGATCGACTGGGACACACAGATGATATATGATAGATTTCATGTTTTGATATTATTGCTGGGGATTGCGGCACTGTGGCTGTTTCCGGAATATGGAATCCGGGATCGCATCATCGGAGCTTCCGTGATCTCCATTCCAATGTTGTTGCTTTCTCTTGCGATACCGGGCGCATTTGGCGGCGGAGATATGAAACTGATGGCTGCTTCCGGATTTTTCCTGGGAACGGCAGGCATCGTATGTGCGATGTTTTTTGGTCTTCTGACCGGAGGTGGATATGGAGCGGTGATGCTTGCAAAGAAAAGATTAAAAGGCAACGATCATTTTGCATTTGGCCCGTTTCTGGCATTTGGACTGGCACTCTCTGTTTTCTTCGGAGAACGGATCGTAAGCTGGTATGTAAGCTTATTATAAGAAAGGAGATGTGATATGGCGCGCTTTCGATATACTGCAAAAAGCATGAGCGGTAAAACGAAAAGAGGTACTGTGGAAGCGTTGACGGAAAATGCACTGATACAGGAATTAAAAAAGCAGGATTTATATCTGGTAGAAGCGAAAAACCTGACAGAGGCAAAGGGCTATCAGAAGCTTAAAGCCAAACAGCTTGCGTCTTTTTGCAAAGAGCTTTCCACACTGCTTGCATCCGGTGTCAGCCTGGTGCGTGCGCTGGATATCATTTCAGAGCAGGAGGGTATCAATTCCAAAGAGCGGGAAGTGTATCAGGCAGTACTGCTGGATCTGCGGAAAGGTATTGGTCTGGCCGATGCCATGGAGAGCAAAAAATGTTTTCCGGATCTGATGATCGGTATGCTGCGTGCCGGTGAGGGAAGCGGTAATCTCGATCAGGTTACAGAACGTCTGGCACTTCAGTATGAAAAAGACTATAAGCTGACGCAGCAGGTACGGTCTGCCATGACGTATCCGGCAATTTTGCTGGTGATGTGTGTGACGATCGTGATCCTGATCGTAACCTTTATCCTGCCGCAGTTTCAGTCTTTGTTTGACCAGATGGAGAGCCTTCCGGCCGTGACGAATATTCTGATCGCGATATCTCATTTTCTGGTGGAGAAATGGTATGCAGCGCTTCTGATCGTATTTGTGGCTGTGATGACTGTGCGTATCATCATGGCGATACCGGCGGTAAGAAGGCAGAACGATTACCGGAAAGTACATATGCCGGTATTTGGAAAATTATTTAAAACGATCTATACGGCGCGTTTTGCGCGGACCTTAAGCAGTCTGTATTCGAGTGGTATGCCGATTGCAACGGCACTTGTCATTGCCGGGAAGACGATCGGAAACAGTTATGTGGAAGAGCAGTTTGAGCAGGCAGTGACGCTGGTGCGAAGCGGTATTCCGATGTCACAGGCATTGCGGGGCGTGGATGGTCTGCAGAAAAAACTTGCCAGTACGGTCCTGGTAGGGGAAGAGAGCGGCCGTCTGGATGTTATGCTGGATTCGATTGCCCTTTCCATGGAGGCAGATGCAGAAGAGGCGACAAAGCGTATGGTTACGTTGATGGAGCCGCTGCTGATTGTCTTTATGGCATTGATTGTCGGATTTATCATGATCGCAGTTATGTTGCCGATCTATCAGTCGTACAGTGCGATTGAAAACTCATAATTGTGAGAAATACTCACGATTATGATGCAAAAATCTATTAAAAATTGCTGCGCGATGAGATTTTTGCACACCTGAATCATGTTCTTACGGTCTCAGCAGCGAGTGCTTCGACCTGAATGGAATATATATTACAGAGGAGGAATATGATGAGTGATACGGTCATAGTTTTGCAGGATGAATGTATCCTTACCGCTTCCGGAAAATCCGGACGCACGCCCAAAATCGAAAAGGTTGGCAGAATTTCTATCGAACCATTTGGAGATATGTTCGAACAGTGGAAAACTGCACTGAAAGAATACAGGGAACAGTACGATCCGAAGTCGGTCAGACTGGTGCTTCCGGCATCGTATTCTTCAGCACGCATGACACAGATCCCTTATGCGGCCGGACGGCAGTTGGAGAAGATGGCAGGGAATGTCATAAATGATCATGCCGGAGATGCGATAGCGGACTACGGCGTGGTGCAGAGTGATAAGAAGCAGGGCGTGTGCCTGTGCTGCGGAAGCGCAGAGCAGGAAATTCTGCAAAAAGTGATCGATCTGTGCAGTGAGATCCAGCTTCCGGTTAAAGAAATTTCTGTTCCGATGGAAGGTTACCTGAAGCTTCTTTCACAGACCCGGCTTTATAAAAACAAGACTGCGATTTTTCTGCTGTTTGAGGAAAACAGTGTTACCAGTGTGCTGTATAAAGAAGGTGTATGCCATTATGTTACACGAAGCCGTATTTTCAGTGAGCGGGGAACGCTGAATTTCGGAACGGAGATCGTAAGAAACATTTCCGGTATGCTGCAGTTCTATGCGACGACAAAAGCAGCAGCACCGATCACTGATGTGTATTATACAGGCTGTATGCCGGATGACTTCGAGGTCAGTCTGGAGGGTATCCGGAATATGAACCTGCAGGTACAGCAGATGAAGATTGATGTGCCATTTGAAGCAAAAGGGGATCCGCAGTTCTGGCTTTCCTGCATCGGTGCGATGATGGAGGATAAAACGAAAGCCATCAATCTCTTACGGGTATTTCGGGAAGTGCACAAAGAACAGCAGAGGATCCAGGATATTGATATTATGAAACAACTGATATTTCCGGCAGCTTCGCTGGCAATCTGTCTGCTTCTGTTTGGCTCTGTTATGCTGTGGAATGCACATACATCCGGACAGATCCGTGATATCAACGGCTGGATCAACGATGAACAGGTGCAGTCGGAATATCAGGAGGCCAGTGCGCTGAAAGAAGAGAGTGACCGGCTGGCAGAAGCAAAGAGTCAGGTAGAGGAAATGACAGCAAATCTGGATACATACCCGGACTTAACGAAAAAGATGATTTCCAGGATTATTGATGCCAGCGGAAAGGATATGGAAGTGCATATCAAAACGATGGATGCCGGTACCGGAACACTGACCTTCGACGCTGTGAGCAAAAAGGTTATTGATATTCCGGGATATGTGCAAAAACTGCAAAAAACAGGATTGTTTGCCACAGTTGATTATGCCGGTTATACCTATGAACAGCAGTACAAAGAATATTCGCTTGCACTGTCCTGTGTTTTAAAACAGGCAGAAACGGGAGGTGATGAAAATTGAAACTGGATCTTGAATTAAAGCAGGGAGATATTGTCTTATTGAAAGTACTTGCATGTGTTCTGATCATATTTTTTTCGTTTCGTTTTCTGATTCTGCCGGGATTTGAAAAGCATCAGGATCTGGAACTGGAAAAGGAAAATGCAGAAGCACAGCAGCTCAATATGCAGCAGACGATTGATTCTGCACCATTTATGCAAGAAAAAATTGTCAAACAGAAAGCAGCCCTGAAAGAAGTATCCAAAGGTTATTATGATCTGATGGAAAATCAGGAGGTTGATGAGCTGATCACCGGACTGATTCTTAAACATAATCTGTTTCCGGTGTATCTGAGCATTGCAGAACCAGCTCCTGGGATCCCTCTCTCTTACTATCTGACATCGGCGGAAGCGTCGAAGACACACACACTGACTGCTTATGAGGAACTGGATGGCGAGACAGAGTCCGAGACCGAAACTTCCGCAGATGGAAGCGATCCGGCAGAAAGCCGGCCGGTACTGCAGTATACGAATACGACTTCGGTATCCGTTACGATCCAGGGAAAAGAAAGCGATATCAAGTCTCTTCTGGATGATATCGCAAGAAACTATCCGGGAATACAGACGCGCTCTTTTGATATGAGCAGCAGTACATATGTAGATGAAAGACTTAAAAATGTAGAACAGATAAACTGTAATTGTGTGTTTTCGGTCTATACTTGCGGAGAAATCGGAGGTGGCACTGCAGGTGAAAAGGAATCTTAGAATAGGTGAAGTGCTGACTGAGAAAGGTTATGTAACGGAAGGACAGATCAGTCAGGCACTTACATATCAGAAAGAACATAGAGATATGCGTGTGGGACAGATTCTGATGAAACTTGGATTTGTCACAGAAACGCAGGTACTGGAGGCACTGGCAAGCAGACTGCAGATCAGGATCGTAGACGTAGCGCAGCTTGTGGTAAATGTGGAAGCTGTTGCCATGGTGGATAAAGCACTGGCAGAAAAGAACCTGATCCTGCCGGTCAATATCAAAGAACACAATATGCAGATCGTGACGAATGATCCGCTGAACTATTTTGCACTGGAGGAGGTAAGACAGCAGACGGGCTGTCAGCTTGAGATCTTACTGAGTGAAGAAGCACCGCTGAAACAGGCGATTTCGTATTATTTTGCAGAAGTCAGTGCCAGAAAAGCAGCAAAACAGGCAAATGTCGGTTTCTCCACGGCTGGTGCGATGGATGAACTGGAAATCGAAAATCTGGACAACAACGATGATGAAGCGCCGATCATCCGCCTTTTGAACAGCCTGATCGAGCGTGCGATCAAAACAGGGGCAAGTGATGTTCACATCGAACCGTTTGAAAAAGAAACCAGAGTGCGTATGCGTATTGACGGTGTCATTATGGAATATGTAAATATTCAGAGAAATATCCATGCGCCGTTGATTGCCCGTATCAAGATTCTGGCAAATCTGGATATTGCCGAGAAGCGGCTTCCACAGGATGGACATTTTCGTGTGGCTCTTGATGATGGTCAGGTCAATATCCGAGTATCCATTCTTCCAACGGTTTTCGGGGAAAAGGCAGTTATGCGTATCATGGCTTCCAACGGGAAACTGGATCATGCCGATCATTTCGGTATGGATGAATACAGCTACAAACAGTTTGCGCCACTTCTGAACTATCCAAACGGTATTATTTATATCACAGGGCCGACCGGAAGCGGAAAATCAACCACTTTATATATGATTCTGGAATACTTAACCGGAAGAAATATCAATATTTCCACGATTGAAGATCCGGTGGAGAAAAATCTTCCGGGTATCAACCAGACACAGGTAAATCCAGTTGCAGGGCTGACCTTTGATGTGGGTCTGCGTGCACTGATGCGGCAGGATCCGGATGTGATCATGGTAGGAGAGACGCGAGACGGAGAGACAGCAGGAACTTCTGTCCGTGCGGCGATCACCGGACATGTGGTTTTAAGTACTTTGCATACAAACGATGCCGTATCCAGTATTGTCCGCCTGGAGGATATGGGTGTGGAGACCTATCTGGTGGCAAACTCTCTGGTCGGACTGGTGGCGCAGCGTCTTCTGCGTAAAGTATGTCCAAACTGTGCAAAAGAAGTAGGGACAACCGAACAGGAGAGGCTGTTCCTCGGAGAGGATGTGAAAACGGTGCGAAAAGGCATAGGATGTTCACACTGCAGCAATACTGGTTACAAAGGAAGAATTGCAGTACATGAAATCCTGGCGATGGACAATACAATACGCCGTATGATCGTCAACCATGATTCTGTCGAAGCGATCACTGCCTATGCGAGAGAACATCAGCATATGCGGACTCTGAAAGAGAGCGGGCTGATGCTTGTAAAGCAAGGTGTGACAACACCGGAAGAACTGATGAAGATAAGTTATGAATAAAAGAATGCCAGGGGCAAAAGGCTGCACCTGGCATTTTGAGCATAGAAAGGAAGGATAACATATGGCAGCGACAGAATTCAGCAATCAGAAAATGGATGCGATCATCCGTGAAGCGAGAAAAATGGGAGCATCGGACATACATATTTCAGAGGGGATGCCGACCAGATACCGTGTGCATGGTAAGCTGGTGCAGGCGGGAACTCAGATGGAAGCGGCTGAAACAGCAGAGCTGCTAAAAGCAATGATGACGGAAAAACAGGCACAGCATTTCGCCCAGGGCAACGATGCCGACTTTGCGATCCGCACATCCGACGGATATTGCCAGCGTGTCAATGTATTTCGTCAGCAAAAAAGAATGGCAGCCACGATCCGACTGTTAAATTCCAGAATCCCGACACTGGAAGAACTGCATATGCCGACTGTTTTATATAAAATGGCAGAAGAGCGGAGAGGACTGATCCTCGTTACCGGGCCAACCGGAAGCGGAAAATCAACCACACTGGCGGCTATGCTTGAACATATGAACCAAAACACTAACCGCCATATTATCACGATTGAAGATCCGATCGAGTACGTATATGAGAGTAGACAGTCCCTGATCCATCAAAGAGAAGTCGGAGAAGACGTGGCAGATTTTGCATCTGCAATCCGCAGTGCCCTGCGAGAAGATCCGGATGTAATCCTGGTAGGCGAGATGCGGGATTACGAAACAATTTCCACTGCACTGCTCGCAGCCGAGACGGGACATCTCGTACTTTCCACACTTCATACCACCGGAGCGGCACAGACGGTAGAACGTATCGTAGATGCCTGCCCGACCGGAGGTCAGAATCAGGTGCGCGCCCAGCTTGCCGGCAGCTTAAAAGGAATTGTCAGTCAGTGTCTGCTCCCGTGCGGCGGCGGAACAGCACGCGTGGCAGCGACCGAACTGCTGGTCGGCACCGATGCCATCCTGAACCTGATCCGCGAAGGAAAGACGCACCAGATTCCGGCAATGATGCAGACCGGAAGCAGCAGCGATATGCACACGCTGAATATGGATCTGTCAAGACTTGTGCGACAGGGATTTATCACAAGAGACGATGCGATCGCCTATACCAACAATAAGGCGGAAGCAGGACAGTATTTTTGAAAAATATAGGCATCATAGTTGGGGACTTTTGACACCCACATCATGTAATGAATTCTCCATAAAATCAAAAGTCAATGAGAAAAATTCTTGTTAAGTGATTTTTTTCTTGAGAAAAACAGCAATGTATGTTAATCTGAACAAACAAAAGTTTATGCAAACTAACAAAAGATAGATATGGAGGAAAAAGAAATGAAGCAATGGAAAAAGAAATTGCTGGTATTGACCCTGCTGAGTTTTGCTGTAATCTTTGCTAACGTTACACCAAAGTATCATACCGTTTCAGCAGCGTCCAAAACCGCACTCAATTACAAAAAGAAAACCCTGACGAAGGGGCGGACTTTAAAACTGAAAGTAAAAGGTACAAAGAAAAAAGTAAAATGGAGCAGTTCAAAAAAGAAAGTTGCTTCTGTAAATGCAAAAGGAAAAGTTACGGCAAAAAGCAAAGGAAAAGCCGTAATCACCGCAAAGGTTGGTGCTAAGGAGTACCGCTGCAAGATTACAGTAGTTCTGCCGAAAAAAGAAACGGAAGCAGCAGGACAAAAAACACCGGAAACAACGGTTACTCCTGCAAAATCGGAAACTCAGATAACGGAGACCCCTGCAACAGAGACCCCTGCAACAGAAACCCCTGCAACAGAGACTCCGGCAACAGAGACCCCGGCAACAGAGACCCCGGCAACGGAGACCCCGGCAACAGAAGTTCCGGAAGAGCCGAAAGCAGTTCTGGTAAAGGAGGCTCAGACAAAAGTTGTTGATCTCGGATACGCACAGTATCTGGTGGCAGCTTTTGAAGAAGGTTACGATGTGGAAAACTGCAGCGTTGCGGTAGATGGTGTGGATATCACAAGGGCTTTGACCAAAGTTACCGATGACGGAAGCATCGTGAAATGGGAGCTGACAGGCTTAAATCCTGCAAAACTGGTTGTTACCAAAAAAGATGACCAGAAAACACAGGATGTTGTGCTCAGTGACAATAAAAATCCGGGCAAACCGGTTGTAAAATCACAGAAACCGATGTATTTCCTGACACATGCAGCCATCCCGACCTGGGATTATCATCTGGGCAACTACGATGAAGAAGGAAATGCAAGAGTTACTCCGAAAAAGACAACGTTTGATCTGAAGGAAACTGCAAAAGAAAATGTGAAATATCATGCACCGGATGCAGAACTGAGCAAAGACGAAGATGCGGACAACCTGTATGGTGTGAGCGGAAGCGCAGAAATCCTGTTTAATTACAAAACGCAGGCAGAAAAAGACTGGTTCGATGCGATCGCAGACGAAGGTGCACTGGCACTGCTGTCAGGCGATGAGAGAATGAGTACGCTGAACAATCAGCTCACGTATACAAAAGATACCACCGAACATGGCGGGAATGTAGTCGGAAGAATTACCATTCCGCTGGGACAGAGCAATTTCTATTCTAACGGACGCTACAAAGTACGCATCCGTTCCAATGGAAACAAGACGCTGATCGCATCCATTCATGTGGTAAATGCACAGGCTCCATCCATGAAGATTTCTGAGACAGGTGTGATCAGATCCGGAATGAATGTTCATTTCCAGGTAGAAAACATGGTATACGGCATCACTGTTCCGATCGAGATGGTGACACTGAAAACTCCTTCAGGAGAAGTGAAAACACTGGAAAAAATCACAGACTGGTATCTGATCGGAGATACATTTGTGCTGTATAACGATGTAAATGCAGAAAGTGGAAGAAACAATATCGAACAGCCGGGCGTCTATACACTGACTGTTTATGCAAACGGTTTTAAAAGCATGAGCAAATCGTTCACCGTTGCAGGTGAGGCAACAAAAGCTGAAAAAACGGCAAAGACTTATGACGTTGTGACAAGAGCAACTTCATCAGGAAACACAGGAAGCAGCAGTGAAGGTGAGAGCGGAAGCTCTGTTATGCCGGCAAATCTGGTATTTTCCGGGGATCTGCTTTCCAATGCAAAGATTCTGATTGCTCTTGGTGTGAAGAATGCTTCCGCAGAAGCAGTTGCAGGGCGCTGGGATGATCAGATCACAGCATGTGATGCCATTTACGGTGAAGATGGTGTTGTATTCTATGATTACACAAGTTATTATGATGCCGTTCAGGAAGCAAAATTAAACGGACAGTATCTCTCCTTTGCAGATTATATTGCAGATGAAAATGCAGTAACCACAGAAAACCGCCCATACGCAGTCAAAGTAGTTCTGGAAGATGGTCTGTTTGGAGAAACACAGTACAATGGCACTTACAAAGGAAAAGAAGCACCGGTGCTGATATTGGATGCGGATGCAGAATTTGCTGCAGAGGGTAAGGATCTTGTGCTGATCAGCCAGGATGCAAGAGCAGCAGAATACTTTGAGAAGATTACCGGGATTTATGTAAACCAGAACTGGAAAGAACTGACAAAAGATCAGTACAGTACAGAAGACGGCAAACTGGTGATCAAAGCATCTGCCCTGACACTTGGAACAAACACGGTAGAAATCAAAGCAGAAGGATTCAAAAACAATACACTTTCCGTTGAGTATAAGAAAGTTCTGGAAGAAAATTTAAGTCTTGTTTCTGACAAAGAACAGTACAACAGAGGCGAGAATGTGATTCTGACCGTAAATGGTTCCGAAGGCGATTTCCTGAAGAATTTAAATGCAGTCAAAGTAGATGGAAGAAACATTTATGCAAAAGGTGTTGCAGGATCTGACTATTACTATGAAGCAGCAGAAGATCTGAAATCCATCACCATTTACGATAACGGAAACCTGTTTGGCCAGAACAAAGCATATACCCTGACTCTGGAAGCAGAATATTATGAAGATCTGAAGACAGAGATCACTGTACAGGGTGAAGAAAAAGATGTTCCGACAAAGGATCTTGCGATCAGCAAAGATACCGATGGACAGACTTATCTGCTGTCCTTTGGAACACCGGCAGATTTCATCGGATGGAAAAACAAAGTAACTGCTATTATAGTAAATGGAACAAACTATACAGAAGCAGGCTTGTTTAGTATGTCAGAAAATCAGTTCAAATGGGAAACAGACGGATATGGAAACCAGGTCCTGAAACTGAAGGTGGATGGTGAATTTGATGAAAATGCCGAAAATACCTTTACGATCAAAGCAGAAGGCTATAAAGATCTGGCACTGCCGCTGGTTGTAAATGTGATCAAAAAACTGACAGCGCCACAGGCGGTTTCCTGCAAGAAAACTATGTTCTCAGATTACTATACCGTTTCCTTTGGATATGGTTCTGAAATCGAACAATGGCAGAATCAGATCACAGGCATAAAAGTAAACGGAACAGAGTATAGCCTGGTAACTTCTTCCTTCAGCGTAGGTGATACGACAACCTACTGTCTGCTGAAAAACGATGGTCAAATTTATGTTGGAACAAATGCAGTTGCAGATGGAGAAAATACCATTGAGATTTCCGCAGAAGGATATGAAGACTGTACCGTCGCCTTTACCAAATAAAAATTTACGGATGTTTTAGCATGTGCAAATGAACGAATTCCCCGAAGGCACGC
>URUU01000034.1 GCA_900551235.1 uncultured Lachnospiraceae bacterium
AAGGTTTTAAAGGATTTAGAACAATAAAAAACAGGTAGTTTTTGACACTACCAAGGCTTAAGTGGAGGAGGACAAAATGAAAAGAAGATTTCTGGCGTTTGTGTGCTGTTTCGGTATGCTGGCATCTTTGCTGCCGTGCAGTGTAAAGGCAAATGGGAGAACAACGAACGTAAATCTGCTGGAAACACCGGAAGAAGTGGCAGAAGTGTTTTACAGGCAGAATGCATCTCTTAGAAAGAGTAAGGGGGTCACGGCACAGGATCAACAAAATGAGATTCGCAAACGTGTGATCGTAGAGAGTGCACAGACTCTGGAAAATACATACGGAGCAGTAAAGACGTATTACTATACGGTGGGTGGCTACCAGATCTTACTGTATGACAGTGCAGATCAGGCAGAGCTTGCAGTGACAAACCTGAAAAAAGATTACCCGGGAGTACACATTTTTCAGGATATCCCGGTCACACTGGAAGAGGCAGCAAGAGACGGCGATGCAGATGTGCAGGTAGAAATACAGGATGCAGCCGAAAAAGAAGACGAGAGCGAAACAGAGACGGAAATCCAGGCATTTGACGGCATCCATATGATGGGTATGGACAAGTTGAAAGAGGATGCAAAAGACTGGAGCGGCGATGCAACCGTCGCAGTCATCGACAGCGGAATCGATGAGGATCATCCGTGGTTTACAACAAGACTGGATCGCAAAAACAGTGTCAATCTGGCAGCAGACGGTTTAGGCAAAGATGCATACAATGATCCGAACCAGGGACACGGCACACACGTTGCCGGCATCGTAACCCAGGCAACACCGGTGCAGGTCAAGATCATGGCCGTGCGAGTATTTGACCTGACTGGTTCTGCTTCTTACACAACGATCACACTTGGCGTTGACTATGCGGTACAGCATAATGCCGATGTTATCAACATGAGTCTTGGATTTGAGATCCTGCCGGGATTTGAAAGCGATGACACCGATTTGATGGATGAAGCCTTTGCAAGAGCCTTAAAAGCCGGCACAACGGTTTGCGTGGCATCCGGAAACGAGTATACCGATACGGCAAGAAGTTATCCGGCAAGCAGCCGCTGGACGATCGCAGTCGGATCTCTGGAGCCGGATAAAGACGGAAATTCTTACATTCGCTCTGATTTTTCCAACAACGGAACCCTGCTTGATTTTGCAGCACCGGGAAGAAACATCTTCAGTGCATGGATCGGCGAGGGCGAGACAACCGAGATCGCAAGCGGAACCTCAATGGCAACGCCGCATCTGGCAGCGGCAGCAGCCTATGTCAAACTGAAACATCCGGATTACAACCAGAGAGAAGTTTACTCCGTTTTCCGTGATTATGCCGTAGATCTTGGCGAGCCGGGCAAAGATACCGAGTTTGGATATGGATACGTAGATTTCACAAATTATGCGGCAGAAGATCAGAACACAGCAAAAAAATATCAGGCGATCACAGCACCGGCTCAGATTAATAAAACGATGAATGATCTGGATAAGCCATTTACGATCGATATAGAGTTTTCCAGAGGAAACGGAACCTTAAGCTTTGCAAGTACCGATGAAAAAGTAGCAAAAGTAAATGGCAGTCAGGTTCAGGTAACGGGAGTCGGCAGCTGTGAGATCGTGATCACCGCATCCGAAACAGACCAGTATTATCAGACCGAAGAGAGGGTAAGGATTCGTGTGGAAAAAGGACAGCAGATCATCACCGTTCCGGTGACCGAATACCACAAATACCTCTCCGATAAAAACTTCAAGGTAACGGCAAGCATCGAAAAACCGGGCGACGGCAAACTGGTATTCCTGGCAAACGAAAATGATGTACTGGAAGTGACCGAAGATGGCTATGTCACCATTTTAGGAACCGGTACGACTCAGATCTACGCAGTGGCAAAAGCAAGCGATAATTTTGTAAGACAGGTCAGCGATGCAATCACCGTCACCGTAGAGGAAGATCCGAAACCGCAGCCAAAGCCGGATGATGATCAGAATCAGAACGGCAGCGGAGATCAGAATCAGCAGAACACGGCATCCGTGAAAAAAGCAGTGATCCGCAAAGTGCAGCCGAAAAAAGCACAGGTCAAAGTAACCTGGAAAAAACAGGCGGCAGCAGGCAGCTACGAGATCCGTTATGCACTTAAGAAAAACATGAAAAATGCAAAGACGGTGAAGGTAAACGGCAAAAAGAGCAGCATTACCATCAAAAAGCTGAAATCAGGTAAAAGATATTATATACAGGTACGAGCTGTGAAAAAGAACGGCACCGCAGTGAAAAAGGGAGCATGGAGCACGAAAAAGAGCGTCCGTGTGAAATAGAAAAGTACAGGAAGAAATCTTTGCAGAGAAAGGAAGAAAAGCATGAGAAAGAAATTTGGTTATCAGGCAATGGCAGCGATCTTTGCAGCGGCAATGATCGTATCTGGAGCCGGAATGTATCAGACAACGGCAAAAGCAGCCGAAGGGCAGATCCGGACACCGCAGCAGAAAACAGCGGTCGAAACACAGGAGTCTGCAAAACTGAAGGCAGAAGCCGCATCCGTAGATCCGACCGAGGACGGAGAATACACTCTGACCTTTGAGGCAAAACAGGAAGGCAGCGACGAAGAATCCATGCTGGCAGGCTATTTTGACCCGAAAGCAAAACTGACCGTTGAGAACGGAAAAATGTATGTAACCTTTTTAAATACCAAGCTTTCCGATTTTCTCCTTGATTTCACAGTGGCATCAGACGGAACGTATACACAGACTGAGAAGACTGGTTTCGGTGAGCCGGACGGAACCGGAAGCTACGCCATGTATGAGTACAAGATGGAGATCACAAAGCCATCGGAAGTCAACAAAGGAGCAGCACTTGTCTCAGCGATGGGCGGTCAGAACAGTGACATTGGAAATTTTGACAAATACCTCAAGACGGACTTCACTTTCCTGACACTGGAAAAAGGCTGGAGCGGATACGATGCATCCAAAACAGAAGACAAACCGACCGGGGCAGCAGCACTCAACGAAGCACTTCGCGATTACGGCATGGACAAAGACAATGACGGAACCGTTACAGCAGAAGAAGTAGCTCGGTATGGCGGAACCACACTGGATTTAAGTGAGTGCAACTTAAGTGAGATAGGACTTCTGCGTTATTTGCCATCTCAGATCATAACGTTAAATCTCTCAAACAATGAGATCACAGCGATTCCGGAAGGACTGCTGGATAACCTGACCAGTCTGGAAAATTTTTATATCGAGCACAACAAGATCACAGAAATTCCGGCAGGACTGTTTAAAAACAACCACAGCCTGGATTGGATTTCCTTTACCGGCAATCAGATTTCCTCTCTGAAAGATAACACCTTTGAAGGGCTGGATGCTCTGACGATCCTCGATCTGGAAGGAAACCAGATCCGGGAGGTTTCCCAAAATGCCCTGACCGGCATGCCAAAACTTCAGCAACTCTCCTTTGTGGGAAATGGACTGGAAGATCTGAAGGATGATGTGTTAAAACCGCTTGCCGGATCTTTGCGGTGGCTGTTTTTACAGGAAAATAACATTGAGAGCCTGCCAAAGACCGTGGAAGATCTTTCTTCCCTTGAAGAACTCAATGCATACGACAACGGTATGAAAGACATCGCAAAAGTAGATTTTTCAAAACTTCCACAGCTTCAGGAAGTCAACTTCATGCACAATGAGATTCGTGAAATCCCGTCCGGAACGTTTGCGAAGAATGAAAAGCTGGCAGGGCTGGATTTGTATGACAATCTGCTGACTACGATGTCACCGGATACCCTTCCGGCAACAGCAGTTCTGAGAAAACTGGATATCCGCCTGAACAACATTCAGGTCGTAGACCGCAAACTGATCATGAAAAGCAAGAGCTTTAACAAATTCTATCCGCAGAAAAGTGCGATGAGTCTGAAGATCGAAAAAGACGGCGAAAACGGCGTGAAATGGTCACAGGAACTGAGTATTCTGGATTTGCTGTACTGGTTCGATGCAACGAACGATGCAAAAGTCGAAGAAGCACAGTCTGTTGATGAATACAGAGAATTTCTGAAAGACAAAGGCTATGAAGACCGCGATATCGTGGATGTTTTAAATGACCAGTACTATGACTGGGAGATTATTACCAGCATCGAAAAGAAAAACGCAGACGGAACCTACGAAACCGTATGGAAGAGTACGGATGATGATAAGGCAGACCTGGCAGGAGGAGCCTTTGCAACAGCAGAAAAAGGCACATACCGCGTCGTAAAAGATCTGTATTCCGGAAACAGCGGACTGCTGTTCTATCGTTTCAGCGTATTTTCAAACGAGGTCAATACAGCACAGCAGAACAATGTGACACCGGGTACAGACAAGCCGAATAATGGAAGTAACAGCAATACAAACGGCGGTAACAACGGAAACAGTGCAAATCCGGGAAATACAGCGGTGAAAAAACCGGCAAAGGTGAAAAAAGTAACGGCAAAGGCAAAAAAACGCACTGCAGTGATCAGCTGGAAAAAGGTAAAAGGTGCATCCGGTTATGAAGTTTACCGTTCTACAAAGAAAAACGGAAAATACAAAAAGATCAAGACGATCAAAAAAGCAGGAACGGTTCGCTTTACAGACAAAAAGCTGAAAAAAGGGTTCGCTTATTACTATAAAGTCAGAGCTTACAGAAAAACAGCTGTTGCGAAAGTGTATGGAAACGATTCGGCTGCAAAAAAAGTAAAAATAAAGTAAACATTAAAGTAAGATATCACGACGCAACAGATTCAAAGGAAAATGTACCAAAACGAGGAGGAAACAGAATATGAAGAAAAAATTTGTATGCCAGCTGCTTGCCCTTTCCATGACTGCTGTCATGGCAGTTCCACAGGCAGGACTGCCGGTATTTGCCGCATCTGCAGCAAATACACAGCAGGCACAGCTCAAAGAAGAAGCAAAAGTCGGAACAGAGATCACACAGCTTGAAGGATCAACCAGCTGGATGACAGGGACCCTGGAAAAAATCGTGCTTTCTGAGATTACTTCCGATTCTGCTTACTGCAAGGCGATTACGGGCATCAGCGTCAACGGTGTAGATTATGTGGCAGACTGGAATGAAGAAGATGATACACTGGTATACAGTGCCGGCTGGCTTGGTATGACGATCTACAGCGGAGCATTCAAAGAAGGCGAAAATACGATCGTGATCAAAGCTGACGGTTACCTAGACAAAACCATCCTCTTTACAAAAGCAGAAAATGAGTGCACGTTTGTAAGCCAGTCCGACGGAAACGGTGGTCAGGAACCGGAAGTACTGGATAAAACAGCTCTGACGGAAAAACTGGAAGAAGCAAAAGCACTGATACAAGGCGATAAGAGCGACGAGGAATGGGAAGATCTCCAGAGTGCGATCACAGCAGCAGAACATACATTAAGAGTGGCAACCACGCAGGCTTCCTTAAATACTGCACTGGAAGATCTGACAAAAGCAATGGAGAAATTTACCACAGGGCTGACTGCACCGACTGTTACCGCAGTTGCTTACGATGGCAACGAACTGACCATCGAAGAGATCAATCATTATTCCGATGATGCCAACTGGAAAGCTTACGGACAGTCCATTTCCGGAGTGACCGTAAACGGAACCGAATACAAAGAATACACCAATGATGATGATCCGGAAAGCGTTTACAGCCTTTCTGTACTGCACGGACTGACAATCGGTTCCGGCAAATTTACAGAAGGAAGAAACGCGATCGTGATCAAAGCAAAAGGTTACAAAGATAAAACGGTTGTATTTGCAAAATCCGGTGATACCTGCGTACTGATCAGTCAGACAGACGGGGACAGCGAACCTGTCACACCGCCGCAGCCAACCATCAAAGATCCGACCGAAGACGGTGTATATACTTTAACTTTTAAGACAACAAAAACCGACAGTGAAGAAGACTCCATGCTGGGCAGTTTCTTTGCAGCAAAAGCAAAACTGCAGGTAAAAGACGGAAAAATGACACTGACCATGCTAAATACCGGAAGTGCCAGAATGATGCTTGATTTTACTATTGGAAAAGACGGTACTTATCCGGCTGCCGAGAAGAAAGGCTACGGAGAAGCCGATGCTCAGGGAGCTTACACCGCATACGAGTACAGCATGGAAATTTCAGATCTGTCAGAAGTACATTCTTCGGCAGCACTTGTTACCATGATGGGCGGAAGCGATGCAGACAAAGGCAATTATGATAAATATATGAAGGCAAATATCAGTTTCACATCCCTTGCAAAAGGATGGAAAGGCTATACCGACGAAGTGAACGGTGAGCAGAAACTGATCAACAAGCTGATCGAGCAGGGATATGACCTGAACGATGACGGCGAGATCAGTGCAGATGAGCTGGCAGCAATCTCCGAGAGTGTGGATCTTTCCAACTGCGGACTGACAGACGTTTCCTTATTAAAAGGGCTGACAGACAAAGTAACCAGCCTGGATCTTTCCGAAAACCAGATCACCAGCCTGCCGGACGGACTGCTGGATCATATGACTGCTCTTACCAGCTTTTATGCAGATTCTAACTATATCGAAGAACTTCCGGAAAACTTCTTTGCAAACAATAAAAACCTGCAGTGGGTATCCATGCGTGCAAATAAATTAAAGAAGATCAACAAAAGCGATTTTGCGGGACTTACAGAGCTGAAATATCTGGAGCTGGACAACAATCAGATCGAAACGATCGCAAAGGGAGCTTTTGACGGCGATGCGGCACTGGATCAGTTTGGATTATCCGGCAACTTCCTGGAAAGCCTTCCGGAAGGTCTGTTTAAAGATGCCGGAGCATCCATGACCTTTTTGAATATTTCCGGAAATATGTTTGAGACACTGCCATCTGCCATCAGCGATGCAGTAAAATTAAAGAAACTGATCGCATACAATAACGTACTGACCAGCATTGCCGATGTGGATTTTGGCAAAATGGCAGATCTTACGGAAATCAACTTCATGAAAAACTATATTGCAGAGATCAAAGACGGAACCTTTGCAAAGAACAGCCACCTGCTGTCAGTCGATCTGCATGACAATCAGCTGACAAAACTCTCAGGAAGTGTATTTGCAGATACCTTTGAGAACAGCAGAGGAGATGGCAAACTGCAGAAACTGGATATCACCCTCAACAACATCCGCGTCGTAGATCCGGCTTTAATGAAAAAATGTGATACCTCCATCAACAAATTTTATCCGCAGAAGACAGCACTCTCCCTGACATTGAAAAAAGAGAGTGACACCCAGATCAGCTGGAGTCAGGATCTGAGCATGCTGGATCTGGTATTCTGGTTTGATCAGACCGTAAGCGATGAGCAGAGAGAACTGGAGACACCGGAAGATTACCGGGCAATGCTGGAGCAGAACGGTTGGAAAGGCAAAACCATCACAGAAATCCTTCTTGCAAAGAACGATTCTTATGACTGGGATGTTATCACAGAAGTGCAGAAGAAAAATGCAGACGGAAGCTGGACAACCGTATCCGACAACACCGTAACAAGAGAGGCGGAAGCACTGACCGGAAGTTTCAAAGTAACGGATAAAGGCGTATACCGTATCCTGAAAATGGTGAATACAACCCTGAACGGTTCCAAACAGTATCGCTTTACTGCATACTCCAACGTGATCGATCTGTCTGCAAAGGACGGAAACAACAATAATAGCAATAATAACGGAAATAACAATAACAGCAACAACAATCATAACAGTAATACAAACAACGGCACAAACGGAAATCAGAATCCGGGCACACAGACCATTGTCAAACCGGCAAAAGTAACAAAACTGACCGTAACTTCCAAGAAGAAAAAAGTAACTCTGAAATGGAAGAAAAACAGCAAAGCAACCGGATACGAAATCTATCGTGCCACAAAGAAAAACGGCAAGTACAAAAAGATCAAAACGATCAAAAAAGCAGCTGCCGCAACATTCACAGACAGCAAAGTAAAGAAAGGCAAAACTTACTATTATAAAGTAAGAGCTTACAAGACCGTAAAAGGAAACAAAGCAAACGGAAAATTCAGTGCTGTCAGAAAAGTGAAGATCAAAAAATAACAAAAACTGCAAATAATAACAAAATTCCCCCTTCTGGTTGGAAAAAATATCTTCAAAATGTGTTACAATATAGAACAGTAACAGGCAGGCCTCGCAAAAGCGGGGCTTGTTTCTCTGTAATATAAAATCAGCAAAGAAGAGGAGAAAAGCGATGAAACACAAAGCAGTCACACAGCGTATTCTTGCATGGATGCTTGCTCTGGCATTGCTATTTACCGGCATTCTTCCGGCAAATACAGCAAGCCTGACCGTAAATGCAGCGAATACGACAAAAAGCAGCAATGAAATCACAACTGCAGAAGAATTTCCGACCAAAATTCCGGCAGGTGAAACCTATACACTGACGGCGGATATTAAGCTGGCAGACGGACAGCAGATCACAGATCTTGCCGGAACTCTGGACGGACAGGGACATGTGATCACCCTTTCCGGGAAAGCACTGGCGGAAAACGTATCCGGTACGATCCAGAACCTGGGAGTTGCAGGATCTGTTGATGTTACTTCCGGCTATAGAGGAAGTATTGCAGACAATCTGACCGGAACCATTCAGAATTCTTATTCTCAGGCAAAGATCAATGACAACTGGAATACTGTTGGCGGACTGGCTGGAACGATAAAAGGCGGAACTGTCCGTAACTGTTACTATGCAGCAGAGCTGGAGATGATGAATGGCGGAATTGCAGCCTATGCAGCAAGTGATGCAAGATCGCAGATCTCAAACAGCTATTTTCAGTCCGGAACTATGATTGAGACAGTTGCCATGGCAGCTTCCAACGCAGATGTCAGCGACTGTGCATCCAAATCTGCTGATGAATTAAAAACAGCAGACACCGTTGCTCTGTTAAATACAGGTATCGTCGATACCGGCTATATCTTTGCCGTCTCCGAAGATGGCGGATTTCCGGTTCTGGTAAAGGGAGCGGCCGAAATCAGCTGGACACCGCTTGAAAATGCACTGAAGCAGGCAGAAGGCTATGAAGAGGAAAACTATACGGAAGAGAGCTGGAAGACACTTTCTGATGCAGTAGCAGCCGGAAATGCTTTAAAAGCAGGCGAAGGGGTGACACAGGAGCAGATCACAGCGGCAGCAAAGGCGATCACCGATGCGATTGCAGCACTGAAAAACAGACCGACGACAAAACCGGTGGCACTGCCGGAGAATGTGATCTCCATCTCTTCCCAGGCAGATTTTTCCAAGATGGACAATGCAAAAGGCAAATATTTCGTCCTGACACAGGATATCACGGTAAACAGTGATTATGAAGATAAAAGTTTTTATATGAATTATTCTCCGTTTGCCGGGGTTCTGGACGGACAGGGACATACCATTACGTTTGAAAACGCAGGCTCGCTGTTTGCAAATCTGTCAGCAGGTGCTGTGATCCAGAACCTGACGGTAAAAGGAACGATGACCGGAAGCAGCAGTAATGTGACCGGACCGTTTGGAACGACCGCCTATGGTGCTTCCATTTTGAACTGTAAAAGTGAGATCAGCGGAGCAAACGTGGCAGGATTGATCGGGAAGACCGGAGCCTATATGGGAGCAAGTGCTTCCGATGACCGCGACGGTGTGATCGCAAACTGTATCGCAGTGGGAGATACCGGAAAAGGAGCACTTTGCAACAGCAGCAGCAACAACAGCGGTGCGGCGATCGTTGAGAACTGCTACTGGCTGGATACACTGGGCAGCGGTTCCGGTGCAATGTCCGAAGAGGACATGAAAACGCTGGATCTGGCAGAAAAGTTAAATGCCAATAAAGGCGAAAACGGAACTTCCTGGGGACAGGGAAGCGACGGTTATCCATACTTTGGCGAAAATCAGGATTATACACCGGGACAGTATGAATGGCCGGAGACAGGCGAAAACGCATACGATGTCGCATTTCAGGCAAAAAATGAAACCGAACCGACCGTTCTGGAAAATGCAAGACTGGAAGTAAGCCCGGATGCTGTTGGAATGGCAAACATAGCCGGAACATTTTCTCTTGTGGATTATACTCTGCCGGAAGGCGAGAGCCTTTCCTGGAGCTTTCAGCAGAGAAAACCGGAACGTGCCTTTGAAATTTATGAAGATGGAACATTCTGTGTAAACGGAACCGGAACAGCAGTGCTTCAGGCAGTAAAGAACAACAGCGACGGCAGTCAGGAAATCCTGGCATCTGTAGCGATCCGTTCCAGCAGAATCCAGATGACAGATATGAAACTGTATGTGGATGGAGAAGATGTAACGGATGGAAAAGTTACGGTACAGGGTTCTGAATACAAGCATATTACCGTAAAAGCACAGTATCAGGGCAGTGAAGAGTATCAGGATGTTTCTTACGCTTCCTTTATCTATGCAGCGGATGAAGCGGGTGCAAAACTTCTGCATAACCGCACCGATTCTTCCAGCGGCTTTTCCTTTAAAGAGACCGGAAGTGCAGTCTTTACAGTAACTGCAAAAAATCAGCCGGAAATTCACAAAACCGTGACGGTAACCTCTGCTTATGTTCCGGTAACATCCGTTGTTCCGGCAATTTCCGGCACAAAAGAAATACACAGCCGAAATGCAAACAGCGACGGACAGGAAACGGATGGCAGAGTTGCATTCAATCCAATCCTTGGTTCGGCAGTTGTCACACCGGCAAATGCAACCAATGCAGATAAAGTAATGATCACAAGTGATGATCCGGACGGAACGATCGCATACTATACAAATGGTGAAAAGGCTTACATACCGAAACAGGCCGGAACGGTAACCTTTACAGCGACGATCGAAGATACCAATCCGCAGACGGGAGAAACGAAAACAGTTTCTGGTGACAGTAAGGTAACCTTTGTCTACAAAAACAACGTAAAAACCGTAGAACTTGCAGAAGAAAATAAGAATATGACGGTAGAAGCCGGCAAGAGCAGTGCAGTGTTTGCACCAATTGTCACAGGTGAACTGGATGATCAGGGATACGATGTCACGGAACCGGCTCTGAAATGGACTTACAGCCAGAGAGGTATTGCACAGGTTGTGAGAACCGGAAGCGGTTACTGGAAAAAGAACGGCGATTATAATGTGAACGATCCGGATTATGGTTCCTATCTTCCGGTGGCAGAATATCAGATTACGGGACTCTCCGAAGGAACCGTGACAGCAACCGGAACACCGATCGATGGCAAAAATAACGTAAAGCCGGTAACGATCACCATTACCGTAACAAAGGGAAGCACCGCAGATATCGATGTAAAAGCAAAAGCAGAAGAAGGCATCAACAGTGCCGTAACGTACATCACAGAAAAACACAGCACAGACGGTTATGCGTATGGAGATGAATGGCTGATCTACGCACTGCTTCGCAATGGAGTTGAGATTAGCTCAGATGTGCAGGATGCTTATTATCAGTCTGCTGCAGCGGAAGTAAAGAAATGGAATGCAGACCAGAAGCCGACAGACATCGAGCGTGTTGCCCTGGCACTTACGGCAATGGGCAAAGATATCACCGATGTGGACGGTACAGATCTGGTATCCATGATCTGCAATTCCGAAAAGCTGAGCGATGGATCAAATGAACTGATCTATGCACTGATGGCACTCGATGCAGCCAATGCTGCGATTCCGGCGGATGCAAAATGGTCCAGAAACACGATCATAGAAGCAATGCTTGGTTTTCAGAATGAAAACGGTGGATTCGGACTGACCGGAAAAGACAGCACCAGTGTAGATATGACGGCCATGGCACTTCAGGCCCTTGCACCTTATCACGAGCGAACCGAAGTAAAAGAAGCGATTGATCGTGCAGTTTCCTGTTTAAAAGAGGAGATGCGTGATGATTTCGGATATGGAACTTCCGAATCTACGGCTCAGGTAGTTCTGGCACTTTCCTGCCTTGGCATTGATCCGACTTCTGCAGAAGTGGGATTTGGTACACCAAACTTTAATATGATCACAAATCTGATGAAATACCGCCAGAATGACGGAGGATTTTCACATCTGTCTAACCTTACAAAATCGCAGGAAATGTCAACGGTACAGGTACTGCAGGCACTTGATGCATATAAAAAAGGAACAAACACCTACTGGCTGATAAATGGTGAAAATCAGAGCGTGGCTGTCACCATCCTTGGCGATGAAGTACACGACAGCGACAAAGACGGAAAGATCCATGCATTTGTAAAGAATAACCTTCAGGTATGGGCAGCACAGAGCGAGTATCGTGTTCCGAAGAATGCAACCGCCATGGAAGCTCTGGATGCGGCACTTGCGGCCAATAAAATGACCAGTGAGAAAAAATACGGTGACACTTACATTGCATCGGTTACAAGAGCAGACGGCGTGAAACTCGGAGAGTTTACAAACGGAAGCAAATCCGGCTGGAAATACAGCGTGAACGGAATGGAACCGGATGTTGGTGCATGTGATTATACATTAAAAGACGGTGACGTTGTCATGCTGCACTATACAGACAACTATGCAAAAGAAAATACAGAAATCGATGAACAGGTAGAAAATGTTATTCGACTGATCGCAGCTCTTCCTTCCTTAGATAAGCTTACACGGAACGATCAGGAAGCAGTAAAAGCAGCAAGAGCAGCATACAACGCACTTACCGATACACAGAAAGCAAATGTGGAAAATGCAGATCTGCTGGTAAAAGCGGAAGCACAGCTCAAGGCTTTACAAGATGCAAAGAAAGACGATGATAAAAAGGACAACAACAAGGGCGATAACAGCAATAACAACGGAAACAACAATACTAATACAAACAACGGCACAAACGGAAATCAGAATCCGGGCACACAGACCATGGTCAGACCGGCAAAAGTAACAAAACTGACCGTATCTTCCAAAAAGAAAAAAGCATTCCTGAAGTGGAAGAAGAACAGCAAAGCAACCGGATACGAAATCTACCGTGCCACAAAGAAAAACGGCAAGTACAAAAAGATCAGAACGATCAAAAAAGCATCTGCCGCAACATTCACAGACAGCAAAGTAAAGAAAGGCAAAACTTACTATTATAAAGTAAGAGCTTACAAGACCGTAAAAGGAAACAAAGCAAACGGAAAATTCAGTGCTGTCAGAAAAGTAAAGATTAAAAAATAGCAAAAAACGACAAAAAAGGAAGCTGCCTGCGACAGCTTTGGAAGGTTTATGTATAGTTTCCTAAAACAATCATTTACAGAAAGGAAAAGCAAGGCATGAAGAAAATGACACTTGGAAATCGTATCCTTGCCATGCTTCTGGCGTTTGTCATGATCCTGACCGGAATCGCTCCTGGCACATTCAATGCCCGGGTCGTGAAAGCAGCTGATGCGACAGAACAGAGATTTAACAGGATCTACCGTGAAGACGGCATCGTACAGGTGACAAATTCCATTTACCAGAATTCGGACAGCATACTGACGCCGAAGGAAACATCACATCGTATCAAGGCACGGAAGGCCGGTGAAGTTACAGATAACAGCCAGGTATCCGACAAAGTCGATATAGATCAGATTGTAAAAGAAGGTATCACAAGTGCATCCACCTTCCTGAACAGCCAGAACTATAAATATGAATGCAGCGGTGCATCCGACTGGTATATCATGTCAAAACTGCGTACCGGACAGACGATCAGCGATGCAGAAAAAGAAGCATACGGTCAGAGTGCTGTTTCTGTTGTTTCAAAATGGAAAGCAAACCAGAAACCGACCGATATCGCAAGAGTGGCACTGACTCTGTCTGCTATGGGCAAAGATATCACGAATGTAGGCGGTGTAAATCTTGCAGCAATGCTGTACAGCAGCGACAGACTGGAAGACGGTTCAAACGAACTGAGCTGGACACTGATCGCACTGGATGCAACCTCTCAGAAAATTCCTGCAGATGCAAAATGGAACAGAGAATCCATGATCGATGCACTGCTTGGATTCCAGAATGAAAACGGTGGTTTTGGCCTGTTTGACAACAAATCAACAGGTGTAGATATGACTGCTATGATCCTGCAGGCACTGGCACCATATGTAAAAGAAGCGAAAGTACAGACGGCGGTTGACAAAGCACTTGCTTATCTGAAAGATGCTATGGACGAAGAATACGCTTATACTTCTTCCGAATCTGCTGCACAGGTTATCCTGGCACTTGCCTCCCTGAAACTGGATGCCGTGGATGCAGGTTTTGCAGCAGAATCAAAAAGTATCTTCTCAACGCTTGAGAAAAATTACCGCGTGAAAGACGGCGGTTATGCACATCTGAAAAATGGTGTTGCCAATGCAATGGCTTCTTACCAGATCATGGAAGCATACGAAGCATACAGAAGATTTAAAGCATCCGAAGAAGGCTACTGGGATATGAACTCCCTGAAACCAAGTACACCGGAGACGCCGTCTACTCCGGAAACACCGAACACACCGGAGACGCCGTCTACTTCGGAAACACCGGGCACACCGGAGACGCCATCTACACCGGAAACGCCATCCACGGATAAGACACCGGAAACACCGACCACAGAAAAACCGGCTAAGAAACCGGCCAGACCTGTGATCAGAAAGGCAGCAGCAGGAAAGAAAAAAGCAACTCTGACCTGGAAAAAAGTCAAGGGTGCAGCCGGATATCAGGTATATCGTTCCATGCGTAAAAACGGCAAATACGTTTGCGTGAAGAAAAACCTGAAGGCAGCAAAATACACAGACAAAAAGCTGAAAAAGGGCAAAACTTACTATTACAAAGTACGTGCATATAAAAAAGTCAACGGAAAGACCATTACTGGTGCATATTCTGCCATACGTAAAGTTAAGGTAAAATAAAGTTACAGAGAAACACAAAAACAGGAGTATGGATACGCTCTTCGGCAGAAGGAGTGTTCCATACTTCTTCCTGTTTTATAGGAAGGAGTCCATATTTTGAATATAAGAAGACGCACAAAGAATATTATTGCTGCTCTGCTTGCCATGGTTTTATGCCTGATGGGATTTCTGTCGTCATCCGGTATGCAGACAGTCAGAGCAGAAGAAAAAGAAGCAAAGATCTGGTTTAAAGACAGCGAAGACAACGCAGACAGTGCTAAAGCCACGTTTGTATCGGACAAGGGCGGAATCGTTTATGCATCCGTAGAAAAATTTACCGTTGGACAGGGCTATCTGATCGAGCCGACGGAAGTTTCCTTTGAAGCCGGAGAGACTTATGCAGATATCATCGAAAAACTTCTGAAAGCAAACGGCTATACTTACGATGCACAGAACACCGGAATGGGATTCTATCTGGCAGAGATCGACCATGCAGACAGCGGTGTACTGAATATTCCGCAGTGTATTTCAAATATGTCAGAAGATGCACCGACCAATGACAAACACAAGTCGAATCCGTATAAAGATACGCAGGGGCTTGGTGAGTTTTCATACTCCAATTATTCTGGATGGTATTATTTCGTAAACAACGAAAATCCGGGCCTTGGAATGGGCGGGGTAAAAGCCAAAGACGGAGATGTGGTGCGTTATCAGTTCACACTCTACGGACTCGGTGCAGACCTGGGAGATAAGCCAAATGATCAGACAGGCGGTATCAAAGCACTGGAACTGCCGAACAAAGATTCCGTCACCAAAAATCTGGCACTTATGAGACAGATCCTGGCAAAAGATGACAAGGCTGATCCGGAAGGTATATACAAAAACGTTCTGAAAATCGTAACCAATATGGACAGCACAAAAGAACAGTTTGCTCAGGCAGAGCAGAGAGTGTCCGCCTGGCTTGCAGAGTATCCGCAGAAAAAAGCAGAGCGTGACAGGGCAGAAAAGGAAAAAGCAGAGCGTGAGAAAGCCGCAAAGGAGGCAGCACTTCAGAAAAAATATACACCGGCCAAAACGACACTGAGATCCATCAAAAATGCCGGAAAAAACAAAGTCCGACTCACCTGGAAAAAAGTATCCAAGGCTACCGGTTACGAAATCTACCGCAGCACAAAGAAAAAAGGCACTTACAAAAAAATAAAAACCATCAGCAAAAACAAAACCGTATCTTTCGTGACCAAACTGCCAAAAAAGAAAGGAACCTGTTACTTCAAAGTCCGCACGTATCGCAAAGCCGAAGGCAAAGTTTATTACGGCAAAGATTCCGCTGTGAAAAGCAAAAAAGTAAAATAGAGAAAATATATCAATATCCAGACGTCCATCCGGAGAGCAGATCTCCGGGTGGACGTTTTTTGTGCTTCTGATACCTGTATAAGAAGAATATGTCATGTGATGCATGACGTGCACCTTGCAGCAAGAATGTCAGAGGGATTCTTGAACAGATGTAAATAAAAAATAAATACAAACAGTATATAACAGTTGACAACAGTCCTAAACTGTTATATACTGTTTACAACAAAAGCAAAGAAATGGAGGAATTTATGAAACTGATCATCAACAATTCTTCCATGCAGCCAATCTATGAGCAGATCTGCACACAGATCAAGAATAAAATCTTAAGCGGTGAACTGAGACAGGAGGAGATGCTTCCCTCTGTGAGAACCTTCGCGAAAGAACTGAGGGTCAGTGCGTTGACGGTAAAAAAAGCTTACGATGCTCTGGAACAGGAGGGCTTCATCGTTACAGTGCATGGAAAAGGAAGCTTTGTATCCGGAGTCAATCAAGAGCTTCGCATGGAAGAAAAAAGAAAAGAAGTAGAAACGGATCTGGAACAGGCGATCCGCAAAGCAAGGAGCTGCGGCATGACAGAAGCAGAGATACGGGAGCTGTTTGAGCTGATCCTGGAAGATTAGGAGGAGAAGAGGATGGAAGAGATTTTGCTGGATTTAAAAAATGTCAGAAAACAATATGCAAATTTTTCACTGGAATGTTCGATGCAGGTAAAGCGTGGAAGTATCACCGGGCTGATCGGTGCAAATGGAGCCGGAAAGACGACCATTTTCAAAGCATCACTGGGACTGATCCATACAGACGGCGGTGAGATCCGGATGATGGGAAAGACACCGCAGCAGCTGACAAACGAAGAATGGGAAAAGATCGGAGTGGTACTTTCCGATGCGACCTTTCCGAATATTCTGACAGCGGAAGATGCAGGTGCGATCCTGAAAAAGATGTATCATCGGTTTGATAAAGCAGATTTCGAAGAGAAATGCAGAACATTCGATATCCCGATGAATAAAAAGATGAAAGAAATGTCAACCGGAATGAAGGCAAAACTGAAAATTCTGATGGCAATGTCTCATCAGGCAGAAATTCTGATACTAGATGAGCCGACCTCCGGTCTGGATGTGATGGCAAGAGAGGGGATTCTGGATGCTCTGCGTGCCTATATGGAGCAGGAAGAGCGGGCAATTCTGATCAGTTCGCATATTTCCGGGGATCTGGAAAATCTCTGCGATGATCTTTATCTGATCGATCAGGGAAAAATCCGTCTGCACGAAGATACCGATGTTCTGCTGGATCAATACGGTATTTTAAAAGTGACTGAATCCGAGTTTGCGGCACTGGATAAACAATATATTCTGGCATACTGCAAAGAAGATTTTGGATATTGCTGTCTCACCGATCAGAAACAATATTACATGGAAAATATGCCGCAGATCGTGATTGAAAAGGGAACGATCGATGAAGTGATGAAAACCATGTTAAAAGGCAGCAGCCGGAAAGGAGTATCGTTATGAGAGGATTGTTCGAAAAAGATATCAGAATAATAAAAAATCAGAAAAAAATGATGCTGATCTTTGCTGGAATGGGAGTTTTACTGCTTCTGTCAGGTGTGGAGATTTCCTTTATCCTGCCTTATATGGCATCCGTGATGACGAGCGTTGCGATCAGCACGATCAGTTATGACAGCATGGACAATGGAAACAGCTTTCTCTTTACCCTTCCGGTCAGAAGAAAAGACTATGCAACAGAAAAATATTTCTTTGTATGCGGATTCGGAGCAGTTTCCGCACTGATCGTAGCTATCGCCTGTGGGATTCTTCTGCTGGTTAGAAAAAGCGAAATGACAGCAGGTGTCCTTGGCGTAGAGACAATGATATGTCTGCTGATTGTGCTTCTCCTTGCAGATCTGCTGGTTCCATTACAGATCAAATTCGGGGCAGAAAAATCAAAGATCGTGATTCTGGCAACGGTTGGTATTCTGGTTCTGGGCTTTGAAATTATGAAAAATCTGGATCAGTACATGCAGGGAATCAGTAGCTGGGGCAGAAATTTATGGCAGATCATCAGCAGTTATAAAATTTTGTTTGGCATTGCCGGAATCCTTTTGGTCGCATTGCTTACCTTCATATCCTGGACGATCTCCTGCCGTGTGCTGGAAAAGCAGGAAATGTAAAAAATATCAGGTCCAAAGGTCAAGAAAAAGAGAAATAGTACTTGACCGGAGGACCTGTTTTTGCTAAAGTTATATTACGATATAGTAATAGGAGCTGCCTGAATCCCACCGGCTCCTGAACTATAAGAATATAATATAACAGGAGGTAAAAACAATGGGTTGGTATGGATTATCCGATTCTGAACATGAAATCATGAAGTACATCTGGAAACATGAAGAGGTAACATTAAGAGAGGTGGTAGCCTGGCTGGAGAACAGAGGCTATACGTGGAAGCAGCAGACTGTCTATACGCTTCTGAACCGCCTGATAGATAAAGGTGCGATCACAGCGATCAAGAAAGGAAATTATCGCTTATATTATCCGGCGATCACAGAAGATGAGCTGATCGGACAGTGGACGGAAAATCTGGTAGAGAATGAATACCAGGGATCCCTGAAGAACTTTCTGCTGGCATTCACCAGAAGAAAATCACTGACCAGAACAGAGGCAGATGAGCTCCGCAAAATTTTAGACGAAAAAGAAGAATAAAGCGAAAATAAGGGAGCAAAGGAGAAGAAATATGTGGGATTTGCCGATATATATGGGACTGGTCGGAAGCGTAGCATATGTTGCGTATAAATTGCTATACCGGATGACAGGAAAAGAAAAACTGAGTGCATCCGGCCGCTGGATTCTGCTGCGACTTGTGATGGCATTTTATCTGCTTCCGTTTCCGCTGCTGTCAGAGCCGTTAAAGAGAATGATAAGAGACTTATCTGACAAAGATATTCTCTTTCGGAAAGTAAATACAGGAGTGCGATGGGAAGATGTTTCAAAAACATTTTATATAGGAAATGACGGGTATATGACATTTGGAAAAATGGCAACCTGGAAACGAAATATTTTGATAACAGGAATTGTTGTTTTTCTGATCTATATGCTGCATTTTCTGAAAACTTATCGGGAATGTCGCAGACTGGCACACCGGATTCCGGGGCAGAAGCCAAAGAATAATCTGGATGATGCCAGCAGCCGGATTGCCAGGAAGTATCATGTAACCATAAAATATGTCCCGGAAAAATGCGGTTCTTTTACGCAGGGGATCAGGCGTCCGACCGTTGTGATCGCACAGTCCGAAGATGAAAAAGCAACACAGTATCAGACCAGACATGAAATGACACACATCAGGTATCACCATACCTTCTGGTCACATCTTGCCTTTCTGGTAAATGCAGTCCATTTCTGGAACCCACTGGCTTACCTTTTTTATCAGGAAGTGCGTCAGTGCATTGAATTGCATTGCGATGAGCAAGTATGTCAGTCACTGACAAGAGAAGAATGTATCGAATATGGAAAACGGATACTGGATGCAGCAGTGCAGGATTCCAATACCGGTGTGCTGAATTTCAGAGGAAAGATCCGTTATCATAATATGGAGGAGAGAATCAAAATGATCAAAAGAAAACCGAAAACGAAAAAAGGAATCTTGCTGGCAGCGTTGCTGCTGATGTCCGCAGCTACCGCAATCCCGGTACTGGCATATGAAAGCCCGAAGGTTGTATACGATGAAGAACTTGAAGCTGGAGAAGTATTGACTGATGTAGTCTTTGTTCCAGACGGAACAGAGCTTGTGAACAAACCGGATTGGTATGTAGACGGGATTCCAACGGGAGAGATTCCGTTTATCACAACGAATGCTTATTTTATGGATGAAGCTGGAAATATCACCTATCTTTCAGAAGAAGATGTAAGTGTGCAGGCGATATGTAGCCATTCTTTTGAAAGTGGAATAGTCAGGACACATAAAAAAAATGCAGCGGGCGGCTGTACGATAATAGAATATAGTTGCCAGCAATGTACAAAATGTGGTTACATAAAAAATAAGGTAGAACAAAGCAGAACTACGAATAAAACGTGTCCACATAAATAATAGTGCCAGATCCCCTTTGAACAGAAATAGAGGATAGTGATAAAATCCCATTGGACAAAAAAGATAAAAACAGAAATGTCTGATGGGATTTTTTGTAAATATTATCAGAAATGGGTAGGAACGTTGCTCCTTATCGAAAGAAATATTTTGTTATTTTGCATATTACCATTGACAAAAAATAAAATAAATAGTATACTACAAATAAGTAATAAAAAAGAAAGGAGTTGGTGGATAAGAGAAAATAAAGAGAGATAAGATAATGGGGGAAGCAAAGACAGGAGCATGAAGACAGATTTTATACTTCGACAAAAAATAAAAGTGGATTTATACCGTGAAGTATGAAATAAATGTAGTGTATTACGAAAGGAGAAAGCTATATGAATAAATGGAAGAAGGTAGTAGGAAATGTTATGGTAGCAAGTATGATATTGACGAATACTTCAGCAATATCAGTCGCAGCAAAAGAAACAGAAGCGGAAAAACAGTATGTTATTCTTGCAGAAAATGATGCATATGAAATAATGGGATCAGAACTGCCGGAAGATGCAGAAAAAGAGACACTGGAAAGTGACACAAGTCTGGTTGTTGCTACATTAACAGAAAAAGAAGCAAGACAGATTGAGAAAAAAGAGAATGTGATTATTGAAGAAGATGTTCTGCTGAAAGCAAGTGAAGAAGATGATAAAGAATATTCTGCAGAAGAGAAAAGAAAACGCAGACAGGAAATCAAAGAAAAGAAGAAAAAGAGCTTAGAGGAAGCAGAAGAAACAGAAGATTCTGAGAAAGAGAAAACGGAATGGAATCTTCAGGCGATCAGTGCAGAAAATCTGGATGTAAGTAAAGATGCGAACGGAAAAATCAAAGTGGCAGTATTAGACTCCGGTATTGACTATGTAACAGGAATCGACATTGCCGGAAGCGTAAATTTGGTAGAAGAGGACGAGGATATTCTTCCAATCTTCCAGGATATGACAGGACATGGAACAGGAATTGCAAGTATTATTGCTGCAAATGGAGAAAACGACATTAAGGGTATTAATCCTGATGTGGAATTATATTCCGTTAAAATTTTGGATAAAGAGAATTCAGCTACACTCAGCCGGGTGATCAGAGGAATTTACTGGTGTATAGAAAATAATATCAATATTATAAATATGAGTTTCGGAACAAATGTGTATTCCGCAGCTTTAGAACAGGCTGTCAAAGATGCCTATGATGCAGGAATCTTAATGATCGGTGCAGCCGGAAATGAAGGAGAAAGCGTTGAATATCCAGCAGCCTTTGAGGAAGTAATGGCAGTTGCAGCGACAGATGAAGAAGCCAATATCAGCGATTTCAGCAACAGAGGAGATGAGCTTGAAATTGCAGCACCGGGAGAGAAAGTAAAAGTGTCAGGTTTCTTTGACGGAACTTCTGTAACACACGGAACAAGTATTGCCGTACCTCATGTTGTCGGAGTGGCTTCTTTGGTATGGGAAAAAGATTTAAATAAAAGCAATGAATTTGTACGACAGCTTATCGAACAGAGTGCAAAACAGATCGATAATATTAATGAATGTGGTTTACTGGATGCTGAAAATACATTGAAAAATTATGAAGAATTTGAGAAGATTTTTGACGAAGAGCAGGGAAAAGCTTCCAGACGACTGGAAGAAAATCAGCAGGAACCGGAGCGTTTTGAAGAGATCAGTGAAGATCAGGCATACGTAGAAGGCAGATGGGCAGGAACAGATCATAAAGCAACCGTTGATAAAGGGGCTGCTGGTTTTACTACAGAAGCAATCGATAATATTAAAAAAGGAATCGTTTATCCGGATCGAGAGGCATCTGGATGGCAGAGTGGAAAGAAGAATTCACGGTGGCATGGAAAATGGGAAGAATATACAGAGCATTATGAAATCAATTATGTAGCAGCATGTGAAATGGTAACGGATATAGCTACAGAAAATGGAGTTATTGCTTCAGGTGTTACGTACGAAGATTATTTTGGATTATCAGAAGACGTGTTTAAACAGTTAAAAAGAGATATCAATGGATTAAAGAGCAAATACAGTACGCTACTCACAACAGATACACCGGAAAACAGAAAATATTTTCTTTATGGATGTGGTCTTCATATTATAACAGATGCCTTTGCACATTCGACTACGAAAAAAGACGGAACTATTATTGGACATAGCTATAATAATGGAACACGTCCAGATGATACTAGCTATCATCACAGACGCTATCAGACAGCGGTAAAAGTAGTAGAATCTGCATTAAAAGACTTACAGGAGAACAATTTATTTTGTGATGGCTCAGATGTAATTACAGCCTTAAAACAGATATATACAGACGAAGCAACCTATAAAATGATAAAGATCAAAAAGTATGTGAACGATAATGGATATTCGAATGCGATCTTAAGCAAAGTGAATATTGATACGCCTAAAATACCAAAAAGCTGAAATGTATTTTGTACAAACAAAACAACAAAGAAACGTAAACAAAATGTAAAACTATCAGAAATACGCAAAAATGCAGCAAAAAAGCATTGACAATTCTTTAAAAGAAAGATATATTACAGTTACGAAGTACGAAAAACAAATATCAAGGAGGAAAAAGGATGGGAATGAAAAAATTGAAAAAAGCGGCGATGATAGCGGCAGCCAGTATGTTTGTAATGATGGTGCCGATGATCCAGACACATGCAGCACCGACGGATGTGATCGAAAACAATGAGAGCGGTATTCCGGATAAGGTGCTTTATCAGAATATCTTGAAGGTACTTGGCAAGCAAAGTACCGATACTTTTACAGAGCAGGAAGCATCCAGCGTGGAAGAACTGGAAATTGTCGATTATAAAAAAATACCTATGGAAAGCCTGAAAGGAATCGGTTATCTGACAAATCTGGAAACTCTGAAAATCCAGGATCAGTGGCAGCTTTCCAGTCTGGAAGGTCTGGATGGAAGACTGAAAAAACTTGATGCACTGAATGTATCGTATAGCGGTATCACAAGCATAAAAGAAGTAGCAAACCTGCCATCGCTGGTCTATCTTACTTTTGATGGAGATAAGATCCGCAGTCTGGATGGAATCCAGGGATTAAAGAATCTTCGCTATCTGATGGTTTATGATAACTGTCTGACCAGCCTGAAGGGGATTGAAAGTGTAGTAAATCTGGAGGAATTTTATGCATACGGTAATCAGCTGACCAGCCTGAAAGGAATTGAAAATCTCACTAAGCTTAAAAAACTGGAAGTCGGAAAAAATCGACTCAAGAACCTGAAAGGGATCGAAAAACTGACAAATTTGGAAGAGCTTGGTGTTTCAGAAAACAGACTGACAGATATAAAAGAAATCAAAAATCTGAAAAAGTTGGAACGGATATATGCATTTTGCAATAAAATCAAGACTTTACCGAACCTGAAACAGTTCAGCAAACTGAAGTATATATTTTGCGATTTTTCAGATAATCTTCTTTCCGAAAAAGAACTGGCAGCCAAACTTCCGAAAAGATTTCTGACAGGCGGTAAAAACAAAAAGGCATGGCTGTCAGATCAGAAAGAGTTCCAGAAATTAAAACGCACGATCAAGCTGGTAAATCCGAAAAAGAAAACCGAGATTTCTGTAAAAACAAAAGAGATATCCGGCTATGCATTCCCGGAAGCATACGTTGAACTGAAAAATCTGAAAACAGGAAAGACAACCAAATGCGTGAAGGCAGATAAGAACGGATACTTCAAATTGAAAAAGCTGAACCTGAAAAAATGGGGCGGAGCAAAAGTTCAGGTAAACCTTTACAAATACAGTAAAGAGCAGAAGAGAAACGTTCAGGTAGTCTGCAATACCGTTCTGAAGGTGAAAAAGAAATAAAAAATGTAATATTATAAAAAGAAGGGAAGTGTAGCAAATGAGAAACAATGTAAGAAAAAAGATGAGACTGATATGTCTGCTGTTTGCTATGGTCTTGCTGGCAGGGGTTCCGGCAGCAGCAAAGGACAGAAAAAATCAAAAAGCGGCGGCAGAAAATGTTGTAAAAAAAGAAATGGTATGCAAAACGAACGGAACCATTTACCAGTGGAAAAATGATTCCTGGCGAATCAAAAAGAAAACGATTCGTACCAAAAAAGAATTTAAAAAGTTCCAGACGGTGCTGAAGAAAAAGCAGGAAAAAGGCCTCAGAAAAATGTTAAAAAAACAGTATGCCGGAACGAATTTCAGGAAAAAGAGCATCGTGCTTGTTCCGCAGCTGCTTTCACCATATATGAATTATAAGTATAAGGCCATGGTAACAAAGTTCGATGCAAAAGGAAAACTGGTCGGTGAAATCCAGATCGAGAGAAGCGGAAACATGGATAAACCAGGCGTGTCCTATCCGGCAATCGTGAAAACATATGTGGTGGTTGTACGAGTTCCGAAAGCACAGGAAGCAATGATTGATTATTATCAGATTGCGTTTCAGGATTAAAGCAGAATCACTGCACATTCTACACTTCGTTCCGGTCGGCACAAAACCATTGTCCACTGGACAATGTGTGCCCTCGCGGAGCGTTTATCTCAGTCGGAGATTGTACTCCCACTGAGAAAGACTAGTTATTACTCACCACTTGCAGAAGTGGGAGTCTTCTCGACTGAGATAAAACTCTCAAATACACTTAAAGAAAGGATTCTCTTATGATTAAAAATATTGTTTTTGATATCGGAAAAGTTCTTGTTCGTTTTGACTGGGAGGATTACCTTGCTTCTTTTCAATTTCCGGAAGAAGAAACCAAAGCGATTGCAAAAGCCATGTTCCTGAATCCAAACTGGAATCTGGTCGATGAAGGCCGACTGTCCTATCAGGAAATAGAACAGATTTTTATGGATTCCTGCCCGCAATATGCTAAGGATATCCATCTGGTCTTTGCTCACTTTGGTGACTGCATTACCCGTTTTCCTTACACCAGGCACTGGCTTTCTTCTCTGAAGCAGCAGGGATATCAGCTTTATTATCTTTCCAATTACGGTTCCTTTACCTGCGAATATACCAGAAATGACCTGGACTTCCGCGATCTGATGGATGGTGGGATTATGTCTTACGAAGTAAAATGTCTGAAACCAGATCCGGTTATTTATCAGAGTCTTTTTAAGAAATATAGCCTGATTCCGGAAGAATGTGTGTTTATTGATGATAATGCCGCAAACATTGAAGCAGCTAAAAAACTTGGAATGTATACGATATTGTTTAAAGAATATTTCGAAGCACAAAAAGAACTTAAAGTGCTGTGTGACAAATAAGAATTTACGGAGGATGTGGACAGGTGCAAAGGAATCCGAAAGCAGAATAGAAACAGCATGAATCAGAACGCCAGAACCTTCAGAAAGAAAATC
>URUU01000035.1 GCA_900551235.1 uncultured Lachnospiraceae bacterium
ATTCCCCTCGATCAGGCGGTCCAGTGCCGTCTCCATATCCTCTCCGTCCACTTCCGCCAGATAACCAAGGGTTCCCTTATTCACCCCCAGAAGCGGAATGTTGCGTTCGATCAGATCCCTTGCTGCCTGAAGAAGGGTACCGTCCCCTCCGACAACCAGAATACACTCTGTGTCCTCCGGTATCAGACTGGCATTCGTATATTTATAAGAGCGGGGACTCTCTTTTCCGCTGCACTCCTGCAGCAGGCATCGTCTGCCTTTTGCCTCCAGATAGGCTTTTATTTTATGTGCGATCTTTCCCTCCGGATCTTTCGCACTGTTTGAAATCACATAAAATCTGTCCATCTTTATCCAGCCTTATTTATCGAGCGTTCCGTGTGCCTGCTCTACCACCGCAGCGACATCAAGCTCCGTCTCCAAAAGCTCACTTCCCTCTGGTTCTTTCTGCAGATAGAGGAGATATTCGATGTTGCCTTCCGGTCCTTTGATTGGAGAAAAATCCAGTGCAAGCGGCCTCAAATACTGCTCTTTTGCATAGGCGATCACTTTTTCGATCACTTCTTCATGAACAGCCGGATCGCGTACAACGCCTTTCTTCCCTACCTTTTCTCTGCCCGCCTCAAACTGTGGCTTGATCAGGCAGACGATCTGCCCGGACGGAGTTAAAAGATTCCTTACCGGAAGCAGTACTTTTGTCAGGGAAATAAACGACACATCAATCGAAGAAAAATCTGCCGGCTCTGCGATATCTTCCGGTGTCACATAGCGGATATTCGTTTTTTCCATGCAGACCACACGTTCGTCGTTGCGCAGCTTCCAATCAAGCTGGCCATGTCCCACATCAATAGAATATACTTTCACTGCACCATTTTGCAGCATACAGTCCGTAAATCCCCCTGTGGAAGCTCCTACATCCATACAGACTTTTCCTTCCAGCTCTGCGCCGAAATTCTTCATCGCCTTTTCCAGTTTCAGTCCGCCGCGGCTTACATAGCGCAGAGTGTTTCCTCTCACTTCAATCTCGGCTGCACTGTCAAACATGGAACCGGCTTTGTCCTCTTTCTGTCCGTTGACATAGACACATCCTGCCATGATCACTGCCTTTGCCTTTTCTCTTGATGCTGCATGTCCGCGCTGGACGAGCAGCACATCCAGTCTTTCTTTCATCTATACTCCTTTTACAGCGGGCAGCCGGAAACTTACAGTCCCATCGCTGCCGCAATGATTTTCTTTTCTATGGTTTCTGCATCAATGCCACATTCCTGTTTCAGAACTTCTACATTGCCATGCTCAACATAGGCATCCGGCAGTGCAATGTTCAGTACCTGGACATCGCTTCCGATCTCCTCGTAAAACTCCGATACATGTTCTCCGAATCCACCATCCAGAACATTTTCTTCCAGCGTTACGATCAGTTTATGTTCTTTTGTCAGCTCCAGCAGACGTCCTTCATCCAGCGGCTTGACAAATCTTGCATTGATCAGTGTACATTCGAATCCTTTCCGTTTTAGGTTCTGACGCACCTCATGTGCTGTCTTCACCATACTTCCGACAGCCACCAATGCGATCCTCTCTTCATCGTAGAGCAGCTCGCTCTTTCCGTAAACGACCGGTGCGCGGTGCTCCATCAGCCCGTCATACGCTTCTCCTCTCGGATAACGCAGTGCGATCGGTCCATCGTAGCTGACTGCAAATTTCATCATATCCGAAAGTTCCCATTTGTTTTTCGGTGCCATCACGCACAGATTCGGGATCAGCGACAGGTAAGACAGGTCAAAGATCCCCTGATGTGTCTCTCCGTCGCTCCCTACCAGCCCTGCACGGTCTATGGCAAAGATCACATGCAGGTTCTGGATACAGACATCGTGTACGATCTGGTCAAATGCCCTCTGCAAAAAGGAAGAATAGACCGCAACAACCGGCAGCATACCGCCCGCGGCAAGTCCTGCTGCAAACGTCACAGCGTGCTGCTCCGCGATCCCGACATCAAAAAAGCGGTCCGGAAATACATTTTTGAAACGCTTCAGTCCCGTTCCGTCCGGCATGGCTGCGGTGATCGCCACCAGATTCTCCTGCCGGTCCCCCAGTTTGCGCATAACGGTTGCAAATACATCCGTATAGTTTGCTTTTGCCCGCTTATGCAGCGGAACCCCGGTGCTGATATCAAACGGCTCTGCCCCGTGAAATCTTGCCGGATGACGCTCTGCCGGTGCATAACCTTTTCCTTTTTTGGTAAACACATGCAGAAGCACCGGCCCATTCACTTTGCGTGCTTCATGAAATGCGCGTATCAGTCGGTCCAGATTGTGCCCGTCCACCGGTCCTAAGTAAGTAAGCCCCATCTCTTCAAACAGCATACCCGGAATAAAAAGCTGCTTGATGCCGCTTTTGGTGCGCTTGATCTTCTGAACGACACGGTCTCCATACACCGGAATCTTCTTCAAGGTGTCCGTAACCCCCTGCTTCAGTTCCTGATAGGCATCGTTTGTGCGCAGACTTCCCAGATACTCCGACATGCCGCCGACATTCTCCGAGATCGACATGTTATTGTCATTGAGCACGATAATAAAATTTGTTTTCAGTCTTGCCGCATTGTTCATGGCTTCGTATGCCATGCCCCCCGTCAGAGAGCCGTCACCGATCACGGAGATGACCGAATAATCCTCCCCCTGCAAATCTCTTGCTGCCACATAACCAAGCCCCGCGGATATGGAGGTGGAGCTGTGCCCGGTGTCAAAACAGTCGCAGCTGCTCTCGCAGCGTTTCGGAAATCCGCTCATACCGCCAAACTTGCGCAGACTGGCAAAGTTCTCCCTGCGCCCTGTCAGCAGTTTGTGTGTGTATGCCTGATGTCCGACATCCCAGATCATCTTGTCTTCCGGCAGATCAAACACCAGATGCATCGCCATGGTAAGTTCTACCACACCGAGGTTCGATGCCAGATGTCCGCCGCCTTCGCTGATCGTCCGGATCAGAAACTCCCGGATCTCTTCTGCAAGCAGGGGCAATTCCTCTTTATCCAGATTTTTGATATCATTTGGATGATTGATCTTCTCTAATACCATATGGAACCGCTCCTTATTTTTTCCGGTCAACCAGGCTTATCACCAGTTCTTCCAGAAATTCATTTTCTTTTTCCATGGATTTCAATGCACAGATGGCACGTTTCGAAATCTCCTCTACATCTTTCTTTGCTTTTTCGATACCTTCGATCGTTACATACGTCATTTTTTCGTTTTTCTCATCGCTGAATACCGGCTTGCCAAGCTCATCCACCGTACTGGTCACATCGAGAATGTCATCCCGTATCTGAAATGCCAGTCCAATGTCCCTTGCGGCCGCTTCGATCTGCTGTATCTGTTCCTTCGATGCCCCTGCAAGTGCCGCTCCGGTCATCATCGATGCCTCGATCAGTGCGCTGGTCTTCAGCCGGTAAATAAAATCCAGTTTCTCTCTGGTAATATTTTTCCCTGCTGCTTTCACATCTACACACTGTCCGCCAAGCATTCCGTAAACACCCGTTTTCCGGCTTAAGATGGCAAGTGCCTTTCCGATCCTGGTATTCTCCGGTTCCAGCTCAAAAGCCTGCACGGCTGTCTCATATGCATAATTAAGCAGGGCATCGCCTGCCAGGATCGCCATGGCTTCTCCATAGACCACATGCGTTGTCCTGCGTCCTCTGCGGTACTCATCGTTGTCCAGTGCCGGAAGGTCATCGTGGATCAGCGAATGTGTGTGGATCATCTCGATCGCCGCCATAAATGGCTCTATAACTTTACCCTGACCGCCAAACAGCCGGTACGTCTCCAGCATCAGGATCGGCCGCAGCCTTTTCCCGCCTGCATACATGCTGTAGTTCATCGCTTCCAGTACCGTTTTCTGAAATCCTTCTTCTTTTGGCAGATACCTCTCCAGAATATGCTGTACCTGTTCCAGACGTTTTTCCATCTCTGCATTAAAATTCATGCGTTTCTCCCTCTTCGTTTAAGACAAGAATCTTCTTTTCTACGGTATCGATCTGCCGGCTGCAATGCTTTAACAGCTCCATGCCTTCCTGATATCCTGCAAAAGAAGCTTCCAGTGTCGTATCTTTGTTTTCCAGTCTGTTTATGATCTCATCCAGCCGCAGAAAAGCTTCTTCCAGCGTCAGCTCTTTTTTTGCTTCGTTTTCCATCTTACACCTCATCTGCTCTTTTCCTGATCCATCCACTCATCGCTTGGATTCCTTTTCGATCTCACTCACCACTGCGGAAAATCTTCCATCCGATACATAGACACAGATCCTGTCACCTACGCTGACATCTGCTGTCTGCATGATCTTTCTTCCATCCGGATGGGATGCATAAGCGTATCCCTGCCCCAGTTTCTCCAGTGGTGAAAGCCCCTTTAGCTTTTCAATGTAAAGACTCATCCGGTGCCGGATATCCTCCTGGTGCTGCCTCATCCCCGTATCCAGTGCAGTGCGGTAAGCTTCCACCTGTGCCTGATACTGCATCAGCTTTTCCTGCATCGCCTTCTCCATCCTGCCCTGTGCATCCAGCAGGCGGTGTCTGCTATCCTGCATTTTGGTCTTAGGATCGAGCAGCTTTAAAAGCCTTGCCCTGCGTGCCGTTTCCTGCCGTTTTTCTTCGAGTTTGCGCATCATGCTCTCAGTCAGACGCAGCTTCTGACGGAAAAATTCCGTCTGAAGTGCCGCAATATCCACAACTGCAAGTTCTGCCGCTGCTGACGGTGTCGGTGCCCGCAGATCTGCCACATAGTCTGCGATCGTCGTATCCGTCTCATGACCAACCGCCGATATCACCGGTGTCTCGCACTGAAAGATCGCCCGTGCCGTCTCTTCTTCGTTAAATGCCCAGAGATCTTCCATGGAACCGCCGCCCCGTCCGGCAATGATCACATCCACACCATAGGCATCCAGCATGGCAATGCCTTTTGCCACACTCTGTGCTGCTCCGTCTCCCTGTACCAGTGCCGGACAGAGGATGATCTCGATGCCCGGATTACGTCTTTTGGAAATCTGAATGATATCCCGCACGGCTGCCCCGGTCGGTGCCGTCACAACTCCAAGCTTTTTTACAAACCTCGGAATGGGCTTTTTATAAAGGGGATCAAACATTCCCATCTCTTCCAGTTCTGCCTTCAATGCTTCAAACTTTTCATATAAAAGTCCTGCCCCATCCAGAAGGATCTGCGCTGCATAAAGCTGATAAGTCCCATCTCTTTCATAAACGTTGATATTGCCGAGCACGATCACCTGCTGACCATTTTTCATGCCAAAAGCCAGTCCCTTTCTGGCACTGGCAAACATGACACAGGAAATCGATCCGCTCTCATCTTTGAGAGAGAAATAAATGTGTCCGGATGTATGATATTTACAGTTTGAAACTTCACCTTTCATGTAGAGATTGCGAAGTACTACATCCTGTGTAAACATCGAATGGATGTAGGCATTGATCTGTCTTACTGTATAGACATTCTGCACGCAGCACCTCTTTTTCTTCCGGCTATGCCAGTTTTGCCAAAACTCCGTTGACAAACGCAGAAGATCCTTCTCCGCCGAATATTTTTGCAAGTTCTACCGCTTCGTTGATCGCAACGCCTGTCGGTATGTCATCATCGTATTTGATTTCATAAACAGCCAGGCGCAGAAGTGTGAGCTCTACTTTTCCCATACGCTCGGTTCTCCAGCCTTTGGCTACCTCTGTGATCTGTTCATCGATCTGTCCTAAATTTTCCCTGATGTTCTCGTATTTTTTACGAATGTATGCTCTGTCTTTTTCCTTTGCATCGGAAAGATTTTCAAAGTACATGCTCTCCTGCTGTTCCAGTTCATCTTCCTTATAGAACTCGATCAGAAAGAGCAGTTTAAAAATGTGTTCGCGTTCCTCTCGTCTTGTCACTTTACCCTCCGGTATTTTTCAAAAGAAACGTAAAAAATCCGATCACCATCCGGAGTCTAAGTACGCCTTGGGAACGGACTTTTACGCTTTGTTCTCTGATTACAGGTTTCTATTTTTCTTTTGTTATGCTCACATTTGCAATCTGGATATCGACTTTTGCAACTTCCAGGCCTGTCATATTTTCAATCGCAGCTTTTACTTTTTCCTGAACCTTTGTACAGGTCTTTGGAACGCTGTAGCCATATGCGATATTCAGTGCCACGTTGACACTTACCACTCCGTCCTCCACTTTCACACGGATTCCTTTGGAAAGGCTCTTTTTGCCAAGTTTGCTCACCAGTTCATTTGTAATATTGCCTGCCATGCTGGCAACACCTTCTACCTCGGTAGCAGCCAGTCCTGCAATGATCGCTACAACCTCATCTGCGATCTGAACCTGTCCCATACTTCCGTCTTCCAGTGTGTATCCGGTCTGCTTTTCTTCTTTTTCCATGACGCAAAACCTCCTGTCTTATTCATGCTGATTCGTAACTGTTTCACTTGCATTGCTTACAGTTGCTCTGATTTTACTATTATACCACCAGGAATGTATTTTGGAAAGCTTTTTTAATTTCTTCCAAACTCCGTCAGCACCAGTCCTTCGTTTCGGTCGAGTGTCATGCCGATGCTCCAGGAATTTACCCACAGAAGCAGCGGATTGCCCTTCAGATCCTTGATCTTCTTCATATCCGAAGTGCCGACCAGCTTATTCAGATCAATCTCTTTATTTTCGATCCAGCGGATGTATTCATACGGCAGCGTTTCCATACGGATATCCACATTGTATTCATTTTCCAGACGATATTTCAACACTTCAAACTGCAGAACACCGACAACTCCGACGATGATCTCCTCCATACCCGTGTTGTACTCCTGAAAAATCTGGATCGCACCTTCCTGTGCAATCTGTGTGATACCTTTGACAAACTGTTTTCGTTTCATCGTATCTACCTGGCGCACTCTCGCAAAATGCTCCGGTGCAAACGTCGGAATGCCTTCATAGGCAAACTTTTTGCCCGGCATGCAGATCGTATCACCGATTGAGAAAATACCCGGATCAAATACACCGATGATATCTCCTGCATACGCTTTATCCACAATATGGCGTTCCTGTGCCATCATCTGCTGCGGCTGGGAAAGACGCTGTTTGCGGTTGCCCTGTACATGGTAAACTTCCATGCCGGCATCAAATTCACCGGAACAGATGCGCATAAAAGCGATACGGTCACGATGTGCCTTGTTCATATTTGCCTGGATCTTAAATACAAACGCAGAGAAATCTTCTTTGATCGGATCGATCACTCCGATATCTGCTGTTCTTGGAAGCGGCGGAGTGGTCATTTTCAGGAAATGTTTCAGGAAGATCTCCACACCGAAGTTGGTCAGTGCAGATCCGAAAAATACCGGCGAAAGTTCTCCCTTGCTGACCAGCTCCTGATCAAATTCTGCACTTGCTCCGTCCAGAAGCTCGATTTCTTCGAGAAGCTGTGCTTTCTGGTCACTTGTCACGATCTCATCCAGCTCCGGAGAATCCAGCGGGATTTCTCTTGCCTCGCCTTCTTTGGTACCTTTTTCGGTATCGGCAAACACCGTAATTTTCTGGCTTCCACGCTCATAAACACCTTTGAAATTCTTTCCGGAGCCGATCGGCCAGTTGATCGGACAGGTCGCAATGCCAAGCTCCTTTTCGATGTCATCGAGCAGATCAAAGGTATCGTTGGCATCACGGTCCATTTTATTGATAAAGGTAAAAATCGGAATATGGCGCATCACACAGACTTTAAAAAGCTTTCTGGTCTGTGCTTCTACACCTTTGGAAGCGTCAATGACCATAACCGCCGAATCCGCTGCCATCAGCGTACGATACGTATCCTCAGAGAAGTCCTGATGTCCCGGTGTATCCAGAATATTGATACAGAAGCCATCATAGTTAAACTGCAGCACGGAGGAAGTTACCGAAATACCTCTTTCTTTTTCAATCTCCATCCAGTCCGAAACTGCATGGCGTGCCGTTGCTTTTCCCTTTACGGAACCTGCCATATTGATCGCACCTCCATACAGCAGAAATTTCTCTGTCAACGTCGTTTTTCCGGCATCCGGATGCGAAATGATCGCAAAAGTTCTTCTTCTTTTAATTTCACTTGCTATATCAGCCACTGTACTTCCTCCATGTTCTTGTTCTCTTGGTCTGTTTTATCCTGTAAGACTGCTTATTATCTGTAGATCCGATACTCGCAATCTATTTTCACTGCCTGCTCATCTTGCTCATAAACGCAGCCGCTTCGCGATCTGCGTTCAAACAACCGCTATTTTAACAAGCAAGCTTCAAGCTGTCAAGCAAGCGGCAGGACTTTTCCCATTTCCTGTGCGATCTCCTTTATCTTCTCCAGGGAATACCCTGTATACCTCATGATTTTATCCGTCGGTTCCGCCTCCTGAATCATCATCTGTGCGAGATTGTAATTTTTCTGTTCAATTCCAGATTCAATCCCTTTCTCAATTCCACGCTCTATCACCAGATCTGATAAATTACACATAAGATTCATCTCCTTTCCCAACTCATTGTCCATTCTCATCTGATATATTTCTTCCAGCTCTTTTTTCTTTTCCTGATAAGTTTTTTGTTCCGAAAACAGCGTATTTAACATTCCAAGAAGTTCATCGTTCGTTTCCACTTTTTCGTTTAGTGCAATGATCACCACCGACAACTTATCATATGATCCCGGTCTGTCCGGCAGCCCGGCGATAATATCCTGCTTTTTTATAGAATATTCTGATATTGCATTTCCAATCTTCTTCGGCGCCTGCATACAAACCCAGATAGAATACACCTTTTTCATATCATCGTACTTGGAATGCTCAAACTCTGTTCCAAGCTGTGCTGAAATCATCCTGGCATCATAGAAAATTCCTCTTGTCACGATCTCATATCCTGGATAATATGATTTCTGCGCTTCCAGATTTACAATCATTCGAATATGTCCTTCCTCATTTGGAATATGTACGTAAAATCGAATATCGTAATAGATTTCTCCTTCATCTGCTACTTTATCTTCATTTGCAAGTCCTGCAATCCTCTGCCCTGCTTCCATATGCAGTCCTCTTTTTTGATTTGTTTTCCCTGGATCAATGGATATCGTTGCTATCTCCGGTGACCCTTCTATGCAGGGTATGATTTCTGCTATAGACATTCCGACAAATTCTCTGACTGTACGTGCCAGAATCCGTGCAAGGATTTCTTTCTGACTTAAAACACGTTTGCATTGTGTATCGTAACGTACTTTCACATCTGCCGAAGCTATGGCTCTTGAAAGTTCATTTTCCATTCATTTCTCCTGTCATTATAAAATATTCTGTTAGCTTTTTCAACATTTAGGGATTCTGACATGCCAGATTCAAATGGCAGTCCCGGAACAGAATGTTCCTATTTGATTTTATGTTTTCTATCATAACATACTTTTTTATAAATGACAGGAGTCATCTTGATATTTTACAGTTTTTTTAGATTTTTATTCTTCGACCTATACCGAATAATTGCAGTTACTCAAATCAAACGGCAGTATACCCTCTCTACCTCGCCATCATCTGAAGTAACATATTGCAAGATACCACCTTTTTCATTGAAAATCATGCTAAAATCCAGCACTTCAAGATACTTTTCCACATACATGGCTAATGTTTTCATTTCTCCTGCATGAAAAGAATCCTCAAACCAGCCATTACTTCCAATCATATACCCCGGAGTTTTACTGTCTGCCTGTTTTAATGCGTTTTTAAATTCGCTTTCAGATATCACTTTCACGGTATTTTGATTTAATATTTCCGGTCTTTTTGCTATAAACTCCCAGAAAGTCTCTCTCGTATTTTTACGATATCCCTGCTTTAACTTTTTCCTGCATCGTTCCTGGTAGTAAGAAGCTATATACTTTTGAACTGCAAATTCTTCCGCTTTCTCATCCCGGATACACAGCAGAGCTTCTCCTTCTTTTATCCATTTTTCCAGAGAATATCCGCAATAGAACAATTCCAGTATTTCTTCGCTGCTTTTACAGAAATAATCTTTGTCCATATGAACCAGGTATCGCTTTTTCTTCTTAAGCCACGTAATGTTTATTTCATACATCTTCTTTTTCCCGAAAATCAGGAAAGATTTCTGCTTTTCAACAAATCTTCTAAATTCATCAATTTCCATTTTTTCCTCTCAGAGCATTGCCGACTGCTCCATTCCTTCTTTCATGATTCGTGGAAATAATGGAAACGCATCGATCTTCTTATCCGCTTCTTTCAATAACTTCCATATTTTTGGACTTACAATCGTCATTTTACATCCCTGAACATATTCGAATGATTCGTAAAAATCTTTTGTGAAATCTATTTGAGTCATATCCAGATACGATCCTTCATAATGTTCCAAAGCTGTTTCTCTTACCAGCCTTCCATTTCCACATTTGGGACATATCGGTGTTTCTTTACAATTTCCATATTGAATACTTCCCTTTGGAAGGACATGTACCGGCTTTATCTGATAACATGCCAGTTCCTTTTTTCTGCCACCAAAATATGCCGGTATAAAATTCTCCCTGGAAACTCCATTTTTCAAGAGATACTGATACATTCCTTCTGAGACAAGAAACTCACCGCCCATTGCAAATCCTGCCGTCTGATAGATCTTTTTTTCCATTCTTTCGGCTTCCATCGTTTTACTTCTCTTCAGCAGCATCGGTTCTTTCTTTCCTGCATAATCATGACATACATCGCACCATTTCCTGCTGTATTTGTCATATCTGTCTGTCACATAACAAATAATTCCTCCCTGAAGCCAATATCCGGCTGTCTGTTTTCTTTCTTCCGGTGTATACTGTGGATAATAGGAAATCCCCCAGCATCCAACGCCCCGGTATCTTCTCCGGCTCAGTTCAAAATACATTTTTATCAGTGGATCATTCTGGTTTCCTGTAAACTGGTAATATGTCGTTTTCACTCCCGAAAGAATCGCCCACTCTTCTTTTGCTCCTGCTTTTCGCATGATCTGCTCTATTTTTTCTCTTATATCATTCCTGCATTTTTCTGTTACTGCAATCATCACCGTTGCTATAACCTGCACTCTCTACATTCCTTTCCATTTTCCAGATCTGCTTCTATCTGGCATATCATCTCTTTTGCTTCTTCCCGGCTGATCTGTTTCTTGTCAAAATCCTGATATCCTGTATAAATTCTCTGAAATGGATATGCTTTTTCATCGAGATGGATTCCTACCGGAACCAGGTAATCATACGTACACAGTTCTTCTATCGGTGAAGAACACTGGTAACGTGTGATGTCATCTTCTTTCATCAGGATATCCAGTACCCACTTCTCAATCTTTCCGGAAGGATGCAGTCCCGCGGAACGGACGTACATTTTTGTCTCTTCCTCTCCCATGTATTCCAGAAGCTGGGTGACTCCACTGTTTTCCTGATCCAGCAGCAGTATCTTGACCTGTTCTTTTGTCTGGATGTATTTTTTAATATCTTCTTTCTGATACTCATATTCCAGGCTGTCAATCGCTTTTTCCAGTCCGGCATTGATTTCTTCCTGATTAAAAACAGTTCTCATATCTTTCGCTGTCTGAATTGCGGATGCTTTTACATAATGATTACTGCTGTGCTCTAATATATAAAAAAGTTTTTCAAATCCTTTTTTTCCTCTTGCCAGAATCTTATTTTCCTCATAAAACAGCCTTACCCAGGTCTTTTCTTCTTCTGATTCCATTGTTTCTGCAAAACGAAGATACGCGTTCATACTTCTTTCGTTCCACGAAAAACAATTTACCCATACATCAAAAAAACTTAAGACGGCATATCCCCGCACCAATATCCTTTCATCTTCCATCAAATCACGCAGACGGCTCAGACTTCTCCTAGTTCTTCCAATACAGAGGGAATCAACTGCATGAACACATACCAATTCAGCCTTATCATAAGTCATATGATACAGCAGGCTTTCATTTTCGATACTATACCATCCTACCAGAATTTTCACTGCTGTCCACCGGACATCCTGTTTTCTGCTTTGGAGACATTTCCGCAAAAAACCCATCTCTTTTTCATTCAAGATCAGATATTTATCATCCAATTCTTCGATTCTTTTTATTTTTGTTTTTATCACGGTATCCCCCTATTCCCATCTGTCGTTTATGATTTTATTATCCCTTTTTCCTTCATCTCCAAAGGAAATACCGGATACATGATCAATTTTTCGTCTGCTTTTGTCAGCCATTCTTTCATTTCCGGGCTATAGATCAAGATTCTTCTTGCATGTCCACAAGTATATTCATATGTTGCGCTGATATGTCCCCAGTTTCCCAGTTTTTCCGTATCCAGATAAATATTATGAAATCCCCGGTCTGGTTCTTTTTGAATCCGCACTTTTTTGCAGCTGCTGCATGCTTCTGTTGTCCGGTAGCTTTCACATTGAAATGCTCCTTTTTCCAGTACATTTTCTGCTCTCAACTGATACCCTGCAACTTTTTTCAAAATTCCGCTGTAATATGCCGGAATAAAATTCTTCTCGGAAATTCCTTTTTCTACAAGATATTCATACATTGGAATAGTAGCAAACATATCCAACTGTCCTGGTCGGGTAAATACTGCCTTTCTTCTGTTCAGATCCTCCAGTTGCTTTTTCTTTTTAAAGATATATTCTCTGGTCTGGAAAAAAGTTTCACACTCCGGACACAGACTTTCATATTCCTTTTTCTCATTTTCTTCAAACTCATATCCTGCCAGATCAATATAATATCCGATTGCATTTTTCTCTTCTTCCGGTGTATACTCCGGCATATAAGAGCACCAGATATCTGGTTCTATGATATCCAGTAATTCATCGTCATCTTCTTCGGAATCTTCATTGTACTGAAATACCTGGTCAATTTCTTTCTGTAATTCCATAAGTTCTCTGTAGATTGCTTCCTCAATGTCCACGGTAAACGCATATCTTTCCATGGAACTGTACAGTTTCTCTGCCTTGCATCCCAGCTTTTGCATCAAATCTATTACTTTCTGCGTGTAAATGGATTCATCTTCCTTATCAATATCTATTCTGAATTTTGCGTATACTTTCATTGCCTTTCTTCTCCTCTAACATTTTTTAGGAAACCGTAAATGATTCGCTTTTCTTTTCCAGATCTGCTTCTATCTGGCATATCATCTCTTTTGCTTCGTCCCGGCTGATCTGTTTCTTGTCAAAATCCTGATATCCTGTATAAATTCTCTGAAATGGATATGCTTTTTCATCGAGATGGATTCCTACCGGAACCAGGTAATCATACGTACACAGTTCTTCTATCGGTGAAGAACACTGGTAACGTGTGATGTCATCTTCTTTCATCAGGATATCCAGTACCCACTTCTCAATCTTTCCGGAAGGATGCAGTCCCGCGGAACGGACGTACATTTTTGTCTCTTCCTCTCCCATGTATTCCAGAAGCTGGGTGACTCCACTGTTTTCCTGATCCAGCAGCAGTATCTTGACCTGTTCTTTTGTCTGGATGTATTTTTTAATATCTTCTTTCTGATACTCATATTCCAGGCTGTCAACCGCCTTTTCCAGTCCAGCATTGATTTCTTGCTGATTAAAAATACTTCTCATATCCTTAGCCGTCTGAATCGCAGCTACTTTTACATAATAATCATTGCTATGCTCTAACATATAGAAAAGACGGTCAAATCCTTTCTTCCCTCTTGTCAGAATTTTATTTTCCTCATAAAACAGCCTTACCCAGGTCTTTTTTTCTTCTGCCTCCATTGTTTCTGCAAAACGTAGATATGCTCTCATACTCTTTTCGTTCCACGAAAAACAGTTCACCCACACCTGAAAAAAACTCAAAACGGCATACCCCCGCACCCGACTCCTTTTATCTGCCATCAGATCACGCAGACGGCTCAGACTTCTCCTTGTTCTCCCTATACAAAGAGAATCTGTTGCATCAACACATACCAATTCTGCTTTGTCATATGTCAGGTTATAGAGAAGCCGTTCATTCTCCGGTGTATACCAGCCAACCAGAATTTCTGCTGCCGTCCACCGGACATCCTGTTTTCTGCTTTTAAGGCATTTCCGCAAAAACTTCATCTCTTTTTCATTCAGGATCAGATATTTATCATTTAATTCTTCGATTCTTTTTATTTTTGTTTTTCTCACGGTGCTTTCTCCTGTACTCAGAGCTGTACTGCCTTGTTTGACTTTTCTTTCTACATTCTCGTCTTTTATATTAACACACTAAGTTCATTCATTGCAAGAGAGAAAAACAGCAGCATGCTCTCGCACACTGCTGCTTTTCTCTCACTCACCCGGCTGTGCTGTGGTGATCACGATATTTTCTGCGGATATTTCTGTCTTTCGTTTTACGATATCTTCAATCTGCGCCCGCTGGGCATCGGTCAGTTCGCTCTGACTGACCACCACATCCGCCGTTCCGTCCGTGATGCTGACCACTGCATCGTTAAATCCTTTGGATTCCAGCAAAAGTTCTGCCGCGGCTTCTTTTTCTGCGGTTTCGGTGAGTCTGGTCATATCATTGACCGCATTTTGTTTCTGTTCTTCTGTTACGTTTTCGTTGTTGATGATCTCCAGAAGTGTTTCTTTGCTTTTGGCACGCACCTGTTCTCTTGACAGTCTTGCCTGTGCTGCAAAACTGCTGCCTCCGCCGCTGCTGGTAAGTACTGCTTCGCCCGGTGTCTCTGTGATCTCACCGGAAGCGGTGTCCGTCGAAGCACTGCCGTCTTCACTTAAGGACGCATCCGTCAGATCTGACGTTTCTGCGGTTTCTTCTTTGCCAAGGTAAACTTCTCCGTCTGCCGAGTCTGTCAGGGTAATATCCTGATCCAGACTGTCCATGTCCGTAAGATCTGCTTCCGTCTCGCTTACCGCAGTCGGCACTGCTTTTTCTCCCAGTTTTGTACCTGAATAATTGAGATAACCGGCTACTGCGACAAGTGCTGCCAGGGCTGTGATAATGATCTGGTTTTTCTTCCACATATGTTTCACAACTCCCCCTCCTTAAACCTTCTTCATTACTTTGATTTTATGCGCTTCGATTCCAAATAATGCCATGACCGCCTCGGTTATATCTGCCGCTGTCTGTGCATTTTCTCCGCCTTCTGCCGCAACGATCACACCTGCCACTTCCGGCTCTTTTACTTCTTTGACATACGGCAGCTCTTCGCCGTTTTCCCGCTTTTCATAAACCGTATTTTCTTCCTGCTCTGATGCGTCCGCACTGCTTTTTCCGCTGCTCTCCGCATCCTGGGTACTTTTGTTCTGTGAAGTTCGTTTGTCTTTTTCCACAATGTTTTCCCCCTGCGTGCGCAGCGTGATCATGACCGTTACGTTCCCGACTCCCTGCACCTGTGAAAGTACGTTTTCCAGTCTGCGCTCCAGTGCTTTCGCTCTCTGGTCAGCACTTTGCTGCTGTGTATCCGCTCTGCTGCCCTGCACGGTCACTGCATCCTGTTCCGTCGTTTTTTTCCTGCTCCCATCCGGCCATGCGACCACCAGCAGAAGCAGGCCGGTCAGCAGACCGATCAGAATGGGACTGCCCTTTTTTCCGGTGAAGACTGCAAAAAAATCCTTTTTGTCTTTCATCTGCCACCGTCAACTCCCCAAAAAGACTACCTTTTCTTTTTCTATCTGATAAATGTCAAAAAGCTGCTGCCGGATCTGCTCCTGCATCTGCTGCACATTTTCGCTGCTGCCAGACGCATGTGTCCGGATCGTGACCTTCTGTATTTCTGCCGCATTTTCTTTTGCAGGCTGCACCTGTACGCTCACCGCTTCCATCCCCTCGCCGGATGCCAGTTCCGTGATCTGCCGTTCGATTTCTTTTTTGTATGCTTCGCTGATCGTTCTGCTTCGCAGATCATCCAGATTTTCCTGTTCCATCTGCAGCGAATCCCAGGATTCCGACAGAAGTGCCGTGCGCCACTGTTTTTCAAAAAACGTTGTCAGTCCCGCCCGGTCGGTAAGCGGTGTCAGCAGCAGGATCAGAAACAAGAGGCCGCAAAAGAATCGTATATATTTCTTATAATGGTCATCCGGCAAGATCTGCTCGGCAAGCTGTATCAGGCACAGTGCACAGATCACATTTTTTACCCATCCAAGAACGCTCCCCATTTTCCCCTCTTTTCAGATTTTTCCAAGCGATGCCGTTACTATGGCAATCGTCAGGAAAAACAGCATACTGGCAGACAGCATGATCTTCAGAAGCAAAGAAGCGCCCTCTGCCGCTGCCGCCACACATTCATTGAGCCTTTTATCACCGACCGGCTGTATAAATGCTGCCATCGCTTTGTAAAGCAGTGTGCAGAGTACAAGCCGGCACACAGGCGTCAGACAGATCAGCAAAATGGCGATCATCCCGCAGACTCCGATGGCGTTTTTCAGAAGAACAGCCGCACCTAAGATGGTCTCACTGACGCTTCCAAACACATTTCCCACACCGGGTATCGCCGATGCCACGCGGTTCAGCGTACCATTTTTCAGGCCATCCACTGCCGGCATGATCAGACTTTGTATCACCTGAAATCCTATGGCGGCTGCCAGAAGTGTTTTTCTCGTCCATTCGATCAGTGTGTATAACAATTCTGCCATTTTCGAAAGACGGTCATCCCGTGAAAGATGATTGAGCAGCAGAAATAAGACATAAAGCTGCACCGCCGGCAGAAGTACATTTTTCTGCACCCACTGTACCAGTGCAATCAAAAGAAGTGCAGATTCGTAAAATGCCAGTCCCCCTGCGCTGTTTCCGGCAAATACAGCCGCTGCAAAATACGATGGGATCAGTGCTTTCATAAATCCGCCCACATTTCCAAGTGTGTGTTCTGTCATCTGGCTCATGCCGGAAAATGCTTTCATCAGAAGTGTTGCCAGTAACATATATATGATAAAAAAGCTTATCATAGCAGCACCGCTTTTTTCCATGATATCCGTAAAATTCAGGATCAGTGCCGCCACGATCACCAGCAAAAACACACGTACTGCCATAGATTTCTGTATGTCCCACTCTGAAAACAAAGCAGAGAAAATCTGCGTTTTCAGGGTGTCTGCACTGACCGGCATCTCTCCCTTTAACAGACTGCGCAGTGCATCGGTAAAGTGAAAGCCTCTCTCATCGCTCAGATCCTCCAGACTTTGTTCCACCTCATTGAGCTTAAAATCCTTCATTTCCAAAAAATCTTCCTGCGTGGTATCTTCCGTCCGCGATGCTGCCGATACCGCAGTACCGGACAGCAGAAAAAAGCACAAAAGCAGCACCACATATGTTTTCTGTTTTCCCATAAGCCTTTCCTTATTGCAGACAGTTCTGGATGGTTTCAAACAACGCCAGAAGTACCGGTGTCCCCACCGCCAGTACTGATATTTTTCCAAAAAATTCAATCTGTCCGGCAACCGCTCCATATCCGGCATCTTTGCACAGATTTGCCGAAAAATCTGCCACATAGGTAATACCTATGATCTTAAGCAGGATTTTTATATAGGAATCTTTTAAATTTACATAGCCCTGCAATTCCTGCAAGATCCCTGACAGGTACAGCAGCTTTTCAATGGAGCAGAAAAACACAAGCATGCACGCCGTCATGCTGATAAATACTGCAAAAACCGGCTTGGTATCTTTTACAAAAAGAGAGAGTAAGATCCCTGCAATTCCAAGAACCGCAATCTTGATCACAGTGCAAACAACTCCTTTATACTCTCAAACAACTGACTGATATAGGGCAGCACCCAGAAAAGCACGATCACAAGTCCGGCAAGGCTTGCCAGATATGCCTGTTCTTCCCTTCCGCTGTGTTTTAATACCTGGCCAAGCACAGAGACCAGAATCCCCACCGCCGCGATCTTAAACAGAAGATTGACACTCATTTCATCTCCCCTCTTCTCAATAAAGCATGATCACCAGAAATACACCGCCGCTGATCCCCAGGTAATGGAACAGCTTCTCTTTTTCCCGGTATTCTTTCCATGCCTGTGTCCAGGCATCACCAACCTGCGTCAGATAATACTCCAGTGTATTTTTCTGCTGTTCAAGATCCAGATAGCCAAGTCTGCTCCCCAGAAGCTTCAGGCTTTCCAGATCTGACTTTTTCAGTCCGCAATCCTGAAAATCCAGTTCCACCTGCCGGCCAAATAATTCTGCAAAACTGCCCTGTTCTCCTTCTTTCATTTTTTCCTGCAAATGAAGAAGAAACGTCTGTACCGGAGGTTTCACCCTTCCGGCAATCCCGGCGAAGGATTCTTCCAAAAGAACCCCGCCGCAGCGGATCTCGGCGGAAAGCATCACTGTCATTCTTCTGAGTTCTTCCAGTGTGCGTATTCTTTTTTTCATATTTGCACAGATCAGAAATCCCGCCGCCGAACAGCTCAATATCGTAAGTCCTGCGCCGAGCAGTTTCAGCATAGACATTCCTCCTCCCCGAACATTTTCGTTCCTCTGCCGTCAAAAATGCCCTGGATCGCTCCTGTCCGTTTTCTGCCGCTCAGAATAATATAGCGGTCAAATACATGCTCTTTTACCATTTTCTGGAGCAATGGTTTTTTCTCAATATCCTGCACTGAACTTCCATGCACGGTTGCGATCAGGCGGCATCCGCAGTTCAGCACGGATTCGATCGCCTTGCTGTCACTGTAATCGCCGATTTCATCCACTGCGATCACCTCCGGTGACATGGAACGGATCAGCATCATCATGCCCTCTGCTTTTGGACAGCAGTCCAGGACATCGGTACGTATGCCCAGATCATTCTGCGGTACTCCCTGATATGCACCGCCAATTTCCGAACGCTCGTCCACAACCCCGACGTTTTTTCCGGGACACGATGCACTTCCATTGGAAATCTGACGGATCACGTCCCTCAAAAGTGTGGTTTTCCCACAGCAGGGCGGTGAAATGATCAGTGTATGGCACACTTCCCCGTTTTCAATGATAAAGGGCATCACTTTGTCCGCACATCCTGCAATCTGATGTGCCAGTCGGATATTCAGAAAAGAAATATAGCGGATGCTCTTGATCTTTCCTTCCTCCATCAGGATCTTTCCTGCCACCCCTACCCGGTGTCCTCCCTGAATGGTCAGAAATCCCTGCCGCAGTTCGTCCTCATAGGCATAAAGTGAATACCCGGCAATGTATTCCATCGTCTCCATCAGCTCACAGCGGTTTACATAATGTATCTTACTGATTTCTCCTGCTTCCTGTACCTTCCGGCATGGCACCAGCTCCCCTTCTTCCGTCAGGGAATATTCTTCGCCGCCCTGCCGAACCATAAGCGGACGGTCGATCCGCATCCTTATTTCCTGAAGTGCTTCAAAATCCAGCTTTGCTTTTTTTAAGATCTGTCTGATCGAACGTGAAAATATTTTAAAAAATCCGTCTGCACCCTGCAATGTCCTCACCTCTTAGGACATACTATGCACAGACGGATGTGGTTATGAATGAATGTTGCTGTCAAAAACTTTTTACTTTACAGGAAAGCAGTTTCCCGTAAATCAAAAAAATCAGGAGATATGTCTTTCTCGTCAACATATCCCCTGTTAATGATGTTCTGCTATTTCCATTGGACTTATTACCTTTCTTTTGTTTTGTATCCTGTCTACTTCTGTGTTTTACAAAAGCAGATATGATTTATGTTTTTGGTGGACTGTACCTCCTCTTCTTAAATTCTTTTATTGATTCTCATTCCCTCTGTTTTTTTGGCTCTGCCCTTCGCTTTCCTAATCACTGAAGTTGAATGACTGCTTATCGTTTGCGGTGCTATGTTTTCATTGGACCGTCCTCCTTGTTTTTTGTTTTCTCTCTTTTGTTTTGTTGTCTTTATTATAGGCGTTCTCTTCCAATTTGTCAAGCACTTTTTGAAATTATTTTTTGTTATTTTATAATTATATTTATTCTATGTATTTTTCAGACTTTTTGTACACTTTCCCACTATTTCTTATTGATTTTTTTGCTGTACCCTGCTAAAATGAAGCCAAGAGTTTCAAGGTCAAAACGTCATTCTTGCTTGCAAGATAAGACGTTTGAACTTGAAACCCGCTAAACATGAGGAAGCAGCTATTTACGCAGTAAATACGCGGATTCCGAATGTTTGCATCGATTTCGAGAGTGCCCGCGGCACGTAGAAATCGATGGTGACTCATTTTAGGATAACTCCTTCTGGAGCGTCAAAGGGACAAATGGACATAAAATGGATGCCTGCATACATTTTTACTTAACTTATATTAAAGGAAGAAACGAGGTATTTGAGCATGAAAAAACGAATTGTTATCGCTCTTGGACACCGTGCCCTTGGCACAACACTTCCGGAGCAGAAAAAGGCTGTCAAAACATCTGCTTCTGTACTGGCTGATATGGTGGAAGAAGGTTATCAGCTTGTAATCACACACAGCAACGCACCACAGGTCGGCATGATCCACACAGCTATGAATGAATTCGGAAAAACACATCCGGATTACACCGTTGCACCGATGTCGGTATGCTCTGCCATGAGCCAGGGTTACATCGGCTACGACCTGCAGAATGCGATCCGTGCCGAGCTTTTAAAACGCGGCATCTTCAAAACCGTATCTACGATCCTGACGCAGGTGATCGTAGATCCTTATGACGATGCTTTCCATCATCCGGTCAAAGTAATCGGCCGCTACATGGATGCCAAAGAAGCAGAAGCAGAGGAACAGAAGGGTAACTATGTCAAAGAAGAACCTGGCAAAGGTTATCGCCGTATTGTCGCTGCTCCGATGCCAAAGAGTATCGTGGAGATTGATGCGATCAAGACACTGGTTCAGAATGATCAGGTTGTCATTGCCTGCGGCGGCGGTGGTATTCCGGTTCTGCAGCAGGGCAATGAACTCAAAGGTGCAAGTGCCATCATCGAAAAAGACTATGCAAGCGGAAAGCTCGCAGAAGGTGTGGATGCCGATATCCTGATGATCCTCACAAACGATAAGATGGTGGACATCGACCGCAATACCGAGCACCCAAGATTTTTAGAGCATATCACAGCAGAAGAAGCAAAAGAACATATCGCTGCGGATCAGTTCGGTGTAAATTCCATGCTTCCAAAGATCTGTGCTTCCGTTGATTTCATCACAGCCGGAAGAGGACGCTCTGCGATCATCACAAACCTGGAAAATGCCATTGATGCACTGAAAGGCAAAACCGGAACGATCATCACAGAGTAAAAGTAAAAGATCAAAAACAAAACGACAGGACTGCTTTGTTTGGTCCTGTCGTTTTTTGTCAAAGAAATACACCGCATGGAAACGTGCGGTGTATTTCTTTACTTATAAAACTCTTATGCTTACCCTATTTAATCTTTACGCTCTTTTTCTGACCTTTGCCTTTCAGCAAGGATGTGTAAGCTTTCTTTTTGCTCTTCGGCACTTTGATGACTGCTTTTGCAGAGATATTTTTCAGTGCCCTCTTTCCTACGGAAGTCAGTTTCTTGCTCTTGATCTGGATGCTCTTAAGTTTGCCATCGCCTGAGAATGCATTTTTGCCAATCCTGGAAACGTTTGTTCCGATCGTTACTTTCTCCAGTTTCTTCATGCCTTTGAATGCATTTGCTGCGATTGATGTTACGCTCACTTTTTCACCGCTTATTGTCACGGTTGCTGCTACTTTCAGGGTACGTACCTTCTTCACCAGATTATCTGCATCCGGTACCATATTTCCATTTTCATCGACTACGGTACATTCTACATAAGAAAGGCTGGTTCCGTCTGCTTTGAGAACGGTCTTATCTGCCACTGCCGAAATGGTATACGGTGTGGAAGATGTGCTTACACTGTCTGCTGCCACTACTTTGCCGTTTTTGTCGTACGCTTTTACTTCCAGTGTACCTGCCTGATACGGAACTTTCCAGGTCAGATGCAGTTTTCCGGAATTTAATTCGCCGTCATCAAGAACTGCTCCGCTGCTGGTATAACCGCCAGGGTTGGTGTCATCTCCCCAGGTCTTGTCGTCCTGTGTTTTTTCTGATGTTTCATAGTATTTCTTGCCATAAGCCGTTTCTTTTTCATCGAAGCTCTTCTTACCGAGAGACTCGCCGTTTAAGAACAGCTCTGCACTTGGCTGGTTTGTATTTACCCAGACCTCTACTTCTTCGCCGTCATGCCACTGATCCCAGTTGGTCGGAAGCAGATGTACCATCGGAGTACTTGTCCACTGACTCTGATATAAATAGAAGGAATCTTTTGCAAAACCTGCGGTGTCGATCGTACCGAAAGAAGATACACCTACCGGGTAAACACTGTACGGTGTCGGCTCGCCGAGGTAGTCAAATCCGGTCCAGATAAACTGTCCGATAAAGCTCTTGCGGTCACGGTCTTTTTTCAGTCCGTATTCATTGGACATCGTCCAGGCTGCAAAGTCGTTGTCGTAGTTGGAACCGCCGCGCTTGCCCGGAGTCTGGTTGATACCGGTGTTTGTAAACTGCGGATCTAAGTAAACACCTCTTGATGAAGTCTGAGAAGAAGACTCGGACTCGAAGAAGAAGGTTTTTGTTGCTTTTTCAAGCAGTGTGCCATCACCGATGGAGTATCTGCTGATCAGTCCGTCTACGGATTTTGCTGTATTGTAGTTCAGTCCATATCCGTCCAGTACCTGATTTACATAGCCCCATACCTTATTTGCTGCCGGAACACTTCTTTCCTGGTCACCACCCATCAGCACGTAACGGGTGCCGTCTGCTGCATTGACATTGCCCATCAGACGAACTGCCTCGGTATATTCATTTATGGCACTTGGATTTACACCAAGCAGATCGTATTTGGAAACATCATACCAGGATGGTTTGCTGCCCACGCCGCGGACTTCATTACCGATCGACCATGCGATCACAGAAGGTTCATTCTTATCGCGGTTTACCATTTCCTGTACAACCCAGTCACTCCAGGTCAGTTTTGCACCATCGTAATTTACGCCCGGTGTCGGGAGCTGTGTATAACCGTTCGGTTTCAGTCCTGCCCAGTCAGACGGTACTTCCTGGAAGAAGAAATTACCAAAATCATACGTTGCTTTTGCTCTTCCCCATCCGTCAAAAGCTTCCTCTACCACGAGGATACCTTTTCTTCGGCAGACTTCGATCGCCTGTTTGGATGGCGGGCAGTGAGAAGTACGGTATGCGTTGACACCCATTGCCATCAGTTTGTCAAATTCACGGTCATAGACGTCGCTGTAGCTTGCTGCTCCCAATGCACCGGAATCGTGATGCAGGTCAACACCCTGAACTTTTGTATACTGTCCGTTTACATATAAGCCACCGCTTGTCGGATCACTGGTCGTCTCTTTGACTTTTACCCAGCGGAATCCGTATTCGGTTTCTTCGGTATCGATCAGCTGATAGCCATCGGAAGAACCATTGATCTCCTGATACAGATCTACTTTTACGGTGTACAGATACGGGGTACCAAGATTCCACGGATACCAGAGATTTACATTGGAAACCTCAACAGCATCTCTGTCTTTCAAAGACAGGGTAAATGCAGTACTTGGGTTGATTGCTGTTTTCTCTGTACTCTTCTTTGCTACTTCTTTGCCGTCTGCATCCAGCACAGTTACTTCCATATAAACATTGGAGTTTGTAGAGTCCGAATAACCGTTTGCTTCTACATTCAGTGCTCCTGTTTTGGATGCTGTATAATCGTCCTCCAGAGTCGGAGTTGTCAGTGTAATACCGTTGCGGTTGAAATGTGCCTGATTGTCGATCAGCAGATGTACCGGACGCATGATACCGCTTCCTGTATACCAGCGACCGGACGGTGACATATTCTGTACTTTTACAACCAGTACATTTTCTTCGCCATATTTTACTTTGTTTGTGATATCCAGGGCAAATCCGGTATAACCACTTGGATAGCTTCCAATCTTTTCACCATTTAAATAAACAACACTGTTCTGGTAAACGCCTTCAAAATCAATTGTAATCCTTCTTCCCGGATTGGTTGTGCTGCTTTCCATAGATGCCGGTACGGTAAATTTCTTACGGTAATAACCAAGTCCGCCCTCCAGATAAGCCTGTGCATCGGAAGAACTCTTTACTTTTTCACCTTCAATACTGAAATCATGCGGAACATCTACCGTTCTCCATCCGAGGTCATTGAAACTCCGGATCAATGATCTCAGCCGTTGTGTAATCTCCGGCATCCTTGACACCTGCTGCAGCGAAACCGCCGTCAGCGACTTCCGGTGTTCTGGTTGCCAGATAGAACTGCCAGTTTGCATCGAAATCTACAGATCCAAGTGCATCTTCCGGAATCTCCTGTACCAGACCGGATGCATCCAGGATCTCTACGGTCAGCACCGCATCGTACTCCTGCTCTTCCACGGTAACTTTTCCGTTTACCGTGAACGTCTTGCCTGCGGTCGCGGTATCTACCTTTGCAAGCTCATCGCTGTTCCATGTCACATCAAACAGTGCACTTGTTCCGTCTGTATACAGAACGGTTGCCTGTTCCGGTACACGAAACGTACTTCCAACGGTCACTTTCTTTGTGATATCTGCAACTTTATCTACCGTCTTTGGTTCTGCTTCGGATTTGCGGTAAAGTTTTACGTTGTCCATATCGAGGTACTGACCGGTCACCGTGCTGTCGATGCTGATCTCGCATTTCCCGTCCTCGCCAACTTCAAAGGTATCCGTTGTATAAGTCACCCACTCATTCCATTTATTTGGTGTGACTGCGACGGACTTTCCGCCTGCTGTCAGTGTGGTGGTATGGGTTCCCGGATCATTTCCGCCGGTTGCATCGATGGATGCTTTATAAGTACCCGGCACCAGTCCTGTCACTGTCTGTGAACATTTGTAAGTTTTCGTTACACTTGTGTTCTTTTTGCTGCACACCTCATACATGGTGGTTAGGTTGTTTGTCATCGCAGAACTTTGAAATAATCTCCAGTAATAATCCAGATCCTGGATATCACCGGTAAACGTCCATGCCGTTTCTCCGGACTCAAAATCTCCGTTTGGAACAGTGACTTCTACAAACGTATCATCATCTGCTGCCACAACGACTGATCCGATGTTTCCGACTGCCGTGGTAAACACCATGGCAAACGCCAGTAAAAAGGACCAGAATTTTCTGAGTTGTCTGTGTTCTTTCATTCCCTTTCCCATCCTTTCTTTTTTATAGATCCCGGTGGTTTCCGCACCGGTTTTCGGGTTTTTCTTTCTCTTACAGACTATCAGTTTTTTCCGATCCTTTCCATAACACATTCTATAGATTTTGTTTTCATTCTATAGATTTTATTCAATTTTTTATTGTTTTTTAGTAAACTGTTTATCTCAGTCGAGAAGACTCCCACTTCTGCAAGTGGTGAGTAATAACAAGTCT
>URUU01000036.1 GCA_900551235.1 uncultured Lachnospiraceae bacterium
CTTTTGCAGCCGGGCCATTTCCATTTGGCTCACCTGTCAGTTCTTGACTGTCTGCTACTCCGGTCAGTCCGGTCAGTTTTGCATACTGTACTTCCTGTTTCTTTTCAAGGTTACCCTCTGCTGCTGTCAGTGCTGCCAGTGCATTATCCACTTGTTCCTGAGTCATATCATCTTCCAGTTCCAGAGCAAGTTTTGCTTTTGCTGCATCCAGTGCATCCTGATATGCTTTTGCAGTTGCATCAGTGTAGATACTAAGATCCTTGTCCTGTGCTGCCAGAACTGCATTCCAGAGCGCATCGGTATCGATCATGACCGGTGTATTTGCAACGTATTTGTAAGCATTAAATTCTGCTGCTGTCACGTGCTGATTCTTTGTTGCGGTATCATCCAGGGTTGCCAGTGCACGGATCTGGATTCTTCGCATTTCAGTCGGTGCAAATGTTGCCGTCTTAACGGTCTTGTCTGCATCCCACTCGCCGCTTGTCAGCTCCTTGAAATCATCTCCTGATTCTGTAGTACTGTATAACAGTTTGTATTTCGTAATAATACCATTTACAGAAATTCCTGAAGAACGAGGTACATATTCAAATTTGTTTACCGTTACTGTCTGACCAAAATCAATGGTAAACTCATTATTCTGATCATTTGCAATATCCGGATGTGTACCACCGCTTGACCACTTAGAATGCCATATAGTTGTTGTATTACCATCAATCGCCCAGGAAGCCGGTCCATCATTTCCTGCATTTTCTTCGCTTCCTGCGGTTGCCTTCCAGCCATCATGTGCCAGTTTCTCACTTGACTGTGTCAGATCTTTTACTGATGCCACTTTGGAGTCGCCACTTTCTTTGTCTTCGTAACAAGCTGTCACTTTGTAGCTGACTGCTGAAACATCTGTAAATGCTTTTTTATCTACAAAAGAAGTTCTCTTTGTATTTTCAGCAATTTTTTCGAAAGTCGTTCCGTTTTCACTGCGGTATACATTGTAAGAAGTTGCATCTTCTACTGCACTCCAGTTCACTTTTGTACCGCTCGTGCCGTAATAGTTTGCTTTTACATTCTTTGGTGCTTCCGGAACTTTGATGATGTAAGTTTTACCTGCTTCTGTATTGAAGGAAATACGGTTTGTCTTTCCGTCTACCTTTGTTGCTTCTACAACATTACCTTCCGCATCGGTAATGGTTGCTTTTGCAATACCGGAGTACTGTACCTGACATTCTCCGCCCTTGTTGGAAACGATCTGTGCCTGATTCAGGCTTCCGTCGCTCCAGTCATAGGAAAGCTCAAAGTTTCCTCTTGCTACCAGTCCCTCTACAGAACCATCGCTCCAGGTATCCGGAAGTGCAGGAAGCAGATTGATATAACCCATATTACTCTGAAGCAGCATCTCAGCCACACCGGAAGTCATTCCGAAGTTACCGTCGATCTGGTATGGTGCGTGAGTATCCCACAGGTTGGTAAGAATACCGCCGTCAAACAGGTCTGTGATCAGTTTGTAAGCATGGTTTCCATCGCCAAGTCTTGCCCAGGTATTGATTCGCTGTCCCATGCCCCATCCGGTTGTCTTATCGACACGTTTTTCCATGGAAACTCTTGCTGCTGCCAGCCATTCCGGTGTATCTACAGAGATCAGGTCACCAGGGAACAGTCCCAGCATATGGGAAATATGTCTGTGTCCAGCACCTTGTCCGAGTGAATTGCCATTTGCGTCCTGATTAAAGGTAGTTTCTGTATACCATTCTTTGATCTGTCCGCTCTTGCCTACTTCGATAGGTCCTTTCAGCTTACTCTGCTTTTCTTTCCATTCTGTTACTTTGGCTGTATCACTCTCACCAACGATATTTGCTGCTTCGATGGTGTCCTGATAAAGCTGCCATACCAGTGTCTGCTCGTATGTATTACCGCTTGTCTTTGGTCCATGCTCTGGTGAATAGCTCGGAGAAGATACCAGTTTGCCGTCTTTATCTTCGATCAGGATCTGGTCATACAGAGTAGCTTCCTCTTTCATCATCGGATAGATCTTCTCTTTCAGATAATTGGCATCTCTTGTGAAGTCATAGTATTCCCAGCAGTTCTGCAGGATCCACGGTACGGCTGCCGGTGACCATCCCCAGTTAAAATCCCATCCCGGACATGTCCATCCAAACGGGTTGTTCTGTGTATGTGCCATGAAACCATTCTCTTCGCCGTCTTTGCTCTCGACGCCTGCATAGATCTTTGCTGTCACACGGCCAGGTGCACGCAGTGCATCGATGTAGTTGATCAGCGGCTCTGCACATTCTGCCATATTGGTGACATATGTCGGCCAGTAGTTCATCTGAAGGTTTACGTTCATATGGTAGTCAGCATGCCATGCGGAGTTGTTCGCTCCTACCCAGATACCCTGAAGGTTGGAAGGAAGTGTCTCACGATACTGATCATCTTTTGGTGTCTCACGGGAAGATTCGATCGTCAGATAACGGCCATACTGGAACAGCATAACTTCCAGATAGCGGCGTTCTGCCTCCGTTGCACTGCCTGATTTGTATGCTGCAAGCAGTGCATCCGTTGTCTTATCGGACGGGATCTGACCAAGATCCAGATCTACACGTTCAAAAATATTCTGGTAATCTTTGATGTGGTCTGCTTTCAGTTTATCGTATTTTTTTGCTGCTGCACGGCTTACATAACCGCCAACTCTGGTATCCAGTGCTTCTGCACTTTCACCGGTACGGTATTTTGGATATTTATCTTTGTAATCGGTTGCAATGGAAGTGATGATCGTAACGCTTGTTGCATCTTCAACCGTTACTTTATCGGTACCATCTGTCGTAGTCCCGTCTGCGATCACTTTCGTCTGTGAATTGAATTTCATCTGGTTGTCTTTCAGAGTTCCGGCAACCGTGATCTCACCGCCGTTTACTTTTGTATTCCAGTCTCTCTTATAAGAATTTGCTCCAGGATTGTTGCTTCCGCCGCCCTTTTCGTTGTCCGGATCTACCTTGACATCGAAATTGAGCTTTCCATTTCCGCCGGCTGCAGTCAGTCTTGTCACCAGTACGTTGTCCGGATAGCTGACGAAGTTTTCTCTTACATAGTGTGTGCCATTGTAATCATACTCTACGCTTGCAACAGCTGTGTGAAGATCCAGTGCTCTTTTGTAGTTGCTGACAGAGCTTTCTGTGATACCTTTGAAATCCAGGTACATATTTCCATAGCTCAGGTAATAACCATATCCGTTTGTACCTGCATCATCACTGACACCGACCAGTTTCGCGCAAAGCGAATCTGCTGTTTTGGTATCTCCTGCCGCAAATGCCTGCTGGATCTTTTCTACTACCTCACTCATTTTCATTTTCATTTTGGTCTGTGTACCCTCTACATCTACATCTACATCGGTTGTTTCAATGTTTCCGCCGTTGTAATTTCTGGAACTGGAAGGTCCTCCGGACCAGAGTGATTTTTCATTTAACTGGATACGCTCCTGTGTAATGCCTCCAAATACACTGGCTCCGATCCCACTGTTTCCAAGCGGAAGGGACCATTTTTCCCAGCCATCATAGCTGTTCGGAGCTTTTTCGTCATACCACAGCTTCAGTTCGTTCTCATCCGCTGCTTTTTCCTGTGATGTCTGTACTTCCGGTGCTGCTGCAAATACGCCTGTCGGAACGGACGTTGCCAGCATCGCTGCAGATAGCGCCACAGACATTGCTTTCCAAAGTTTTTTCTTTTTCATTCTTTGCTTTTTTCTCCTCTCTTGATTATATTTCTGCTGTTTCTGAAATTTGAAAAAGTATGCCATGTTTGCATGACATACACTTTCATCTTCCAAAACATTACTAAAATTTTACCATTATTTTGACGATATAGCAATGCATTTTTTCTCAGATTTTATTCATTTTTTTCTATTCTATGTTTTTCAGTGCATGTTCCATCGGTATTTTGCTGATACAGAAGAATTGCAGCAGGGCAACCAGAAGATATACTGCCATACCCATCAGAAACATCTTCCGGTAAATGGCAGGCTCAATATACAGGGAGAGCCAGCCGGAAAACTCTGCCATCATATAAACATAGATCACTTTGATCGTCCAGGTGGCGATCCAGAGGCTCAGAAGCACGGAAACGGCAACCACCCAGCTTGTCGAGACCAGATAGAGCCTTACGATCTCACGGTCTTCATATCCTAAAATCTTTACCATGGAAATGGAATGTTCATTCTTTTCGATGATCAGCTTTGTCAGCAGATAGATCAGCAGGGCAGACAGTGCCACTGCAAATACATTGATCAACTGGAACATATTTCCCATGGACACATCGAGCTGTCTGGAAATCTTGGTCAGATCGTCCTGCGTGATCGTGGAAGCAATATATACGTCATCAATATCCGTAATCTCCTCATTTGAAAAATAGCCGTTAAAATAGGCATCGGACTTTTCAAACACACGGCGAAACTGCGACATTGACATAAAAACAGAAAGTCCGGAAGGATATACATAAATGCCTTTTACGGTAAAAGAATACGTTTTATCACCGTAAGTCTCTTTGAGCTGTACCGTGTCTCCCTCTTTCAGATTGTATTTTTCCGAGTATCCATCTGAAATGTAAACACCATCCTCCGGGAAATCTGCCTTCATATAACGGCTTCCCTGCTGTGTTCCGTAAACCGTGATGCTCTCACTGTCCCGTTTGTCCGGAAGCGTTTCCAGAGATTCCATACAGAATTTCTCCGCATTTTCGTTTGTGGTCTCCAGTGACGGAGTCAGGAAGCGGCTCAGTGTCCCATATAATGTATAAGTATCCTCTTCTTCTATCTCGTCCGGCACATTCAGGATATACTGATAATCGGCAATCATATTGTCGATCGTTTCCTGCTGAAAATGATTCAGAAGCGGCACCATCATCATACCAAAGAGCAGCAGGATATTTGCAAATACAATTCCTGCAAACAAGGTAAGGTAACTGGATTTGTTCTGCAGGATGATCCGCAGGCGGAACCGGTCAAAAAAGCGGATATCCGGCAGTTTTACTGCTTTTTGCTTTTTTGATATACTTAAATCTTTTCTTATAAATTTCAGTGGACTGAGTCTTAATTTTTTTGAAATCAGAAACAGGTTGACAAGCAGCATGATCGCAAACGGCACGATCGTTGTCAGAACAAACGCATCCATATTCCATCTTGTCTCATACGTTGGCAGGCTGTAACTTCCATAATACATACTTGCACAGATATTCTTAAAGACGGTATACCCAAGAACATTTCCGATCACTGCTGCTATGACGGTAACAAGAAGCGGCAGTGTCATGTAATGCAGCAGAAGTTCTTTTCTTGTATAACCGGAGGCTCTTAAAGTTCCGATCACCGCCGCCTCTTTGATGATCGTGTTATTTGTTGTTACTGCGAACACGAATGCCATGATCGCAATCAGAATATAGAGAAGCACGATCACCATCGAGCGGTCACTGCCCATATCATCTCCGGTAAAATTGATCGCCTGATTGGTATAACGTGGAATATAGCCTGTCACCGATGTGTAATCTGCCAGAATTTCAAGGAAATCATCGGAACGTTCCTTTTCTGCCTTTTCGTCTTTTGGCGGATCATCATAGATCCAGGAATAGCGGTATTTAACATCTGTTTCTTTCAGATTATCAAAGGCTTCCTCTGTCACAATGGCAACACCAAACTTTACAGCATCAAACATCATATCGGAATTATCCGAAAAGAGTGCACTGTAATCTGAAAGTGCAACATACCCCGTCACGTTTCGCTTTTCTTTTCCGACCTTTATGATGTCGCCAATCTGTATGTTACTATTTTCCGCATACATACGGTCAATGGCTATTTCATCGTCTTTCTGCGGAAGTTCGCCCTTCATCAGACATACCCGATCGATCTGATCGCGGTTTTTGTAAATACGGATCGTACTGTCCTTTTTGCCGTCCAGATCCGTATCTGCATCTTCTTCCACATAATAATTTTTATAAATTTTGACGCCTTCTTTTTCCAGTCTTGTAATCTGGCTGTCTGTTGCCTCTTTTTCCAGCGTAAAGTTTCCATCTTCAATGTTATACTTTTCGAAACTCTCCTGATAGGCGGCAAGCATGCTGTCATCCGCGACCAGGAACCCGGAGACAAAACTGATCGTTGCTGTCATAAAGAGAAAAACGGCAAGATATTTTCCAAAATCACTGATCAGTTCTCTTGGCAGGCGTTTCAATAATGGATTTTTCATGTTCTCACCGCCTTACCATTCGAGATCTTCTGCAGCAGTCTTTGTCTCATTTACATAATTTTCCCGGATCTGACCATCGCGCAGCTTGATCACACGGTCTGCCATATTTTTGATGGCATCGTTATGTGTTACCATGATGACCGTATTTCCGTATTTCTGATTGATCTGTTCGATCAGCCGCAAAATCTCTTTTGATGTTTTATAGTCCAGTGCTCCGGTCGGCTCATCGCAGAGTAGGATATCCGGATTTTTTACGATCGCACGCCCGATCGCCGTTCTCTGCTGCTGGCCTCCGGAAAGCTGATTTGGCAGCTTGCTGCGGTGTTCATACAGTCCCAGTGTTTTCAGCAGATCGTCCAGTTCCAGCGGACGGTCACTTAAATATGCCCCAACTTCAATATTTTCCTTCACGTTGAGGTTTGGTATCAGATTATACATCTGAAATACATAACCCAGATGCCTGCGGCGGTACTGTGTCAGGCGTTTTTCTTTCATGTCTGCCGTTTTTTCGCCATTGATGGTTACATATCCTTCATCTGCCTGGTCAATCCCGCCGATAATATTCAGCAAAGTGGATTTTCCGGAGCCGGAAGGTCCCAGCAGTACACAGATTTCTCCTTTTTTAACGGAAAAGTCAATCCCTTTTAATACTTCTGTCCTGTTTTCTGCTGTGCCAAATGATTTTTTCAAATTGCGAATTTCGAGAAACATAGTTTTTCCTTCCCTGAATTCTCTTTATTTGTTAGAAATAACTAACTAATAACCATTATAGCACAACCAACCTCTTTTTTTCTGTTTATAACTGATAATTTTTCTCGTTTACCGGCAATCTCTGCCTCCTGCTATACGTTTTCTCCCCTGAGTCCCGCACACTGCATTGCCAGTTTGAGTGCATACTCGCTTTTTCCATACGCGATCAGCTCATGTGTCGGCAGTTCCAGATTCATTTCTTTATTCCAAGAAATGCCGCCAGATTGCCTCTTTTCCCGTGGGATGCGCGATGTGAATACAGAAAATCCGGGTGACAGCAGGTACACCACTGGGTTGTATGGATGTGCTCCGGCAAAATTCCGGCTTCCTGCATCACGATCTCATTTGCCCTCCAAAGATTCAACTGATATTTTCCATTTTCTTTCTGATAATACAGTTCTCTCTGACAGGAAACACTGTAATATTTCTGAAATTCCTCGATCACATCCCTGCTGACCTCATAACAGTCCTGACAGATGGAAGGCCCGATCACTGCCACGATATCTTCCGGCCGGCTGCCATAGTGATCTGCCATCGCCTGCACGGTGACTTTTCCGATCTTATGAACCGTTCCGCGCCATCCGGAATGGGAAAGACCAATGGCTTTTTTGACTGGATCTGCAAAATACAGCGGCACGCAGTCCGCATAAAACGTGGCAAGCACAAGTCCGGGAACGTCGGTGATCATCCCATCTACATCTGCATAGTCCAACTCTTTTGTAAATCCCTTTCCCCGGTCTTCTTCTGTCACTGCACGGACGTTTGTTGTGTGTGTCTGATGAGAAAATACCAGATCTTCCGGTGAAAATCCTATCGCCCCTGCAATCCTCCGGAAATTTTCACGTACCTTTTCCTTTTGATCTCCTCTGGAAAAACTGAGGTTCATACTGGATAAATAACCTTCGCTTACACCGCCGAGTCTTGTTGAAAAACCCTGAACAATCCCATCTATCTGTTCAAGCGGCACAGCAGAAAGCCATGTCACCTTGTCTTTTTCTCTTTTTTCAAATGTATTTTTAATTGTTTTCGTCATAATCCCTCCTGTAACCTGACCATTTTAAAACCGCACCTTCCCACGATAAGGGAAGGCATCCTGAATCACTTCGGTTTTCTCACCATTGATCGCTACGACATCAAAGCGGACGTTCTGATCCTGGTACATATGGTATTGCATCATATAATAGTCTGCCACTTTACTGATCGTTTTCTGTTTTCTTTCGTTTACCGATGCTGCTGCGTCTCCTGTCCGCCCGGTACGGCGATATTTTACCTCCACAAACACCAGATACTCCCCTTCCCTGGCAATGATATCGATTTCCCCGATCCGGCAGCAGTAATTTCTTTGCAGGATATGATAACCCCGCTCTTCAAGAAAGCTTACCGCCTCCGTCTCGTAATGCTCTCCTGTTTTCCTTGTATTTTCCCCTGTTTTCACAGATACCCCCTGTTCTGGATTCCCTTCCTATTTTTCTATAAAGTTTTTTATAAAAGTCCGGCGATGGATCGGCGATGGACCAAATGTGCGGATCGCCTCGATATGGTCAGCACTGCCGTAGCCCTTGTGTTTTGCAAAACCATACTCCGGCATCAAAGCATCATACTCTTTCATAAGACGATCCCTTGTTACTTTTGCGATCACACTTGCCGCCGCAATGGAAAGACTTTTTGCATCTCCTTTGATGATCGGTACCTGTGGTATCTCAATCTGCGGTATCTTTACCGCATCATTTAACAAAACCTGTGGCCGGATACAAAGACCGGCAATCGCCTGGCGCATCGCCCCATACGTTGCCTGCAGAATATTGATCTCATCGATCCTTGCCGGAGAAGCCATTCCAACGGAAACGGCAAGTGCTTTTTCCATGATCTCATCATACAGTTCTTCTCTCTTCTTCTCGGAAAGCTGTTTCGAATCATTCAGCCAGAGGATCTCACAGTCCTGTGGTAAGATCACAGCACCTGCCACTACCGGGCCTGCAAGCGGTCCTCTTCCTGCTTCATCGATCCCGCAGACATAGCCATAGCGTTCGTACTGATGTTCATAGCTTCGCATCGTTTCCAGACGCATGCGCTCACGCTTCATGATATCCTGCTTTTTATGATAACGGTTTACAATGGACTGTACCCCGCTTCTTTCATCCATCTGATACTGCCCGATCAGCCCTTCCCATTCGTGTTCTTTCGCTTTATCAAATTCCTGTCGGATCTGTGCAATACTTTTTCTGTCTGTACCCATAGTTGTTTATCTCCTTTAAAAAAAGTGCCACTTAGCGTGGCACTTTTATTTTAACCCATAATATGTTTTTCGTCTACTGGTGTCTCACAACGCATATACGATCCAAAGGCCAGATACGCACCCAGGCACGTCCGACAATCTTGTTCCGGTTCAGATTTCCTACATTTTCATAGCGGCTGTCATCACTCCGGTTCCTGTTATCTCCAAGTACAAAATACTCATCGGCTCCAAGGGTGACCGGCTCCTCTGCCCGTCCTCCGTCCTGCATCACTTCCGCACCATAATTTTCTTCAAGCTGTTCTCCGTTGATGTAAATATATCCGTCTTTGATCTGTACCGTCTCTCCTGGAAGACCAATGACACGTTTGATATAATATTCTTCCTTTCCATCCCTCATAACCGGAAATACGATAATATCAAATCGCTCCGGATCGTGAAAACGATAGGATATCTTATCCATCATCAGCTGATCTTTGTCATGCAGATAAGGATACATAGATTCCCCGCTGACCATTGTTCTCTGCACTACAAACGTATTGATCAGAAATACGGCTGCCATCAGGCAGATAAAATACACAATCCAGTTAATAATCTCTTTTGTTTTCATTTAAAACTCCTTTTCAGATTTTAAAATTCCGCCCATTTAACGGCCAGATCCGTATCCATGCACGTCCTATGATTTCTTTTCGTTTCACCTTTCCCACATCCGGAAAGCGGCTGTCCTCACTGGCATTGCGATTATCTCCAAGTACAAAATATTCATCTTTGCCGAGCACGATCGGTTCCGAAGCAAGCGCCGCATTTTGTATCTTCTCCTCACTGAAATGCTCATCCAGTCTCTGACCATCAATGTAAACACAGCCATCTTTGATCTGTACCGTTTCTCCCGGCAGACCAATGACACGTTTGATATAATACGTCCTGTCTTTATAATGGTATGGAAATACAACAATATCATAGCGTTTCGGATCACAAAAATGATAACTGAACTTATCCACGATCAGATTATCTTTATCATGTAATGCCGGATACATAGACTCTCCATTTACCTGTGTGCGCTGAGCTACAAATGTGATGACAAAAAATGTCAGACCAATCACCACTGCAGCATAAACAAACAGCTTTCTAAACTCCCTTTTCATACTTCCCCTCCGCAGAATTGTCTGACTGTCTTTTACTGCATCGCTGTTTCCGGAAGTTCCAGTGTAATTCTTCCTAATTTCCCACTGCGAAAATCATCCAGTAAAAGCATGCCTGCTTTTGTATAATCCAGCTCCTGTCCCCTTTTCACACAGCCGCGTCTTTTCGCAATCTCCTCATACACAGCAAGCCCCTCCGCTGCTTTCTCCTCACATCCATAACGCTCCTCCAGCCTGCCCGGATAGTTTTCTATCAGAAAGCGTATAAGACTAAGTGCCAGTTCATCTGTATTAAGGATTTCGTCTTTTATAGAACCGATCATTGCAAGACGCATACCGACATTCTGATCTTCGAATTTCGGCCACAAAATTCCCGGTGTATCCAGAAGTTCCAGACTCTTGTTCAGGCGGATCCACTGTTTTCCCTTCGTGACACCTGGTTTGTTTCCTGTCTTCGCACATGCTTTTCCTGCATATGCATTGATAAACGTTGACTTTCCGACATTTGGTATTCCCACTACCATCGCACGCACCGGACGGTTCTTGATGCCCCTGCGTTTATCTCGTTCTATTTTTTCATGACATGCTTCCAGTACTGCCGTATTGATCGCTTTTAATCCTGCACCGCTTCTGGAATTGATCTTCCGGACACAGTAGCCTTTTTCCTGAAAATAAGAAACCCATGCCTCGTTGCTCTTTTCATCTGCCAGATCCGCTTTATTGAGAAGAATCAGACGTGCTCTGTCCTTTCCCATTGTATCAATATCCGGATTGCGGCTTGAAAACGGGATACGCGCATCCAGCAGTTCTATGACAAGATCGATCAGTTTGATATCTTCCTGCATCATACGTCTTGCCTTTGTCATATGCCCCGGGTACCATTGATAATTCATACTGTATTACCTCTCTATCTGACAAGTCCCAAGTGTTCCCGCGGAGAGATCACAGCCCAGACTTTCCCTTCGATATCCTCAAGGCTGATATTTCCCATGTCCGCAAATCTGCTGTCTTCGCTGCGGTTGCGGTTGTCACCCAGGACAAAATATTCATCTTCACCAAGTGTGATCTCGTCTTTGGTAATCCCGGCATCTTCCATCTGAGGAAAATTCTGTTCCTCCAGATACACACTTCCGTTGATATAGATCATTCCCTCTTTGATCTGGATGGTCTCACCAGGCAGACCGATCACACGTCGTATATAAGAATGAGTGTCGTCACTTCCATTTAATTTGAACGCAATGACATCATTTCTCGCCGGTCCTCCAAAACGATAAGACAGCTCATTTAAAAGAACCACATCTCCTCCGGACAAGGTACTGTCCATTGCCTGGCCGATATTGGTTCTGGACTGTCCAAAGAAATAAACAGCCACATATGCAAACAATATCACTACCACAATCTGAAAAGCCCATCCCAAAAAGACCTTCACCGGATTTTTGCGTCCTTTTTCCCTGTGTTTTTCCTGCTTTTCCTGCCTTCTTCTGCGGCTCATGTACCCTCCTGTTTCCTGTACGAAATCTTTTCAAGTCAAATTTCTGCTTATACAGAAACGGGGACAACTACCTAAGTACTTGTCCCCGGTCTATTTTTCCGTCACGAACAAGCAAAGCTTGTTTCGGAATCAAATAGATAACGCTCTGCGTCAGCTATTATTTAACTAACTCTTTTACTTTTGCTTTCTTACCAACACGGTCTCTTAAGTAGTTCAGTTTTGCTCTTCTGACTTTACCTCTTCTTACAACCTCGATCTTTTCTACGTTCGGGGAATGCAGCGGCCATGTCTTTTCTACACCGATACCGTTGGAATTCTTTCTTACTGTGAAAGTAGCACGGTTGCTTCCGCCCTGTTTTTTCAGGACTGTTCCTTCAAATACCTGAATACGCTCGCGGTTACCTTCTTTGATTTTTGCGTAAACTTTAACAGTATCACCTACGTTAAATACTGGTACTTCTGCTTTCAGTTCTGCTGCTTCAATGTTCTTAATGATTTCATTCATCTTGTTGTTCCTCCTTATCTATTCGGATGTTCTTAATACCGTTCCGGTAACAGAGGACCATCTCTTCTCACAACGTGGATAATTTTATCATATCTGTACCGTAAAAGCAAGGATTTCTTTTCTATCTTGCGGAAAATAAATGAAAATATTCACACCGGAGTCTTCCGGCGGAAAGCTCACCCTGACTTTTCCAGTCTCCGTAAATGCTGGTCGAACGACTGCCGCTGACTGCGGAATCATAGACAAGATATTTTCCATCCGATTTGCGGTAAGCTACGATTGCAATATAATGTCCCGGCACCAGTGCAACTGCGGTTCCTTTCTTCTGCAGATGTTTTTTCAGCGCTGCAAAAGAAGTGGTTTTTCCGGCATGACGGAAATGATAGGTGTTTCCCCATTTGCGCGCAATATCAGGATAAATGGTATCTGCAGTCCCCTGGTTATAGAAATAATGTCCTCTGGATACAGCAAACTTCACCAGTTCTTTCGGTTCTAAATATTCTCCGTTCAGTGCATAGATGGCATTGACCAGAGAGATCAGGCCGCATCCGTCACTGGAAATCGTACACACGCCGGCATAACCCTTTTGATACGTCCGGCTTCCAAATTCCGGATCATACTGGGAATAGATTACAGCCCCGCTTTTCTTTGGAACCTGATATTCCTTTCTGAAAGTCCACTGCTGTCTGGCTGTTTTCTTTGCTTTTACTTCTTTTCCGCTGTTATTGAGCGCCCATTCTTCTGTCTCAGAATACAGGTAAAAATAAGCTCCGCTCCGTTTCAGTGCAATGTTGTTTGTTCCTGCGATCTCCAGGTATTGCCCTGTTTTTGTGTCTTTCAGATGATAAATTCCTTCGCCCGCATAAGTCAGTTTGTATTTTGCTGCCTCTACGCTTTTCCCGTTTCGCGGATTTACCGTATATGTGCCATTTGACAGGATCTGATCTGTATGCAGCATGGAACGGTAGATTGTTTTGCGGAATGTCGGGAACGAAACCCAGCCAAGGTAAAAATGGCTGCCCTTTTTTATCATCATCTGCACATAATTGCCTTTTACCCCAAGCGTGATGCCTCCGCTGCGGAAAGAGGTCAGCATAAAACGCTCACTTTTCGCAGAAGTCGGACGTTTGTAAAGATACATACCTGCACTTTTTGCCACATAAGCCCCGGTTTTGTTATAAGATGTATTATAGATAAATTTCCCAACTGCCACATAACCGGTTTTCTTTTTTCCTTCTTTGTATTTCACTTTTGCATAGGAATCCGTCAGTTCTGTAATCTCAAACCGGCGGTAAGAAACCTGATCGCTCTCCTGTGTCAGTTCCGCATCCGCAAAGACACAAAGATCTGCCTTTGAGATCGGCCATGCATAAAGTGTCGTTTCCTGATCGATCTTTCCATATGCTGCTGCATCTGTATGCAGCGAAAAGCATAACACAGCCAAAAGCATCATCAGAAAAGGAACGACTGTTTTCTTCCATCTGTTGTTCATAACGTTTCTCCCGCTCTCTTTTCCATTTCCGCCCGGCACTGACGTGCCAGCTCTTTTTCCTCTGCTGTCAGTTCTGCCCCTTCCAGAAGATCAGGCCTGCGTTTTGCCGTGCGGATCACCGACTGTTCTCTTCTCCATTTTTCGATGTTGGCATGATGGCCGGAGAGCAAAACTTCCGGTACCTTTTTCTCATGCCATGTCTCAGGTCTGCTGTAATGCGGATGTTCCAGCAGATTGTCCTGAAAAGATTCAAATTCTGCGGAAGCTTCATTGTGCAGCACGCCCGGAACAAGTCTTGCGATCGCATCCATCATAACCATGGCCGGAAGTTCACCTCCGGTCAGGACATAATCTCCGACAGAGACATAGTCCGTAACAATTTCTTCCAGTACACGCTCATCAATCCCTTCGTAGTGACCGCAAAGAAAGATCAGATCTTTTTCTTTTGCCAGCTCCTCTGCCATTTTCTGGTGAAAGACACTGCCCTGTGGGGTCAGATATACGACACGCGGACGGTATCCGATCTGCTCTTTCACAGCTTCGTATGCAGCATAAACCGGCTGAGCCTGCATGACCATGCCTGCCCCTCCGCCATATGGTGTATCGTCCACCTTATTGTGTTTGTTTCCTGCATAATCGCGGATATCCGTTGCTGTCAGGGAAATATGCCCACGCTCGATGGCCCTTCCCAATATGCTGGTATTCATTCCCTGCTCGATCATATCCGGGAACAGCGTTAATACGTGAAAATTCATGCATCCACCAGCCCTTCCAGCAGATGCACCTTCATGTTTCCGCTTTCAATATCCACATCAAGGATACACTGCCTGATCGCCGGGAGCAGGATTTCTTTTCCTTCTTCTGTCACGATCTGATAAACGTCGTTTGCACCTGTTTGCATCACATCTTCCAGTTTTCCAAGAAATGTCCCATCTTCGGTATATACCTTCAGTCCGATCAGATCTGCGATAAAATATTCATTTTTTTTCAGTCGGACGGCATTTTCCCTGGTCACCAGCAGCGGACATTTCCGGTATTTTTCTACCTGGTTGATATCGTCAAATTCTTTAAATTTCAGGATGACAAACTTTTTGAAAAATTTTACACCGGCGACTTCCAGTTCCAGTTTCTGTATACCGGTATCCAAAAGCACTTTTTTCAGTTTCTTAAAACGGTTCGGATCATCCGTCGTCGGAAATACTTTTACCTCTCCATGGATGCCATGTGTCGCAGTGATCACACCTACCTGAAAAAATTCTTCCATAGTCCCTCCTGTCAATAACCGTAAATACGCATACAGCGCACCATATAACGGTTTCCATACTGTACTCGTTTGATTGTAATACCGCCCATTGGATAGCTGGTTCCATAATGTCCGGATGAATTGATCATATATCCGTTCCCGATATAGAGACCGACATGGTCAATCGGACCGTGGTCGTCCTCTTCGAAATAAAACAGCAGATCACCCGGTTTCATATATCCATACTGCTTTCTGGACAGTGCAGTATTTTTCCTGTGCCAGAAAATTTCCCTGGATGCCTGCTGCAGATTATTGGTATGTGCCCAGGAACAGAGATTCTTGCCGGCTCTGCGGTAAACCTGTACGACAAAGTTGGCACAGTCGATCTGACCGGATAAGGAACTGCTTCCAAGGTTAAATGGCGTACCAAGATACTGAAAACCAGTTTTGATCGCTTTGTCAACCGTCTTGTTTTTTGAAAAGCTGGATGTTTTGATACAGTCTATCTTCAGCGGTTTCAAAACAACATATGCCGTGACCGGTCCTTTTTTGCTCTTTCTGTTGTTCAGATAAATCGGAAGCCAGGCATATTTTTTGTCCTTTTTCAATTTAGATGTATTGACGATCACCGCATCGCCGTAACCAAGACTTCCATAACATTTGGAACGGTTGTCTGCTTTTGCATAAATATATGCACGTTTATGTGTATTGTTATAAGCCAGGACCGTATAACTTTTTCCTTTTCCAATGTATTCATTCAGCGTTCTCTTATACGTCTTTGCCGATGCACTGGTCGGGATCATCATGCAGACACACAGAAACAAAAAGAGCATCCCTGCCATCTTTTTCCATCTTTTTTCCATTTTTCTCTCCTTAACTAATTTCCTGTAGTACAACAAAAACCCCGTCTGCACGAGGTTTTTCATCGCAGCATCCTGCAGCTTTTCAGCTACAGAATGTCTACCACAACTTTCTTGTCTTCCTTTGAGGCTGCAGCCTTTACGACCGCACGGATTGCTTTTGCGATCCTGCCCTGTTTACCGATTACCTTACCCATATCAGATGGGGCAACCTTTAATTCCACAACCGTGGTCTTACCGGACTGCTTTTCCGTAACGGTAACTTCATCCGGATTTTCTACAAGTGACTTAGCGATTACTTCTACTAATTCTTTCATCCTGCCACCTCTTATTTTTCAATACCGGCGATTTTGAAGAGCTTTCCTACTACCTCTGTTGGCTGTGCGCCGCTTGCCAGCCATTTCTTTGCCAGCTCCTCATCTACCTTGAATTCACTTGGTTCGATGTTCGGATTGTAGGTACCGATCTCCTCGATGAATCTTCCATCTCTTGGGGAACGGGAATCAGCTACAACGATTCTATAGAAAGGATTTTTCTTTTCACCCATTCTTCTTAATCTGATCTTTACTGCCATTTCTTTCACCTCCTCAGTGTTCTGTGATATCTATGAAAACCTGCCATCGGCAGCTTCTCTGCTGTAATACCTGCTAAAACGGAAGTTTGAACCTGCCCCGTTTTGCACTTTTTCCTCCCATCATACCCGGAAACTGTTTCATCATCTTGCGTGTCTGTTCAAACTGTTTGACCAGCTTGTTCACTTCGCTGATATCCACACCCGCGCCTTTTGCAATACGCTTTTTTCTGGATGGATTGAGCAGATCCGGATTGGATCGCTCCTTTGGCGTCATGGAAAGAATGATCGCCTCAATGCGTGCCATCCTGGACTCATCTACGGCTGCTTCAATATCCGCTGCTTTGTTTCCAAGTCCGGGCATCATACTTAGGATACTGGAAATACCTCCCATGTTTTTGACCTGAGCCATGCTTTCCAGATAGTCATCGAAACCGAACTGTGCCTTTTTGAGCTTCTGTTCCATTTCTTTTGCCTTGTCCTCATCAATGGTCGCCTGCGCTTTCTCGATCAGAGTCATCACATCGCCCATACCGAGGATCCTGGAAGCCATACGATCCGGATAAAACTGCTCCAGATCCGACAGTTTCTCTCCCATACCAACATAGAGAATCGGTTTGCCGCAGGTCGCCTTAATGGAAAGGGCTGCACCACCTCTGGTATCTCCATCCAGTTTGGTAAGGATCACACCGTCTAACTCAAGTTTCTGATTGAAGCTGTCCGCTACATTGACAGCATCCTGTCCGGTCATGGCATCCACAACCAGGATTGTCTGATCAACATGAACGGCTTCTTTGATATTCTGTAACTCCTCCATCATGGATTCATCCACGTGAAGTCGTCCTGCCGTATCGAGGATCACGATATTAAACCCGTGATTCTTTGCATGCTCTACGGCTGCTCTGGCGATATTGACCGGGCTTTGCCTGTCTCCCATGGAGAATACTTCCACACCCTGCTTTTCGCCATTTATCTGAAGCTGCGTAATCGCTGCCGGACGATATACGTCACAGGCAGCCAGAAGCGGCTTTCTGCCTTTTGCCTTGAACTTTCCTGCAAGCTTTGCAGTTGTTGTTGTTTTACCGGCACCCTGAAGTCCCGCCATCATAATAACCGTGATCTCACTGGCCGGGCGCAGTGCAATCTCCGTGGTCTGTGATCCCATCAGGCTCACCAGCTCGTCATTTACGATCTTGATCACCATCTGTCCCGGGTTCAGTCCGTTCATGACATCCTGACCGATTGCTCTTTCCTGTACTGCTTTTATAAACTGTTTCACGACTTTAAAGCTGACATCTGCCTCAAGAAGTGCAAGTTTTACTTCTTTCAGCGCTGTCTTGACATCTGCCTCTGTCAGTCTTCCTTTGCCGCGAAGGTTTTTAAATATATTCTGTAGTTTATCCGATAAACTTTCAAATGCCATCGTAACCTCCACTGTCAGTCGGTATCATAATTCTTTCAGCAGCTCCTCCGAAATCTCTCTTACCTTCTTAGGATCATCTGCTGCAGTCCTTATGGCTTCTACTTTTTCTTTCAAGCTTACAAACTTCTCAACCAGATGCAGTTTTTCTTCATAGCCATCTAAAATGTGGCCGCAGCGTCTGATCAGATCATGTACGCCCTGCCTGCTGATGCCCTGATTCTCGGCAACCTCGCTGCAGGAAATGTCGTTCAGCACTACATCTTCATATATCCTCTGCTGATGCTCTGTAAGCAGCTCACCATAAAAATCATATAACAATGTCTGCTCTAAAATCTTTTCCACTGCAATCACCTTGCTTATCATACACGACAAAAAAAGATCTGTCAAGTATTTTTTCTTGACAGACCTCTCTTTTCTTTTTAAAGATTCGGACGGATCACTTTTGGATTGTAGCCATGCTCTTTCAGTGCGTTGACGATACGTTCTTTGTGATCGGTTCCAAATGCTTCCAGTGTGATCTTCAGCTCTACGGCTGCATTGCGGTTTGTGCTTACGAACTGGTTGTGATCCAGTTTGATGACATTGCCCTGTTCATTCGCGATGACCGTTGCCACACGTACCAGCTCACCTGCTTTGTCCGGCAGCAGAACCGATACCGTAAAGATACGGTCTCTCTGGATCAGTCCCAACTGTACTACAGAAGACATGGTGATCACATCCATATTGCCACCGCTTAAGATGGATACTACTTTTTTGTCCTTTACGTCCAGATATTTCAGGGCTGCCACGGTCAGCAGACCAGAATTTTCTACGATCATCTTATGGTTTTCCACCATATCAAGGAATGCAACGATCAGATCATCGTCCTCGATCGTGATGATATCATCCAGATTCTTCTGCAGGTATGGGAAAACATTTTTTCCCGGTGTTTTTACTGCTGTGCCGTCTGCGATCGTATTGACACCTGGCAGTGTCACAACTTCTCCAGCCTGAAGGGAAGCTTTCATGCAGGCTGCTCCTGCCGGCTCCACACCGATCACGCGGATGTTCGGGTTGAGCATTTTTGCCAGTGTGGAGACACCGGTTGCCAGTCCGCCTCCTCCGATCGGCACGAGGATATAATCTACCAGCGGCAGTTCCTTGATGATCTCCATGGCGATCGTTCCCTGTCCGGTTGCAACCGCCGGGTCATCAAACGGATGGATGAACGTATAACCTTCTTTTTCTGCCAGCTCCAGTGCATAGGCGCAGGCTTCATCATATACATCTCCGTAAAGTACTACTTCTGCCCCATAGCTCTTGGTGCGGTTTACTTTGATCAGCGGTGTGGTCGTCGGCATAACGATCACTGCTTTTGCACCAAATTCTTTTGCCGCATAGGCAACACCCTGTGCATGGTTTCCGGCAGATGCTGTGATCAGGCCTTTCTGTCTTTCTTCTTCGCTTAAAGTGCTGATCTTATAGTAAGCACCTCTTACTTTATAAGCACCGGTCGTCTGCATATTTTCCGGTTTCAGATATACTTTGTTGCCTGTCTGCTCACTGAAATATTTGCTGTAGATCAGCTTTGTTTCCTGTGTGGCTTTCTTTACGATTTCTGAAGCTTCTTCAAATTTGTCTAACGTAAGCATGTCTTTACTCCTCTTCTTCTGAATCTTTTACATCAAAAAGGGCATTTACAAATTCATCTGCATCAAATTTCTGCAGATCGTCGATGCTCTCTCCTACTCCTATGTATTTTACCGGAATCCCCAGCTCGGAATGAATGGCTACTGCAATACCGCCTTTTGCTGTTCCGTCCAGTTTTGTCAGGATGATACCGGTAATATCTGCAATCTCCGAAAACTGTTTTGCCTGTGCCAGTGCATTCTGTCCGGTCGTTCCATCTAATACAACCAGTGTCTCACGATACGCTTCCGGGTATTCACGCTCGATCACACGGTTGATCTTTCCAAGCTCTGCCATAAGATTCTTCTTATTATGAAGTCGGCCTGCTGTATCACACAGCAGAACATCTGCATGGCGTGCTCTGGATGCCTGAATCGCATCATACACAACAGCCGCAGGATCGCTTCCTTCCTGTCCGGAAATGATCTCCACACCGGCACGGTTCGCCCACTCCGTCAATTGCTCGCCTGCGGCCGCGCGAAACGTATCTGCGGCTGCGAGAATCACACGTTTTCCCTGATTTTTCAGTTTGCCTGCCAGTTTCCCAACACTCGTTGTCTTTCCAACGCCATTGACTCCGATCACCAGAACAACGGACTGACGGTTCTCAAATTCATAAGCTGTCTCACCGACATTCATCTGTTCCTTGATACTGTCGATCAGAAGCTGCTTGCATTCAGCCGGTTCTTTGATATGCTGCTCTTTTACTTTCTGCTTCAGATCCTCTACGATCGCTGTTGTCGCATTGATACCAAGATCTCCCATGATCAGGATCTCTTCAATCTCCTCATAAAAATCCTCGTCAATAGCAGAAAAACCACTGAAAATCGAATCAATGCCGGAGACGATATTATTTCTTGTCTTGGTCAGTCCTTCTACCAGACGTTTAAAAAATCCTTTCTTTTCACCCATCTTCTTTCCTTCCTCACTGTTCCAGTTCTTCTTCGATCAAATTTACGGATACCAGAGCTGAAACTCCTTTTTCCTGCATCGTGATGCCGTACAGCCGGTCGGCTGCTGCCATGGTACCGCGTCTATGTGTAATAATAATAAATTGTGTATTTTTTGTCAACTTGTGCAGATAATTTGCATAGCGGCTGACGTTCGCTTCGTCCAGCGCCGCCTCGATCTCATCGAGCAGACAGAACGGCGACGGCTTCAGATGCTGGATCGCAAACAGCAGTGCGATCGCTGTCAGCGCTTTCTCACCGCCGGAAAGCTGCATCATATTCTGCAGCTTCTTACCAGGTGGCTGGGATATGATACGGATACCTGCCTCCAGCACATCTTCTCCTTCTACCAGTTCCAGTGTTCCCTTTCCGCCGCCAAACAACTCGCGGAAAGCTTTATCAAATTCCTGCTGTATTCTTGCGAAATTTTCCCGGAACTGTTTTCGCATTCCGGCATCCAGACTGGCAATGATCTCTTCCAGTGCCTTTTCCGCTTTTACAAGATCCTCCTGCTGATTCTGCAAAAAATCGTGACGTTCTGACATTTCCTTATAATCTTCGATCGCATTGACGTTGACATTGCCCAGTGCCCTGATCTGCGTTTTGATTTCCGCGATCTGTTTCCCTGCCTGTGCAGGACTTCCACAGCTTTCATCCCGCCAGGCACATGCCTCAGAAGGGGTAACCTGATATTCGTCCCAGATAGCACTGATGCGCCTGTCTTTCGTCTCTTCCAGTTTTTCTTTTGCAGAACTTAAGCGGTAACACTCTTTGTCCAGCCCTGCGACCTGACTGGAAATTTCTTCCTGTCTTGCAAAAAATGTTTTCTGGATCCTTCCTTTTGTTTCTCTTTCTTCTGACCTTCGCTTCAGATCCCGGCTGCGTTCTTTTGCCTTCTCTTCCTCTGCTTTTATCTGCTCTTCTGTCTTCTGGATTTGTGCTTTCTTTTTTTCAGACTGTTCTTCCTGCTCCAGTGCCTTCTGTCCGATCTGCTGCTGCTCTGACTTCAGACTTTGTATTTCCTGCTCCATACGCCGGATATTCTGTTTTGCAAACGCTTCCTGCTGCTTTGCTTCCGCCACCTTCAGACGCAGACTTTCTGTTTTACTGTTCTGTTTTTCCAGTGTAATACGCTGCATCTCCTGCTCTTTTTGCCAGGTCTCGATCTGTTCCTGAATGGTTTTTTCCTGCTTTTCTGAATCCAGAACCGCTTCATCTATAAGGTGCTTTTCCTGTTTTATCTGTGCCAGTTGTGCATCAATCTCCGCAGATTCTGTTCTTAAACGTGCAAGCTCTCCTTTTGATTCACCCAGCCTCTTTTCGATCTGCCGGATTTCCATGCGTACTGTATTCTGTGAAACATAGGACTTTTGCAGATTTTCATTCAGTTCTACGATCTTTTCCCGGTAAGCATTTCGTTTCCTGCGGTTTTCATCGATCTGCTGCTGCTGCTTTTCCAGGTCAAGCTTCAGGGCAGTGACGCGTTTCTGCAATTCCTCGACTTCTCTTCTTCGTCCGAGCAGATTGCTGCTGTTTTTGAAAGCACCTCCTGTCATGGAGCCGCCCGGACTGAAAGACTCTCCCTCCAGCGTAACGATCCTCAGACTGTACTGGTATTTCCTGGCGACAGCGATCGCATGGTCGATGTGGTCTGCTACCAGCGTCCGCCCCAGCAGATAACGGAGCAGTGCATGATATCTGCCGTCTGTCTGCACCAGTTCACTGGCGATTCCAAGGATGCCCGGTTCTTTTTTCGCGTCTTCACGAAATGACGGCACTCCTTTTCGGCCAACTGCCGTCAGCGGCAGAAAGGTTGCACGTCCATAACGGTTTTTCTTCAGGAATGCGATCATGCGTTTTGCCGTATCCTCATCCTCGGTGACAATATTCTGAATGCTTCCTCCCAATGCGGTTTCAATCGCTGTTTCGTATTTTTTATCGGTTTTGATCAGATCTGCCACGACACCCACAATCCCTGGTTCTTTTGTTTTCTGCTCCATTACCCGTCGGATGCTGTTTCCGTATCCGTCATAACGCTCTGTCAGATTGGTCAGCGTCTCCAGTCTGGAGGCTTCCCTGTGATAAGCCGACTGGTTCCGTTCCAGTTTTTGGTTCTGCTCTGTAAGTATCTGCCGGAGATTTTGTTCCTGCCGCTCCTGCTCTTTGCTCAGTTCCAGAAGCTTTTCAATCTTTGATGATACTTCTTCGTAAGTATGTCTGCTCTGTGAAAGGATATCACTCTGCCTTGCATCTTCACTTCCGATACGCAGAAGTTTATTCGTCACTTCTGCTTTCCGTATCTGCACCTGCTCCTGCATGGTATCATAACGCTGTACTTTTCCCTTCACAGAAGCTCTCTGGTTCAACAGATGGATGATCTCATTTTTCCCATCCTCGATCTGGCGTTCCAGATGTGCCAGAAGTGCCGTTGTGGCATCCGCCTCCAGTTTGAACTCTGCTTCCTCCGATGTCGTCTGCACTCCGGTCTCCTGCCATCTGTGAAGATTTTTCTCTTCCTGCTGTTTCTGTGTTTCTTTTTGGAAAATTTTCTCTTCTACAACTGTTTTTCGTTCCTGCATCTGCTGTTTCTGCTGGACGGCTGCACGGATCTGCTCCTTCAATACCCCGATCTGTCCTGCCATCTGCTGCCGAAAAAGTTCACTTTCTTTTTCTTCTTCTTTGAGCTGATCGATCATCTGATCCAGCGCTTCCAGATCCTTTTCCTGTTTTTTGTATGTTTCCCCTTCTTTCTCATACTCCTTTTTTAACGACTGAAACTGTTCGCTGACAATCCTGTATTTTTCGTCCGTTTCTGACAGTTCTTTTTCGATTCGCTCCATTTCCAGAAGAAACATATGAAGATCTGCTTTTTTTAGTTCTTCTTTCTTTTTCAGATAGATCTTTGCCTGTTCTGCCTGCCGTTTCAGCGGCTCCATCTGTCGCTTCAGTTCTGAGAGGATATCATCCACACGGATCAGATTTGCTCTTTCAGCCTCCAGCTTTTTACAGGCTGCCGCTTTTCTTCTTTTAAATTTAACGATTCCTGCCGCTTCATCAAAAAGCTCTCTGCGTTCTTCCGGTCTGCCGCTTAGAATCTTATCAATCTGTCCCTGCCCGATGATCGAATATCCTTCTTTTCCGATACCGGTATCATAAAACAGCTCCTGTATGTCTTTTAACCGGCAGGTTGTTCCATTTAAACGGTATTCGCTCTCGCCGGAGCGGTATACCCGCCTGCTTACCGTCACTTCTTCATATTCGACCGGCAGTTTGTGGTCTGCATTGTCCAGTGTGATCGCAACCGATGCAAATCCCAGTGGTTTGCGGTTTTCCGTACCGGAAAAAATAACATCCTGCATGTTGGCACCACGAAGCTGTTTCGCGCTCTGCTCTCCAAGCACCCAGCGCACCGCATCTCCTACATTGCTCTTTCCGCTTCCGTTTGGACCTACGATCCCGGTAATGCCATTGTGAAATTTAAGATCAATCTTGTTTGCAAATGATTTAAATCCCTGTATCTCAAGACTCTTTAAATACATGTCTCAGGCATTTCCTTTCAGTTTGATAATGGCACGGTATGCCGCTTCCTGCTCTGCGGCTTTTTTGGTTCTGCCGGTTCCTTCTCCGAGCGTCTCCTCGCCCACTACCAGACTTACCACGAATTTTTTGTCATGATCCGGTCCAATCTCACCAGTCAGGACATACTCAATCTCTTTTCCCTTATAATCACTCTGTACAATCTCCTGCAGAATAGTCTTGCTATCATAAAAGAGTTTTTTGTGTTCGATATCTTTTAATATAAATTTGTAAATAAACTCCTTTGCATTAGCAAAACCACCATCCAGATAAATCGCACCAATCACGCTTTCCATTGCATCGGATGTGATCGAATCGCGATTTCTGCCTCCTGTGCGTTCTTCTCCCTTTCCAAGGAAGAGATACTTTCCCAGGTCGATCTCATGCGTACACAGGGCAAGGGTTGGCTCACATACAATGCTGGCACGCAATTTTGTCATCTCCCCCTCTGCCATGTCCGGATAATTGTGGAAAAGATATTCGCTGCTTATGATTTCCAGTACCGCATCGCCAAGAAACTCCAGACGTTCGTTGTCTTTCAGTCCCTCATGCCTGTGTTCGTTGGCATAAGAACTGTGCGTGAGTGCCTGTTTAAAAAGTGCTTTATCACGAAAGACATAGCCTATCTTTTTTTCCAGTTCATTCAAATCTTTTGTGTGCTTCATTTTACACCGTTACTGAAAACTTATAAAAAGTTATAAACCTTTATGTTTCATTCCTACTTC
>URUU01000037.1 GCA_900551235.1 uncultured Lachnospiraceae bacterium
TTGTGATACCTCTTTCCTGCTCCTGTTCCATCCAGTCCATGGTAGCAGTACCTTCGTGAGTATCACCGATTTTATAGTTTACGCCAGTGTAATACAGGATACGCTCTGTTGTTGTGGTTTTACCAGCATCAATATGAGCCATAATACCAATATTTCTGGTTCTCTCTAATGGATATTCTCTTCCAGCCAAGGTTTTTCTCCTCCTTAGAATCTGTAATGAGCAAATGCCTTATTAGCCTCTGCCATCTTATGCATGTCTTCTTTCTTCTTCACAGATGCTCCTGTGTTGTTTGCAGCATCCAGAATTTCGTTTGCCAGTCTCTCTTCCATTGTCTTCTCGCCTCTCTTGCGGGAATACAGAGTGATCCAGCGAAGTGCTAATGCCTGACGACGATCAGCTCTTACCTCGATAGGTACCTGGTATGTTGCTCCACCAATACGTCTAGCTTTTACTTCCAGAACTGGCATGATGTTATTCATAGCCTCTTCAAATACTTCGATAGCCGGCTTGTCAGTTTTCGCAGCAACTCTTTCGAATGCTCCGTATACGATTTTCTGAGCTACACCTTTCTTACCATCTAACATAATGTTATTGATAAGTTTGGTAACCACTTTATTATTGTACAGCGGATCCGCTAATACATCTCTTTTCTGAGTATGTCCTTTACGTGGCACGGTACTTCCCTCCTTAATTATTGAAATTAATTCATCGGTACTCACATGTGTCGTTCTACTGTGTATCGTGCTCGTAATTTCTATATTAACCTGCAACCACCGGTAAATAAGAATACGGCACAACAGTTAGTTCTGTTTGTGATACGACTTTATTGTTCCATTACTGTTTCGCTTAAAAGTCTGTAACTTTTATTATTTCTTAGCGTCTTTTGGTCTCTTTGCTCCGTATTTGGAACGAGCCTGTCTTCTCTTGGCAACGCCTGCTGTATCCAGAGTACCACGAACGATGTGGTATCTTGTACCTGGAAGGTCCTTTACACGACCACCACGGATCAGAACAACGCTATGCTCCTGAAGGTTATGTCCCTCACCTGGGATGTAGCTTGTTACTTCGATTCCGTTTGACAGACGAACTCTGGCGATCTTTCTCAGAGCTGAGTTAGGTTTCTTAGGTGTAGCAGTTTTAACTGCTGTGCAGACACCTCTCTTCTGTGGTGCAGAAACGTTTGTGCTCTTCTTTTTCAGAGAGTTGAAGCCCTTCTGCAGAGCAGGTGCTGTAGATTTCTTTTCTGAAGTCTGACGACCTTTTCTAACTAACTGGTTAAATGTTGGCATTCTTTTCACCTCCTGTAATATTCCGCATTTGCGGTAGTGGTTGCTTAAAATCATTTTCAGGTGTGTGGATACATAGATATAGTGTATCGGCACGCACAATTCACATTATATCGGCAGAAATAGCGTCTGTCAAGGCTTTTTATGCAGTATTTACAAGAATTTTAGAACCGTTTCTTCCTGTGTCAAATATTCAAAGCAAGCGTATTACACTTGTATATAAGCAGATATTTGTAATATTAGATCTATGGCTGAACGATTACGAATTTTATGGACTTTTTCTCTTAAAAGTGATATGATATCGCGTAAGCAAAAATTGATTTTTTTTGTAATCACACGGAGGTGAAACTATATGTTGAGGACAATATTGAAACCCTTATCTTTCTTACCTGCCCTCATTATGATGTATATTATCTTCTCCTTTTCCGGACAGGAGGGAGATGTATCCGGTCAGCTCAGCTATCAGGCAAGCGTAAAGATTGTTGAAACAGCCGATTACATTTTTGATGCTGATCTCGATTATTATCAGATTGATGAATGGGCAAATAAAATTGATTTTATCACAAGAAAGCTTGCACATATGGCTGAGTACTTTGCACTTGCCATAGCTGTATCCTTTCCATTATATGTATATGGTATGCATGGAATTTTACTGATGTTGTTTGCCGGTCTGATCTGTGTCGGTTTTGCCTGCGGAGATGAATACCACCAATCGTTCGTCGCAGGGCGAAGTCCTTCGGCACGGGATGTCTGCATTGACAGTATCGGTGTATTTCTGGGAATTATCGTAGTACGCATCATTGGCTGGACCGGACGCAAAACCATTTTCCGTCCGAAAAAGAAGAAGCAAAAACGCACATTATTTAGGCACAAATCAAAAACTTCCTATTATGAACATGATGGTTACGACAACAGCTATGATAATCGTTATCAACAGCCTATAACTGACGATCGCTATTATCAGCAGCCTTCCAGAGAAAACGACAAATATTACCGCGAACCACCAAGACAGAATGACAAATACTATCGCGAACCTTCTTATGATAAACGTGGTTATTACCCACCTTTTCCACAGGATGATCCTCGTTATTATCAGAATCCACCTTTCTACGATCAGCATGATTATTACGGACAGGCTTCTTCCAATAACCGTGATCATTACAGACAAGTTCCTTACGATAACCGTGATTATTACAGACAAGCTTCTCCAAATGAACGCCTTCATTCTTCTGGAGGCAACACAAGGACCTGGTCAAAAGCAGAAGTAGAAGCAGGTCTGCATGCTTCTTCCTCATCGACCTCCAAGTCCGTATCGTCCAGAAAAGTTACGGATCCAAACAATCCTTTCTGGTCTCCGGAACAGGAAATTGACTTTGATTCCAGACCAGAATATCCGGAACGTCATTATCAGGAAACAAACGATCCTTATGATCACGACTGGGGATTTGATTCAGAAGAAACAGTTACACCTGATATGCAAACTTTCGGAAACACGGAAGCACCTGCTGAGCAGCCTGCAACTCCATACCCTTCAGAGGAGATGTCACCGCAGACACCGCCACCAGCACAGCACCGCAGAAAAAAGAAACACGAAAAAGACTGGTTTTTTGATTTATAAACCAAACAATTAAGTGCATGTATATCACACTTTCTTAAAACAGGAATGATGATATATATGCACATTTCTTTACTTATATATAAAATTATCGAGAAATTTATATACACAGACAGCATCTCAATAAATATTTCAGGTGTTTTTCCGTTCTTTCTCTAATCCATAATTTCTCCTTTTCTGTATAGCGAAAAACGCCACATAACTACCTTTCGATAGCTATGTGGCGAAAAAGAACTTCCTTAAAAATCCATGCCCTGTACACAGGTTTTGTTATTCTCTTTATTCTTCGACAGAATCAAGATCTGATGTCACATCTTCCATTTCTGCGATAACGTCAACTGTCGTATCTTCATTGCCTGTTTCAGTAGTTTCTGTCTGCTCATCCTGCATTTCTGTCTCGTCAAGCATCAGATCATCTTCTTCATCTAAATCAAATTCATCCTCACCAGTGTCCAGTTTTACGTTGCGGTAACGTTTCATACCGGTTCCGGCCGGGATCAGTTTACCGATGATAACGTTCTCTTTCAGACCGATCAGAGGATCGACTTTACCTTTGATAGCTGCTTCTGTAAGAACTTTTGTAGTCTCCTGGAAAGATGCTGCTGACAGGAAAGAATTTGTTGCCAGGGAAGCTTTGGTAATACCAAGCATAACCTGTTTTCCTTCTGCAGGCTGTTTGCCCTGAGCAATCATCTCTTCGTTGATATCCTCGAAATCAAGGATGTCTACCATGGTTCCAGGCAGAAGTTCGGTATCTCCGTTATCTTCGATACGGATCTTCTTCATCATCTGACGAACGATCACTTCGATATGTTTATCGTTGATTTCTACACCCTGCAGACGATATACACGCTGTACTTCACGCAGCATGTAATCCTGAACGGCATTTACACCTTTGATTCGCAGAATGTCATGCGGATTTACACTACCTTCTGTCAGTTCATCACCGGCATCCAGATAAGCACCATCCTGTACTTTGATACGTGATCCGTAAGGGATCAGATAAGTCTTGGACTCACCGGTCTCACTGTTGGTTACGATGATCTCACGTTTCTTCTTGGTATCTTTCAGAGTTGCCACACCGGCGATCTCTGTGATGATAGCAAGTCCCTTAGGCTTACGTGCCTCAAAAAGCTCCTCGACACGAGGAAGACCCTGTGTGATATCGCCGCCGGCAACACCACCGTTATGGAAAGTACGCATGGTAAGCTGTGTACCAGGCTCACCGATAGACTGTGCTGCGATAATACCAACTGTCTCACCTACCTGTACCGGTTCACCGGTCGCCATGTTGGAACCATAACATTTTGCGCAGACACCAACATGTGACTTACAGTTCAGGATTGTACGAATCTTAATCTGCTCAAATGGTTTTCCGTTTTCATCCACACCTTCACTCATAATACGTGCTGCACGTTTCGGAGTAATCATATGGTTTGCTTTTACCAGAATCTCGCCATCTTTATTCTTAATTGTCTCGCAGGAGAATCTTCCTGTGATACGCTCCTGCAGGCTTTCGATTTCTTCCTTGCCGTCTGTAAACGCTTTTACATACATACCAGGAATCTCTTTGCCTTCGCAGCAGTCTGTCTCACGGATAATCAGCTCCTGTGATACGTCAACCAGTCGTCTGGTCAGATAACCGGAATCGGCTGTACGAAGAGCGGTATCGGACATACCTTTTCGAGCTCCATGTGCAGACATGAAATATTCCAGTACGTCAAGACCTTCACGGAAGTTTGATTTGATAGGCAGCTCGATCGTATGACCGGTTGTATCCGCCATAAGTCCTCGCATACCTGCCAGCTGCTTGATCTGTTTATCAGAACCACGGGCACCGGAGTCAGCCATCATGAAGATGTTGTTGTATTTATCCAGTCCGTCCAGCAGCTTTCTGGTCAGAATATCATCGGTTTCTTTCCAGGTTTCTACAACTTCTTTGTAACGTTCTTCTTCTGTGATCAGACCACGTTTGTAGTTCTTTGTGATGTGGTCTACAGTCTCCTGAGCCTGCTGGATCAGTTCCGGTTTTTCAGGCGGAACAGTCATATCGGAAATGGATACGGTCATAGCTGCTCTTGTGGAGAATTTATATCCGGTAGATTTGATATCATCCAGCACTTCTGCTGTCTTGGTAGCTCCGTGTGTATTGATAACTTTCTCCAGAATCTGTTTCAGTTGTTTCTTTCCTACATGGAAATCTACTTCAAGCTTCATTTTATTTTCCGGAATGCTTCTGTCTACAAATCCCAGATCCTGAGGCAGGATCTCATTAAACAGGAAACGTCCCAGTGTAGACTCTACCGTTCCGGTCATGCTGGTACCATCCGGCATTGTCTTTATCATACGCACTTTGATTCTGGTCTGCAGTGTCAGTGCTTTGTTTTCATAAGCAAGAATTGCTTCGTTTACGCTCTTGAAGAATTTTCCTTCTCCGATTGCACCCGGTCTTTCCTGTGTCAGGTAGTAAATACCCAGAACCATATCCTGTGAAGGAACAGCTACAGGACCACCATCGGACGGTTTCAGCAGGTTGTTCGGTGAGAGAAGCAGGAAACGGCACTCTGCCTGGGCCTCTACGGACAGTGGCAGATGCACAGCCATCTGGTCTCCGTCAAAGTCGGCGTTGAACGCAGTACAAACCAGCGGATGCAGTTTGATCGCTTTACCTTCTACCAGGATTGGTTCAAATGCCTGGATGCCCAGACGGTGCAGTGTAGGAGCACGGTTCAGCATAACCGGATGCTCTTTGATTACTTCTTCCAAAACGTCCCATACTTCCGGCTGAAGTCTCTCTACCATTTTTTTCGCATTTTTAATATTGTGTGATGTTCCGTTTGCTACCAGCTCTTTCATAACAAAAGGTTTGAACAGCTCAATTGCCATTTCTTTCGGCAGACCACACTGATAAATCTTCAGTTCCGGTCCTACGACGATAACGGAACGTCCGGAATAGTCAACTCGTTTTCCGAGCAGGTTCTGACGGAAACGTCCGGATTTACCTTTCAGCATATCAGACAGAGATTTCAGAGCACGGTTACCAGGTCCTGTTACCGGTCTTCCTCTGCGGCCGTTGTCGATCAGAGCATCTACCGCTTCCTGAAGCATACGTTTTTCGTTTCTTACAATGATATCCGGTGCTCCCAGTTCCAGCAGTCTCTTCAGACGATTGTTACGGTTGATAATTCTTCTGTACAGATCATTTAAGTCAGATGTTGCAAATCTTCCTCCATCCAACTGTACCATCGGACGCAGATCTGGAGGAATAACCGGGATAGCAGTCATGATCATCCATTCCGGACGGTTTCCGGATTCACGGAATGCTTCTACAACTTCCAGTCTCTTGATGATCCTTGCACGTTTTTGACCGGTGGAATCCTTCAGACCTCTTTTCAGCTCTTCCGCTTCTTTTTCCATGTCAATGGCTTCCAGAAGCTCTTTAACAGCTTCTGCACCCATACCGACACGGAATGTCATACCATATTTTTCTCTGGCCTCCTGGAACTCACGCTCTGTCAGCACCTGTTTGTACTGCAGCTCGCTGGTTCCTTTATCCAGTACGATATAGTTTGCAAAATAAAGTACTTTTTCCAATACTCTCGGTGACAGATCCAGCATCAGTCCCATTCTGGATGGAATGCCTTTAAAATACCATATATGAGATACCGGGGCTGCCAGCTCGATATGTCCCATACGCTCGCGGCGTACACTTGCTTTTGTTACTTCAACTCCGCATCGGTCACAGATTACACCTTTATAGCGGATTTTTTTATATTTACCACAGTGGCACTCCCAGTCCTTACTCGGTCCGAAGATTCTTTCGCAGAACAGACCATCCTTTTCCGGCTTCAGTGTACGGTAATTGATGGTTTCCGGTTTCAGGACTTCACCATGTGACCATTCTCTGATCTTATCAGGAGATGCTAAACCGATCTTAATGGCATCAAACGTAATTGGCTGATACGTTTCATTATTTGTTGTTTCTGGCATGAATGGTTTCTCCTTTCATTTCCGGCTTACTCTTCCTCGAAAACTTCATCCGGACTGAATACTGTATCATCCGGTGTGGACTCCTCCTGCACATCTACCAGCTCATCACCTTCAAATTCCTGTTTGGTGTAGCCGTACTCTCCAAAGGATTCCTCATTTCTGTTATAACCTTTATCGCCCTCGATGACAGAACGTAAGTCTGTGTCTCCATAGTCAACAGTTTCCATAAGTTCTACTTCTGTCTGATCCTCCTTGAGCACTTTGACATCCAGACCAAGAGACTGAAGCTCTTTGATCAGAACTTTGAAGGACTCCGGAATACCAGGTTCAGGGATGTTTTCACCCTTGATAATGGCTTCATAAGTCTTAACACGTCCGACAACATCATCTGATTTGACTGTCAGGATCTCCTGTAATGTATAAGAAGCACCATATGCTTCCAGAGCCCAAACCTCCATCTCTCCAAAACGCTGTCCGCCGAACTGAGCTTTACCACCCAGAGGCTGCTGTGTTACCAGGGAGTACGGACCTGTGGAACGTGCATGGATCTTATCATCTACCAGGTGATGCAGTTTCAGATAGTGCATGTGTCCGATGGTTACCGGACTGTCGAAATATTCTCCGGTACGTCCGTCACGCAGTCTTACTTTACCGTCTCTTGACAGCGGTACACCTTTCCAGAGTGCTCTGTGGTCACGGTTATCATACAGATACTGCAGTACTTCCGGCAGAAGCTCATCGCCATGTTTCTTTTCGAATTCTTCCCACTCCAGATTGACATAATCGTTTGCCAAATCCAGTGTGTCCATAATGTCTACCTCGTTTGCACCGTCAAATACCGGTGTGGAGATGTTAAATCCAAGTGCTTTTGCAGCCAGGCTCAGATGGATCTCCAGGACCTGACCGATGTTCATACGAGACGGCACACCCAGCGGATTCAGTACGATATCCAGCGGACGTCCATTTGGCAGGAACGGCATATCTTCAACAGGAAGGACACGGGAAACCACACCCTTGTTACCATGACGGCCAGCCATCTTGTCACCTACAGAGATCTTTCTCTTCTGTGCGATGTAAATTCTTACGGACTGATTTACACCCGGTGCCAGCTCGTCACCATTTTCTCTTGTAAATACTTTTGCATCTACTACAATACCGTATTCACCATGTGGTACTTTCAGGGAAGTATCACGTACTTCACGTGCTTTCTCTCCGAAGATCGCACGCAGCAGACGTTCTTCTGCTGTCAGCTCCGTCTCACCCTTCGGTGTTACTTTACCGACCAGAATATCACCGGCACGCACTTCTGCTCCGACACGGATGATACCGCGTTCATCCAGATCTTTCAGTGCTTCGTCACCGACACCCGGAACGTCACGTGTGATCTCCTCCGGTCCCAGTTTGGTATCGCGTGCTTCTGCTTCGTATTCCTCGATATGAACAGATGTATATACATCATTCATAACCAGTCTCTCGCTCAACAGAACGGCATCCTCGTAGTTATAACCTTCCCAGGTCATGAAACCGATCAGTGGGTTCTTACCAAGAGCGATTTCGCCGTTGGATGTGGAAGGACCATCTGCGATGACCTGTCCTGCCGCAACACGGTCGCCCTTAAATACAATCGGACGCTGATTGTAGCAGTTGCTCTGATTGCTTCGTGAAAATTTTGTCAGATGATATTCATCTCTCGTACCATCATCATTGCGGACTACGATACGTTTTGATTCTGAACATTCGATCGTACCATTTTTCTTTGAAACTACGCATACACCGGAGTCAACCGCTGTTTTTTCTTCCATACCGGTTCCTACTGCCGGAGCTTCGGTTGTCAGAAGCGGCACTGCCTGACGCTGCATGTTGGATCCCATCAGAGCACGGTTCGCGTCATCGTTCTGCAGAAACGGGATCAGTGCGGTAGCGACAGAGAATACCATCTTAGGAGATACGTCCATGTAATCAAACATGTGTCTCTCATATTCCTGAGTCTCTTCACGATAACGACCGGAAACATTCTTACGCAGGAAGTGTCCTTCTCCATCCAGAGCCTCATTCGCCTGTGCTACATGGTAATTATCCTCTTCATCCGCAGTCATATATACTACTTCGTCTGTGACACGTGGGTTCTTAGGATCTGTTTTATCAATTTTACGGTATGGTGCTTCGATAAAACCATACTCGTTGATCTTTGCATAAGATGCCAGGGAGTTGATCAGACCGATGTTCGGTCCTTCAGGCGTCTCAATAGGGCACATTCTTCCGTAGTGAGAATAATGTACATCTCGAACCTCGAATCCGGCTCTGTCTCGTGACAGACCGCCAGGACCCAGGGCAGATAAACGTCTCTTATGTGTCAGCTCACCCAGCGGGTTGTTCTGATCCATAAACTGAGACAACTGGGAAGAACCAAAAAATTCTTTCACGGCTGCCGTCACCGGTTTAATATTGATCAGAGACTGTGGGGAAATACCTTCCAGATCCTGTGTTGTCATTCTTTCACGAACAACTCTTTCCAGTCTGGAAAGCCCGATACGATACTGGTTCTGAAGCAGTTCCCCAACTGCACGGATACGACGATTGCCCAGGTGATCGATGTCATCATCATGACCAATGCCGTATTCCAGATGCATATTATAGTTGATAGAAGCAAAAATGTCTTCTTTTGTAATATGTTTCGGAATCAGCTCATGGATATTTTTATGGATGGCATCCTTAATATCCTCATCATTTGTATTTTCTTCCAGTATTTTTTGCAGTACCGGATAATATACTAATTCTGTAACACCCACGGATGCCGGGTCAAAATCAACCCACTCGCCAAGCTCCACCATCAGATTGGAAAGAACCTTTACGTTACGCTGTTCTGTCTCAATCCATACAAACGGTACACCTGCATTCTGGATCTTGTTTGCAAGCACTTTGTCTACTTTGCTGCCTGCCTCTGCCAGAATCTCGCCGGTAAACCCATCCACAACATCTTCTGCCAGGATATGACCGCAGATACGGTTGCGCAGCAGAAGTTTTTTATTAAACTTATAGCGTCCGACTTTTGCAAGATCATATCTTCTCGGATCAAAGAACATACTTGTGATCAGGCTCTCTGCACTGTCAACTGCCAGCGGCTCACCCGGACGGATCTTTTTGTACAGTTCCAGCAGACCTTCCTGATAACTTTCAGAAGTATCTTTTGTAAGGCTGGCAAGGATCTTCGGTTCTTCCCCGAACAGATCGATAATCTCCGCATTTGTTCCATAACCAAGTGCACGGATCAGTACGGTAATTGGTACCTTTCTGGTTCTATCTACACGAACATAGAAAATGTCATTGGAGTCTGTCTCATATTCCAACCATGCACCACGGTTTGGAATAACAGTAGCAGAATACAGTTTTTTACCCAATTTATCATGTGCGATTGCATAATAGATGCCCGGAGAACGTACAAGCTGACTGACGATTACTCGCTCTGCACCGTTGATCACGAAAGTGCCGGTTGCAGTCATCAAAGGAAGATCCCCCATGAAGATCTCATGCTCATTGATCTCATCGTTCTCTTTGTTATGAAGCCTTACTTTCACTTTCAAAGGTGCTGCATATGTTGCGTCACGTTCTTTACATTCTTCGATTGAATATTTTACGTCATCTTCGCACAGCGTGAAATCCACAAATTCCAGGCTCAGCTTTCCACTATAGTCTGTAATCGGTGAGATATCATCAAAAACTTCTTTGAGTCCGGAATCCAGGAACCATTTATAAGAGTCCACCTGTACCTCAATGAGGTTAGGCATCTCAAGAACCTCTTTCTGTCTGGAATAACTCATACGGAAGCCTTTACCGCTTTTAATAGGACGTATTCTGTTTTTCTCCATTGACGTTTCACCCCTGTTCTTTCTATCTAAAAAATTCGAGTATCACTTTTAGCACTTTTGGGCATAGTTATACCAAAAGGCATACTCTTCACAATAGTGCATTTTTCATATTATCACGTTCTCTTGTCAATGTCAAGTGTCTTTTTCGATGTCTGCTCAAGGCACTATATTCTGTTCTTCTCATCTCCATAATAAAAACCGGCCGGGAATTCTCCCGACCGGCATATCATCTGTTTCAAAAAGCAGTTACAATTATTTAAGAGTAACTTTTGCTCCTTCTGCTTCCAGTTTTGTTTTGATGTCTTCTGCTTCTGCTTTAGATGCAGCTTCTTTCAGAACCTTAGGTGCTCCGTCAACTACTGCTTTTGCTTCTTTCAGTCCCAGACCAGTTACTTCACGAACAACTTTGATAACTTTAACTTTGTTAGCACCAACTTCTGTCAGTTCTACGTCAAACTCATCTTTTTCTTCGGCTGCTGCTTCACCAGCACCTGCTGCTGCAACTACAACACCTGCTGCTGCAGATACACCAAACTCTTCCTCACATGCTTTTACTAAATCATTTAACTCTAATACAGATAACTCTTTGATAGCTTCGATAAATTCAGCTGTTGTCAATTTTGCCATTTTATTTTCCTCCATTATTTTTATTTATCAGGCGGCATCCTCTATGCGGCCTCTGTGATAATTCTTATTCTTATGCTTCTTCCTGTTTCTCTGCGATCTGGCTGATAACGCGTGCAAAGTTTGCGATCGGAGACTGGATGCTTCCAAGCAGCTTGCCCAGCAGTTCGTCTCTTGAAGGAATGCTTGCCAGTGCTGTAATACCTGCCTCATCGTAGTAAGCGTCTTCTACAACACCTGCAACGAGTTTCAGTGCTTTCACATCTTTTGCATATTTAGCCAGGATTCTTGCAGGAGCAGTTGCATCATCTTTGCTGATAGCGATTGCGTTTGGTCCTTCCAGATGTTTGCAAAGTTCTTCACAAGGTGTACCTTTGAATGCAAAGTTCATCATTGTATTTTTGTAAACTTTGTAAGAAACACCAGCTTCTCTCAGCTCTTTACGCATTGCAGTATCCTGCTCTACCGTAATTCCGCTGTAAGTAACCAGTACGATGGAAGCCGCGTCTTTGATTGCCTCACTGATCTCTGCCACGATCGGCTGTTTCTGTTCTACTTTTGCCATTAACTTTTACCTCCTTATAGATTCTGCCCGGTGCGTTTTCAAAAAACTCACCACTGAATATTCTGGGAGGAATTCTTTTCATGTTTAACAATGAAAAAACCTCTCTGTCAACCAACAGAGAGGTTTTGTAATCATTCTCTTAAGAATTCTTCACTCCTCGGCAGGCGTTTTAACCTTATGCCTAACGGCACCTGCTGTCTCTGGCAGTTTTCTGTAAAACTATATCACATCTGCCGCCACACTGTCAAGGATTTTTTGAAAATATCAATATTTCTTTTTAACAACTTTTGACCAGTTACTTGTCACTTTTCGTCCGTTCACTTTTTTATAAGTTTTAATCTTATAATAATATGTTTTTCCTTTGCGTGCTTTCTTGTCCACATAGCTTTGTGTTTTTCCTTTTGTAACTGTATGGATCTTTTTATATCCCTTATTTTTCTTTGTAGAACGATAGATATAATAGCCATTTGCTCCGGAAACTTTTTTCCACTTGATCTGGATTCCTTTTTTCGTTGCTTTGGCTTTTACATTTTTTGCCGCTTTCGGTTTTGCCACATTTGATGCAGCCGGTGTCTCCGGTGTTGTTGTTCCAGGTGTTGTTCCAGGTGTTGTTCCAGGCGTTGTTGTTCCCGGTGTTACTTTGTCCGTGTCTTTTGTAGACCCACTTTCATTTCCACCCGGCGGTGTAACCTTTTCTATTTTAAATTTCGCTGTCAGTTCTACATTTTCTGTTACCGTAAATTTGTACTGTGCTTTATCTGAAACTTTTTCTGTTCCTTTATACCAGCCTTCAAATTTATAGCCTTCATCTGCGGTCGCGGTTACTGTCGTTTCTTTTCCTTTTTCTACAGTTCCTCCTCCGCTGACTTTTCCGCCTGCTTCTGCCCTCACGCTTACCGTAAAGCTTTCTGTTGGCGGTACTACTTCTCCATCTTTGGCGATCTTAAATGCTGTGATGGAATGTGGTGCCAGTGTGTATTTCATGGTCTCTTCTGTTGCGGAAACGTTTGTTTTCTGTACCGTCACTTTATCCGGATATGCCTGTGTATTTTCATCCAGCACACTTTTAGAAGTCAGATACCACACTTGGATCTCCTTGCCTGTCAGGTCTCTGCCATCCAGTGCAAGATTAATATTCGTAACATCATCTTTGCTGTTATTAACAACTGTAATATAAGTATTTCCTTCTTCATCTTTGGAGGAAATTGCCTTTACAAGCGGCACTCCATAAGTCTTATAGGTATAGTAAGTAGAATTCCCTTCTATAGTCTGTCTTACCTGTGTGGTTCCTGTCATGTTATTAAAGATGGAGAACATCTTAGCAGAAGGTGTAGACACAAAATCGGTCGTGCCATCACTCTGTTTAATTGCCTGAATGACGCACTGCGAACCGGAGCCAAGATTATCTGCACCGTAAGGATAATCCACCAGACAGTGTTTGTTGATATAAGGTGTTCCAAATCCTATATAATCGATCATTTCGTTTGCGATATAAACAGCATGTCCAATCGCACGCACAAACTGGGTATTGTGGTTATATACACCAAATTCTGACAGAACCGGCACTTTTCCCATACCCGATGCATACTGATTCATGGCATCTACCAAATTTTTCACACGCGACATATTGTGCTCCTGGGAACGTCCAAGCACTTTTTCGTAAAACTCCGGATCATTATCTGCGATGACTCCGTTTGTATCACTGTACGGATGGATGACAACGCCGTCATAATAAGCATTATAATCTTTTGCTGCCATCTTCTTCACGAAGGATACCTGCTCACCACTTCCACAATAAACCTGAATATCCATATGAAGTTGTTCTGCAATCTGTTTCATTGCCTGATAATACGCTTTGAATCCATCACGATCACTCTGGTAAGCTGCCGTGATTGCCTGACCAGACTGCGGAATATTTCCATTTGTTCCATCACCAAAGGTGATCTTTCCGGTTGTTTCATCTACGGTGCAGACATTCTTTGCTCCCTGTCCTTCCAGAGAAGCTACAATCTGCCACTGGGTTCCGCCGACATAAACAGATACCGAACCTTCCACTGCAGGTGCATAACGCACATAATGCACCTGGTTTGCTGTTCCGTCACTGTTCGTCGCGACATCTCTCCAGTCTTCTTCCTGAACAGTTCTGGTATTCTTGTCAAAACTCATACGACCGCCATCAATATAAGTATCCATCCAGTTTGTGCCGCTTGCCCTGCCGTCCATCCAGTAGGTCTGTCTGTAATAACCGATTTCATTTCCGATTTCAAAACGTGTCACACCGTAAGGCTCCGGATGACCATTTTTGGCACGCACTTCTGCCCAGTCTACACCACCGTTTGGATTCGTTGCATCACCGTCTGCCGGTGCATTCAAGTACTCGAACAGGTCTGCCGCATCTGCTGCGCTTCCCTGTCCCATGCCATAAACCCAGACTGCTTCTGCGCCGATATCATCATAAATCCATGTCATTGCTTCATCCAATCCAAAATTTGGTGTGATCGGATCAGATGTTTCCGGCAGTCCGTGAACGGTTTTCTTTCTCTTTTCTGCCGGCCCGATGCTTCGTTTCCAGTCAAACAGATTCGACACCGTTCCACCCGGATAACGTATCGATCCGAACTTTGCTTCTTTTACATAAGTATTAAATTTATCTTCAATTTTCTTTTCCGTTGCATTCCATGAGCTGTAACCATTATTGTGATAACGATGATTGATACCGAACATTGCCCTCGATATTTCCCTTAACTCATCTGAAGTATCTACTTTGATATCCACATTTGGAGTTGCTTTGGCAGAATGAAGATCATAAATACTCTTAACCTGCTCCTGTGTCAGGACTTTTTTATAATAGCGAACTTCATCCATATATCCTTTAAATCCAGTGGTTGCTGTTGCATTTTTATGATTCCCGATCAGCAGATCAGTCATGGCATTGACAAAATCTCCACTCATAGAATTTTCATTAACCAGTTTTCCATCAATATAGAACTGTGCCTTTTTCGTTGCATGGTTACTTGTAAATACCACATGTGTCCATTTGCCGCCGGAAACCGACTTTTCACTGAGGGAATCACTGGCAGTCAGAAACGTACCAAGTTTCATATTCGAATCCAGATAAAGAATACTTCTTCCGGTTCCTGTCTGCTGAAACAGATATTTTTTATCCGTTGTACCGCTGAACATATCACTGTCACACTTGATCCATGCCATCAGTGTAATGTCATCTGCAGCAGCATTGACTGCACTTGCCAGTTTTATGGAAGAACCTGATTTTCCGTCAAAATATGCTGCACTTCCTGAAACTCCTTCGTTCTCTTTCTTTGTCACTCCATTGCCCTGAGCAGTAATGCTCAGGGAAGAATCCGATACACTGTTTGCTGCCAGACTGTCGTCAAACTGCAAATACGCAGTCAGACCTTCGGTCAGACCCTCTGTACTTTCTTCCGCCGCGAAAACTTCTGTGTATGTTCCCATCTGAGGCACCACAGATGCCGCGCTGACACACAGTACTGTCATTATACAGGCTGTCCTTTTTGCCATATTACTCCATGCTTTTTTTCCTGTCATAAAATCCTCCTGTTTTTTAAATTTCAAGAATGGCTCTGGCATTCCTGATAAAAGGTGTGCGTCATGCATTGCATGACATATTCTTCTGTGCAGATTTACTAAAACAAACCCGTTTTTCAGTAACAACAGATGTAAAATTTCCTCCTTGATTTCATATTTGTTTTACATCATGTTATTATCTTACCATAAAAGTCAGTAAAAAAACAATCAGATTTTAGCAGTTTTATGTTTTTTTATAAATTTTAAAAAAGGCCGCTGTACCGATCAATCGATACAGCGGCCTCTGCTCGCCTTGCAAACTTGAATTAAACCAGTTTTACCGGATTCAGTTTTACGCCCGGTCCCATAGTAGGAGCGATCGTAACACTTCTCAGGTACTGACCTTTCAGTGTGCTTGGTTTTGCTTTATTAATTGCATCAATAAGCGTCTGGAAGTTTTCGCGCAATGCATCCTCTTCGAAGGAAGCTTTTCCAAGTGGCACATGGATAATGTTATTCTTGTCCAATCTGTACTCAATCTTACCAGCTTTGATATCAGCGATAGCTTTTGTTACGTCCATAGTAACTGTACCAGCCTTCGGGTTTGGCATCAGTCCTTTAGGACCAAGTACACGACCCAGACGGCCTACAACACCCATCATATCCGGGGTTGCTACTACTACGTCAAAATCCAGCCATCCTTCATTCTGGATCTTCGGGATCAGTTCTTCTCCGCCTACATAATCAGCACCTGCTGCCTGAGCTTCGTCTGCTTTTGCGTTTTTAGCGAATACCAGAACACGAACTGTTTTACCTGTTCCATGAGGCAGAACTACTGCACCACGGATCTGCTGATCTGCGTGACGTCCGTCACATCCTGTTTTGATATGAGCTTCGATTGTTTCATCAAATTTTGCAACAGCAACTTTCTTTACTAAAGAAATTGCTTCTGGAATATCATAGAGAGTTGCACGGTCAACTGCTTTCGCAGCCTCTACGTATTTCTTTCCTCGTTTCATATTAAATAACCTCCTGGTGGTATTTGCGGGAATATCCCTCCCACGTTTTTTCGTTTACGGAACTGCAAGCTTGTTGTGAAGCCTGTATGAAATGAATTAGTCTTCTACAGTGATACCCATAGAACGAGCTGTACCAGCGATCATGCTCATAGCTGCTTCTACAGATGCTGCGTTCAGATCCGGCATTTTCATTTCAGCGATCTCTCTTACTTTATCTTTAGAGATGGTAGCAACTTTTGTCTTGTTCGGAACACCAGAACCAGATTTGATGTTGCATGCCTTTTTCAGCAGTACTGCTGCCGGCGGAGTCTTTGTTACGAAGCTGAAGCTTCTGTCTGCGTATACTGTGATAACAACAGGGATGATCAGATCACCTTTATCTGCTGTTCTTGCGTTGAACTCCTTTGTAAACTGAACGATGTTAACACCATGCTGACCAAGTGCCGGACCAACTGGTGGAGCCGGTGTTGCCTTTCCAGCAGGAATCTGTAATTTAATATAACCTGTTACTTTTTTTGCCATCTTAGGCACCTCCTATGTGGTATTGTCGGGGGTTTCCCTCCCACTTGCTTCGGTTTCGATCGACCCGAAGCGGTTCTCTGTTACTTACAACATTGCGGCATCCGGCTGTAACCGGTGACGCATACCAAAAATATTACATTTTTTTAATTTCTGTGAAACTGATCTCTACCGGAGTCTCACGTCCGAACAGTTCGACATTAATAGTCACAATCTGTTTACCTGGATTAATGGACTGAATAACGCCTACAGTATCTTTCCATACACCTGCGGTGATGGTAACTGTATCGCCTTCTTCGAAATCAATTTCAAGTTCTGCAGGCTTGATTCCGAGCGGTGCCATTTCCTCCTCTGTAAGCGGAACTGGTTTGGATCCAGGTCCAACAAAGCCGGTAACACCTCTGGTATTTCTTACGACATACCAGGTATCATCATTCATGATCATGTTCAGCAGAACATAACCCGGAAACAGTTTTTTCATGACCTGCTTCTTGGCGCCGTTCTTCACTTCCACAACTTCCTGCATCGGAACTCTTACCTCAAGGATCTGATCCTCCAGGTGACGGTTTTCAATTGTCTTTTCAATGTTGGCCTTTACCTTGTTCTCATACCCTGAATAAGTATGAACTACATACCAGTTTGCATCTGACATATTATCACCCTGTCCTTATTTTACTAAGAAATCAACGCCGTACTGTACGATCATATCAATAATAGTGATCAGAACACCCAGTACTACCGAAACGCTAAGGACTGCTGCCGTCTGCTTGCCGATGGATTTCTGATCCGGCCAGATAATCTTGCCGAACTCAGCTTTCAGGCCGTCGAACCAGCTTTTTTTAGGAGCTTTTTCTTTCTTTTCCTTTTCGCTCATATAATCACTTATCCTTTCGCACCCGGCTTATTTGGTTTCCTTGTGATTCGTGTGTTTTTTGCAGAATCTGCAATACTTTTTGGTTTCCATTCTCTCAGGATGAGTTTTCTTATCCTTTGTCATGTTGTAATTACGCTGTTTGCATTCTGTACATGCCAATGTAATTCTTGTGCGCAAAACTTCCACCTCGCTCTCTTTGTTTTTTGCTCACAGCCTTTGCGGGCTGATGAATTTTAGGCATAAAAAAAAGACCTACTTCCATTCGCCAGACCAGTCTATCATGACATCGGAAAGAAGTCAAGTCTTTCTTGCTTGACAATTTTCCAGTTTATTCTTTTCTCCATGATTTTTTTCTTTTTGAACCATTTTCTGTAAATCCAAGTCGAACGCAATTTCCGGCTAAGATAAAAAGAGCAGAGCTCTGTGCTTCTTTCGCACATTTCTCTGCTCTCGTTTCCACGATCGTTTCTTTATTTTTATATTTCTCGTTGGTGTTTTACTGCACTGCTTTAAATGCTTCGTCCAGATCCTGAATGATGTCATCAATGTTCTCTGTACCAATGGACAGACGGATGGTATTTGGTTTGATTCCCTGATCCAGAAGTTCTTCTTCTGTGCACTGGCTGTGCGTGGTGGTTGCCGGATGAATAACCAGAGATTTTACATCGGCTACGTTTGCCAGCAGGGAGAACAGCTCCAGATTGTCAATGAAATCCTTTGCTTTCTGTGCATCACCTTTGATTTCAAAGGTAAAGATAGAACCGCCTCCGTTCGGGAAATATTTTGCATACAGCTCTTTCTGTGTCGGATCCGCAGATACAGACGGATGATGTACTTCTTCTACCTGTGGATGATTCTTCAGATATTGTACGACCTTCAGCGCGTTCTCTACATGACGCTCTACTCTCAGGGACAGTGTTTCCAGTCCCTGCAGGAAAATAAATGAGTGGAATGGAGAGATGGTTGCACCGGTATCTCTCAGCAGGATCGCACGGATTTTTGTAACAAATGCCGCAGGTCCTACTGCTTTTGTAAAACTGATGCCATGGTAGCTTGGGTTCGGTTCTGTCAGAGAAGCGAATTTACCGGATGCTTCCCAGTCGAACTTACCGCCATCTACGATAACACCACCGATAGTTGTTCCATGACCGCCAATGAATTTTGTTGCAGAATGTACAACGATATCTGCACCGTACTCGATCGGTCTTACCAGATATGGTGTCGCAAAAGTATTGTCAACAACCAGAGGAATCTTATGTGCATGGGCGATCTTTGCGATAGTTTCAATATCTACTACATCTGAGTTCGGATTACCCAGAGTCTCAATATATACCGCTTTTGTGTTGTCCTGGATAGCTGCTTCTACTGCGTCCGGATCAAAAATATCCACAAAGGTAGTTGTGATGCCATACTGTGGCAGTGTATGCTCAAGCAGATTGAAAGAACCACCGTAAATATTTTTTGCAGATACGATATGGTCACCGTTCTGTGCCAGGTTTTCAATCGTATATGTGATAGCTGCCGCTCCGGATGCTACTGCCAGTGCTGCAACACCACCTTCCAGAGCTGCGATTCTTTTTTCAAACACATCCTCTGTCGGGTTTGTCAGTCTTCCGTAAATATTGCCGGCGTCTGCCAGACCAAATCTTGCAGCTGCATGATCGCAGTTACGGAATACATAAGAAGAAGTCTGATAAATCGGAACTGCCCTTGCATCGGTTACCGGGTCTGGAGCTTCCTGACCTACGTGAAGCTGTAATGTTTCGAATTTGAATTTTCTGTTCTCTCTTGTGATTTTTTCGCTCATGTTATTCACCTCTTACTGCCATCTGGCGTGGCATTTTACCTTTCTTCAAATAATGTTGGGGTTCTAAGATGCTATACGGACTGTTCGCATCTCAGTCTGTAAATAATGCTGTGGAGTAGTAACGATCCCCTGTGTCAGGAAGCAGTGCTACAATGGTTTTTCCTTTGTTTTCCGGACGTTTTGCCAGCTGGATCGCTGCGTAAAGAGCTGCCCCTGAGGAAATACCTACCAGTACGCCTTCTTTTTTCGCAATCAGTTTGCCGGTTGCAAATGCGTCTTCGTTTTCTACTTTAATGATTTCATCATAAATGTTTGTATCCAGTACTTCCGGTACAAATCCTGCACCGATACCCTGGATTTTATGTGGACCTCCCTTGCCTTCAGAAAGAACCGGGGAAGTTGCCGGCTCTACTGCCACGATCTTGATATCTGGATTCTGCTCTTTCAGATATCCACCGACACCTGTCAGTGTTCCGCCTGTACCAACACCTGCTACGAAGATGTCTACTTTTCCGTCTGTGTCTTTCCAGATCTCCGGACCTGTGGTTGCTCTGTGTGCCGCCGGGTTTGCCGGATTTACAAACTGTCCCGGGATATAGCTGTCCGGGATTTCTTTTGCCAGCTCCTCTGCTTTTGCGATGGCACCTTTCATACCCTTTGCACCTTCTGTCAGTACCAGTTCTGCACCATATGCTTTCAGGATGTTTCTTCTTTCAATACTCATCGTGTCCGGCATGGTCAGGATAATGCGGTATCCTTTTGCTGCTGCGATGGATGCCAGTCCGATGCCGGTATTTCCGGAGGTCGGCTCGATGATAACAGAACCTTCTTTCAGAAGTCCTTTGTTCTCAGCGTCTTCGATCATGCTCTTTGCAATACGGTCTTTTACGCTTCCTGCCGGGTTAAAGTACTCAAGCTTTGCCAGGATTGTTGCTGAAAGATCCTGATCTTTTTCTATGTTTACAACTTCTACCAGTGGTGTGTTTCCGATCAATCCTAAAGTTCCTTTATAAATGTTGGACATGTTATTTTCCTCCTTATTTATTCCTACCTTTTCGATATGTTTTATATGATTTATTCGAATTATATGCCAACATCCAGTATTTGTCAACACATTTTTTCATTTTTTTCAGGCTTCCTTTTTAATCTATAGAAATGCAATAGGAAATATGATACTATAATGCTAAGATGCCAGGGGACAGCACCTTCAACACTACTATATGAAAAGAGGTGAAAAAAATGAAAATCTCTACAAAAGGAAGATATGCTCTGCGTATGCTTCTAGATCTTGCAGAACATCAGAACGATGGCTACATTGCTTTGAAAGATATCGCAGCAAGACAGGATATTTCCAAAAAATATCTGGAACAGATCATCCCCATTCTGAACAAATCCGGTTTCCTGCTTGCAAGCCGCGGTTTTCAGGGAGGATACCGTCTGGCAAAAACACCGGATAAATACACGCTGGGCGATATCCTGCGTGCGACAGAGGGCAGTCTTTCTCCGGTTGCATGTCTGGACAACGACCCAGTACTTTGTCAGAGGGCTGATATGTGCACCACACTTTCTGTATGGAAAGGATTGAAAAAAGTTATTGATGACTATGTAGATGGGATCACCTTGCAGGATCTTCTGGATCAGCAGCGTGAAACTTACGCAAATGATTATGTAATATAATATGATGCCAGGGTCAAAAGGTCTAAATCCACATGAGCTTGCTCATAGGTGGATGAAAGACCTTGGGACCCGCCCCGATATGAGCATAAAAGTGGGATGATAATCCCACGATATGCGAATACTGGGGAGGATTGTGGGAGTGCAACGCACGGAACAATCCGTAGGCATCATAGTTTGGTACTTTTGACACTCACATCATAATATCTCGTTTAGAAAGGGTTATTTCATGAAAAAAAATTATTGTATTTTGCTTCGTCTTGTCCTGTTTGTATGCCTGATCATACCTTTGCATACAACGGCAAACGCAGCCAACACCACCGACGATTGTCTTCAGATTCTTACATCTGATTTTAACAGCAGCTCTGCTGAAAAATTTATCGGGACACAGCATTTGAATATCACGGATTCTCAGTATCAGACGATCCGTGCCTTTACGTTAGATTTAACCAAAAAATATTCTTCCACAAAGGATAAGATCACCGCCATCTATCAGTGGGCAAAAGACATCAGCCTAAAGGCTTCTGTCGGAGAAGATGCCCCTGCAGATCTGGAAGAAAATGATCCTTATAAAGTATTCAAAGAAAAAACCGGAGTATGTCAGGGCAAGGCAAACTTATGCAAGACCATGCTCGCCGCCATCGATGTTCCATGTATCATCGCCCACGGCTACTGGGAAGCAGAAGGCCATGCATGGGATTTTGTTCTGTGTGACGGCAAATGGGGCATCGTTGACGCTTCCATGGAGCAGATTTCTCTGGATGATCCTTCCGATATCTCTCCTCACTATAAAACAGACAATCTCGAATCCGTTCTTTATAAAAAAGATGGTTTTGAATTTACTTATTATCTGGGAGGCATCGGCGTTGTCGGCTATACCGGAAATGCAGACTGCCTGGAGATCCCTGGCAACTGCAATGGCCGTCCTGTAGTCAGCATCGCTGCAGAAAACCAGATTTATTATGAACATTCTTTGCAGGATACAACGGCAAAAAAGCTTGTTCTCCCGGCAACTGTACAATATGGGATCTACTTAAGCGAATATGAGATCCGTTCTTTTACTTCCAAATCCCTGGAATTTATTTCAGCAGATGAAAACAACCCGGCATTTGCTTCTTATGACGGCATTCTCTACTCCAAAGATTTTTCCAGGATTTACTCCATTCCGGCAAATATTTCAGAGATTACCCTGAAACCGATAGAGATCATGGAAAAAAATACGCTCACCAGTCTTCCAAACCTGCGTACCCTGAAAATCGGAGAAGGTACAAAAGAACTGCAAGAAGATGCCATTGAAAACTGTAGGCACCTGGAAAAAGTATATATTCCTGACAGTGTGACAAGCATTGCATATAAAGAGATCAATGGCAATGTCTACGAAGCCTTCAGCGGATGCCCGGATAACTTTGTTGTGTATGCTTCTGCCGGAAGTGCAGGTGAAGCTTATGCCAGAAAAAAAGGACTGGCCTGCAAAGATCCAAAAGAACTGTTTCCGGCTGACTACAGCAAAATTGATGAACTGCTGAAAAGCATTCCTCAGGATTTGAGTCTCTATACCTCTGACAGTGTCAGCCGTTTAAATCAGGCTATTGATTCGATTGACCGCAGTTACAACGCTGCACAGCAGAAACTTGTTGATGCAATGGCTGACACCCTGAAAAGTGCAATCAATAATCTGGAACTTCGTCCGGCTGACTACAGCAAAATTGATTCACTGCTGAAAAGCGTTCCTCAGGATTTGAGTCTCTATACCTCTGACAGTGTCAGCCGTTTAAATCAGGC
>URUU01000038.1 GCA_900551235.1 uncultured Lachnospiraceae bacterium
AGATCGAACCGTCTGCACGCTTCCAGAGCCCTAAGATCAGGCGGTCGTAGTAGATGGTGCCATCGTATTCCCTGCAGAGCTGCTCCACAAAAGCCGGATCCAGATACGGATTGTCAAAGATCGTGTACTTTTGCAGGTAGATATCAAGCTCCGGTGTGTCCAGGAACTCTTTCAGCCAGTGGGTAGGATGCTCCGGGTTGCATGACCCGTCAAAGCAGCTGTAAGGCTTATCGAGTCGTGATTTGAGCATCTGGAACACTTCTTTGTTCCACTTGGCGATCTCATCCCCGTAGCAGTATTTGATGCTCGCACCCTGGATCTTGGCAACCTGGCTGACCTTCTCCGCCCCCAGGCAGTAGACATCCTCCCCGCATACCCTTGCAACGTTGCGGTTATTGATGTTGCCGACCAGCTTGTCGGTGTAGACCTCGCGCATCGGCTGGAGCACGTTTCGCTCGATGGATTCCTTCGACACGCCAAGGATCACATTCAGCCCCGGTTTTCCCGCCCTCTCACGGATCCGGAATGGAATGATAAAAGCCGTATCCACAAAAGACTTCCCGGAACGTACTGCCCCGGATTTAATGTTCCAGCGGTGCGTTGCGTTCACGATGTATTCATTCTGCATTTTGCTCAACTGCATTGTCACGCACCTCCTTCAGTATCGCATCCAGCTTCTCAAGTGCCTCGTCTGTCTCATTCTCACCTGTGACTGCCTGTTTCCTCGCTTTCTTAAGCTCTGTATCTGCTTCCTTGTTGCGGATGTCTTCCTCTGCCGCCCCGTTCTGCCCTGCATACTGTGCCACGAAGTAAGCGGCTTTGGTGTTGCCCTGCATCGCTTCCCGGATCTGAGCCGCCAGCATCGCAGATTCAAGTGTACAGTCCAGGCCGATCGACTCCAGGAACGGCTTCCACTCCGGGTTGTCAATCTCCGCTGTCAGCAGGGCGTTCAACGTCTTCCGGAACTCTGCTTTTCGCCGCCTTGCCTTCCCGGATGCCTGACCGCCTTTTCTTGCATATTCTCTCACTTCGCTCTCGCTTCGCTTGTCAAAAGGCACTAAGTTTTCATTGTTTGCCAATCACCTCACCTTCCTTTGTTCTGTTGTTATTTTTGAGTACACAAAAAGACACCCGGCACTGCCAGATGTCTTCCTGTGGAAAATATTATTTTGAGAAAGGATTTTTATGTCTCCATCAGGAGAATCGGAACAGAAGGACTCGAACCTTCGACATCTACGGATTAATCCGGTTGCTCTCGCCGCTGAGCTATGTTCCGGTGCTGCCAGGCTGTTGAGACCTGGCAGTTGTCAAAAATACTTGGAGGTAAATGAAAAGAACCAATCATGTCAGCATCATTCCCAAACTGAACTGATTACACTATATCACAGAGTAAGGCGGACATTCTAGGACATCTTGAAATTTTTTAATGCCCATCCATGAATTCTTCTTGCATGTCTTGGATCACACTCCATCTTTCTTCCGATGTCGTCCCAGTTCAGTCCACACAGATACCTCAGTCGCAGCACTCTCTGTTCAGCCGGGTTCTCCATACGTCTGATCGCCAGGTCGATCTGTTCACGTGTCCTTACTTTTTTCAGCCGTTCCCGTTTCAACCGTCCGATCTGTCTTTCCATAGCTGCCACATAATCCGACAGGTCGGACTGCTGGCTGCCTTTCGGCATCCCGTCATTGACAACTGATGGGAACATCTTGTCCATCCGGAGCCTCTGGATCTCTTCCAGGATCTCCTGCTCCCTCCGTTCACATTCCCGGTATCTTCGCAGGAACGCTTTCTTCTTGTCGTTTTCTGTCATCTCCACCGGCATCGCCTCCCCTCATGCATTTCCTTGCTACTGTATTGTCTCGTACTGGTTCTTTTTCCTGTTGTACGTTACCGCCACGGGCTGGCCACAGTCCACACAGCATACATCGAATGCCTTTTCCGTCATATTTGTAAGATATCTGGCATTCCTTCCACATTCACAGTTTGTATACAACCATACCAGGTCTTTCAGTTCCATTTCCTCACCACATTCTTCGCACTTATGATATTTTATTTTTTTACGGCCTTTGCAATACGTCTTTTCTTTCCCACAGTGCTGGCACTTAATGTGCAGGAAGCCAGAATAACCATCATTTTCTTTCCCGACCGGCTCTGGTTCTGTGACTGGATCCACGGAATACTTGTCCTCTATGTACTCTTCCAGTTCTTTCATAACATCCGGCTTTTCTTCTGCTTTCTCCTCGTTTTTCGCCTCGCACGTATGGATTTCCGGGATAACTGCCTCCTCTGTTTCCGGGATGGTCAACCGTCCGGTATATCCGAACAGTTGAATGACAAGCTCCCTGAACAGCTTTTCGCTTTCCTCCGCCCCCATTTTCGCTGTGTATGTATGTTTCTCTGTTTTGATCGTGATCATGTCTCTTCCTCCTGTTTTCTTTCATGCACCCCATCATCGTTCCTGTGATACTCCTTGCCGGTTCGTCTGTCCCTCAGGACGGCAATCTCGAACCCGCTCAGGCCTGCTGCCAGTTCCAGTTGTTCATATACCTGTTTCACATAGTGCGGGATCCGCTGTGAATAAGTCGGCTCATGGAATCTTCTGACCGCCTCAGCATCCACTTCACGCTCCAGATGGTTATAATGTGCCCTCCGTTTGGCGTTCTTCTCAGCTGCTTTCATCCTTCATCTTCCCGCCCCTTTCATGAACCTGTCCAATACTGACATTCTCCAGTCATATTCCATTCTTGCCTGGTAGCAGTCACAGCAATGTGTTTCTGTTGTTACATCACTGAATTCTTCGCTTCTTGTACATCTGCATACCCCATCCTCGCTATGGTATCTGCATGTGTCACACGTTCTGTCGTAATTCATCCCATTTCACCTCCTGCAATATCTTCCACAGCCACCATACTTCCGGAGATCTCCAGGCACACATGCAGTAGGTATGTGCATCTTCTGAATAGTTGTAATGGTTTCGTTCCAGATGCTCCCTTGCTTCTTTTTCTGTCAGAAACATCGTGTTCGGATACACAACTGGTCTGAACGAAATACCAACTATCCTGACATCATCATATCCATTATTGGCAAGAAATTCATTCACTTCCTCCACTATCAAGTCCTCATACTCTTCTTCTCCATCTTCCGTATACATCAGTATAAAATCCAATATACACCCCTTTCCAATTTTGCAGTTTTCCCGATTGATATTGCAGTCTGACAGGATATTATCATTGAGGTACTTCACTGTTTCTTCCGTTGTGCTTGTAACGGTGCTTCCATCTGATTGCAAGACAAGTTCGTCTGCGTTCTCATCGTCTTGCACTCTCTCGCTTCCCTTGATGACCCAGAATCTCGGTTCAGCCGTTTCTGTCGTGTCCTGCGTATTCATTTCTTTCTGCAATTCCATCAAGAACTTAATGTCCTCATCATTCAGGCTTCTCTTTTCTGTAGTATCTTCGTGGTACTGCAATGTTTTATGGTATATTGCCATGTTATTCATCCTCCCTGTATGGCTTCGGCAGCGGCATCCAGGCATTGACAAACAGGTCATTTGCCAGGCAGGTATCTTCGTCAATGCAATCCCCCAGATACCATGCACCACCTAATTCTTCATCATCCACGTATCTCCCAACCAATGGAAGAGAGAAATTTTCAAACGACATCAGCACATAACTATCATTTTCCGGCACTCTCTCCGTCACCGGGATCCATCCGGGCTCGCTAACCGTATGGGATTCCAGACGGTTTCCTTTTGTATCTTCAAGCACATTGCCGATCACACTTACTTTTTTGTACCAGTAGCCCAGATCTTTTCTGTAATTTGTTTCTTCTGGAAAATCAACATAAAATCCTGCTGTATATTTTCCATGTCTGACAACAGCCGTATATTCCCCATACTGTACAATGTCATTTTCCCAGATTTTCTTACCATTCTTATCACACAATCCTGTATACTGGCATAATGTTTCCGGGTCGATCTCATACAGTCGCAATTTGTTTGGCAGACCCCAGTCTGTCATTTCGTCCACTGCAATCAGATGATGCAACGGTACAGGATGCCGTTTATAATCTTCCTCGCAACAGTATGTCGTCTCTCTCATACTGCAATAGAATCCCTCTGCCCAGTAATTCGTATCTTTTAATTTTGCCCGGAACAGTATGTCTCTCATCCATCCACCTCCACTTTCCGGATCTTGTACCGGGTTCCAAAGCCCGGCATCGGTCCTTTTTTCGTTCTTCTGTACCTTTCATTTTTTCCGCGGTATTCCATCACCCTGACGGTATCCTCACTGACTCCCAGATTGTGTGTCTGACTATCGTCTGTTTCCCTTTGCGATCGGTTCGTTCTGCATACTTTAACGCGTTGAAAGATATGCTAAACCGCATTACTTTTTCTTTATTCTGACTTATAATCAACATTGTTTTTCTCCTGTGTTTAAAAAATCCATTATGTTCATCTGTCCAATATGTTCCCATGTTTCTGTCTCTATTCCGCATGTTTCCAGTGCATCTTGATACCTTACCCCATTATTTTTTAATTCCATACAGATCTGATAATGCTTTGGGTGTGTCATTGCTATTCGTTGGAATCTATTCGGACACTTTTCCATATGTGCACCAAAAGCACAGAACATGCATCCGGTACGCTGTTCACCTGTTGTGTAATATATACCACCGGGCGTTTGCTCTATGTCGCCATATACAGAACATATTTCAATATCATTTTCTACTATGTATCTAAGCACATCCTGCCTTGTCCAAGGACCAAGCGGCTGGCTCTTAATTGTTTTTCCATCATATACATTGCAACCTGTATGAGCATACTGGTGTTCGCGTCTAAAACTTTCATCTTGCGTTGTCCCAATATATGGCACTCTTCCAGTCTTTTTTGCATAATCTTTAAACGGTTTTTTCTTGGTAATGTTACAACACTGTTCACTTATATCAAATTGTGTATCCAACAAAAATCTCCATTTTTTAGGAAGCATTCCGAACTTCCCTCTTTCATCGCCATTCATCAAATAGTTTCTGTATCTGTCTGATAAATTTCCATGCCGCAGTTTCCTTATCTTCAGTGCCGTCTCTTTGCTAATTAACGGAAATCCATATTTCTCAACTACCTGTTTAAATGTTAATCTGCTTCCGTCTTTCCATCTGGGATATATTTCAACAAATTCCCCGCTGGCCTGACGTGCAAATCTTACTATCTCAGGAAATTCCAAACCAGTATTTGAGAATACTGCCGGGACTTCCAACCCTACGGTTTTTCTTATCATATGCAACAATGCTGTGCTGTCCAAGCCACCAGAATAGCTCAAATATACTTGACCATCCCAGTTGTAATACCATTCCTTGATTCTGCGTTCCGCAAGCGTTTTCTTTACCTTATACGGTAAATATTTTCTCTGGCTAAACTGCCAATCATTTAATTTTAGATCATCTTCCTGTATGAACATCTTTTTCTCCTGTCTCTTCTTTCCCTCTCAATGTCTTCTGCTTTCCGCCATACGCCTTTCCGGTTTCCGATGCCCAGCAATAAGGACAACTCTCTGCATATTCATGTTCGTCTTTTTCTCCGCATTGTGTATTGCAGCTCTCATTCTCAGGGCAACATATGCAGCATTCATCATGTCCACAAAAGTCCGATGGTAAAGCACATTTTCCTACCATTTCTTCACCATTTCCTTCACTTCGATCTCTATCGCATAATCAAAAAGCCAGCGGAACGCTTCCAAAATCGTAGTCTTGGTAATGCCATTATGTGTCGGCATCTCCAGTACACCCCAAATCGCCTGAAGTTTTTCAGTCTCACTATATTTATCGCTTCTAATCTGTTCAAAAACGGCCTGTGCCTTTCCGATATTCATATCTCGTTTTCCTCCTGTCCATTGTTGCTTTCCCATCATGCAAACGGCAGCTCTTCGTCAAAATCTTCCGGAAGCGTCATAAACCCTCCTGCATCTACTGGCATCGGCTCCGGTCGTTCCTGGCTACTTTCTTCCCGGTTTCTCTGTGCCGCCGCCATACGCATTTCCACAAATTCCTGATCCTCAACCACCACGTCTGTTGTATAGACCTTGTTGCCATCTCGGTTGGTATAGCTCCCGGTCTGGATGCGGCCGGTTATCACTACCTTCAAGCCCTGGCGGAAATACTTCTCCGCAAACTCTGCACTGCGGCCAAATGCCACACAGCTGATAAAATCAGCGGTCACATCACCTTCACGCTTGTAGCGTCTGTCAACTGCCAGCGTATAGCGTGCAATTGCCGTGTTACTCTCTCCGTTAGAATTACGCATCTCCGGGTTTCTGGTCAATCGTCCCATTAAAATCACTTTATTCATTCTGCATCCTCCAAATAATCGAATATCGTCTGCTGTCCCGGCATCGGTTTCTGTGCCTCTTCTTCTCTTTTTGCTTTCATGGCACACTGACAGCCATAGCCTCTTTCTACCGCTTCCTGACTTGTCAGCAGTCTCCCGCACCGTTTGCAGCGTCTTGCCTGTATTGTGAATACCTCGTCCCCGCTCATGGCATACACACCTGTGCATTGCAGTCACGGATCTGGATCTGTGTATTTGTGCAGGGCTTCCATTCTTGGATGTATTCCAAGGCTTCATAGTAGCGTTTCTTCGGCACGTTGTTGCGGGCGTTGACGTGGAAATAGTGTTTCAGGTCACGGTTGCACTCCGCGAATACTTTCTTGCCGATCTCGTTGTAGGCATTGCTGTGCTTGCCGCCCAGTGCGTCCAGGACTGCCTTGTTGACCTCATCGCCAAGAACGACCTGCTCCCCGTAGTCGATCGTCATGCAGTTCTCCAGGTTCGTTACACGATCATCTATAATCACAATTCTCTCGTCACAGTTCAAAATTGCTCTCATTTCCTTCGACAGTCTGCTCATGTCATAGCTACCAGTGTTGCGAATTGTCGGCAGCACCTCATAGGTAACCCAACGTTTGAAACGTTTCGCTGATTCCAGTCTGCTGCCAAACACCAATGCATACAGACCGGATTCATTGATTGCCGTCATCTTCTGCTTTCCTCCAAGGGTGTCGATAATTTCTACTCCCTTGTCATCGTCAAATACATGTGTTGCAATAGCATCTCTTGAATTTGTGAATCCCAATGCCTCAGCCACATCTTTCCCCACGAACCACACTTCTCCGTCTCTCGTCACGGTTCGGATACTGCCAAACTCTTCGTTTTCAAAAATCTTCAACTGTTCCATATTGCCTCCTTACTCGTTCAATGTTCTTTCCAGTGCATCGAAATCATAGTCCCTTTGCGGAAATGCATTGAATGTATTCTTTACTGTTTTCTTTTCCTTCTTCTTGGCTGCTGGCTGCTTCTTGATTGGATAGAAGCTCTTCCAGCCTTGCACTGTAGCTTCTTCCACTATCATCAGCTGCTCTGCCATATCATCACTAAGACTTCCGAGCTTCTTTCTGAGCAACCGTACCTGGTAATCAGATAACTCCCTGCCGTTTTTTTCTTGACTGCTCAGGTATCCCTGAAAAGCTCTCTCAAGTTCTGGATCATCGAAAGTAATGTCCGGCGGAGCCGTATCTATATCTATATTTCTTTTTTCTTTTATTTCTATAGGACTTTCTTCGGAACTATTTTTATTTTCTTCCGAAGTAATTCGATTTTCTTCCGAAGTAATTCGATTTTTGGGTTCATTTAAGAAAGGCTCCTCTTCTTCCCCGTTTCCGAGGAGCCAATACTTATCGCTATAGAGCTGTCTCTTCATGCGTTTTACTGCTATCTCGTAATAACGACGCTGAATCCCAACAGAGGTGATGATGTTTTCCGTCATGAGGTCATCATCAATGAGACCTATCTCAGAGCAGAAGTGCACCACTTGCACGACAGCTTTTTGCCCCTTCACCCACTTGTTGCCGATCATCCTTGTGATCATTCTTGATAGCTTATCAAGTGAGATCTCTGCGTAGTAACCTTGCTTGTATACGATGCACAGAATGCAGTCATATACAGTCACACCCAGTGGACCATATCGGTCCAGGAGATCGAAGACCTTATCGTCTTCGTAAAAATCAATCATCTTCGGAAAGTAACTGAGTCCTTTTTTGTTAGGAGCACCACGCCCCATGCCGGACACCTGCCTTTCCTGTATATTACTTAAGTTCCATCAGCGTAACGCTTAAATACGCTTCCTCTTTGTACGCCTTTGTGACGCTCAGTTTTATGATCTGCGTATCATCATGGTATGCGATGCCGTTCAGGGCATCCAGCACAACCTTTGCGATGTTGTCACTGTCCGGCTTCTTTGCCGGCCAGATCTTCCCTTCCAGCATCTCTGCCCTTTTCTTCTTCGAGATGCTCTTAGGCGGCTCAAAATACGCCAATATATTAGCAACCACATACGCATCATCCGAAAACCGTTTCTGTCCGTATTTCTGTTGGAAACAGGTCTTGATCAGGTTTTCGTACAGCACCGTCTTTTCCGGTGTTACGCTGCTCATTTTGCCGCTCTTGCTGTTATAGAATGTCCTCGCCCGGGCTTTGCCCTGAGGCTTGCCCGGTACGGTGAACGTGAACAGCTTTGGTTCTTCTTTATTGTTCTGGCTGTCCATTTTCTACTTCCTTATACTCCTGGTCGATGATGTTCGGGTCTTCCTGCTCGTTGACTACCTCGGACATATCGACGTTGATCTCACTCTTGATACTCTCATCATTGTTCATCTGCATAACAAAATCTGTTTTCAGCGGTGCATATTTCAGGCACTTCTTAATGACCGTTTTCTTCGCCATCTCCTCATAGTTTGTTTTCCATGGACTGTAGGAACTTCCAAAGCTCTGGCTGAACCGTCTCGCATGGTCGTCAACGTCTTCCTTGCTCATAACCTCAAAACCGAAGCCGCCATTTTTTGATTTCCAGAGTGCATATACAAGGATCAGGTTTCCTCTGTCTTTCAATGCCGGTTTGTGCACCAGCTTTGGATCCAGTCCCAGTTCATACTGAAAATCATCATTTTCATATACACACTGTGCCTGCACGGTCTGGATGTTTTCGTTGCGGTACACCATATCAATCAGCCCTTTGTAGCCTATCTGGAACTGGCACTCCAGCTTCCCTTTGTTTCTATACGGGATCAGGTACGCCTGTCCCAGCGGCGTGTTTGGTTCCAGCCCAAGCTGTGCTGCGTTCATCAGTGCCCCGAGGAAGGACATCTGCGAACACTCTGCAAGCTTTGGCGTGGTGTTCAGTGCGGATAATGCCATGCGTGTGAAACGCTCCGGTGTGATCACCTGCGGCAGAGCCTTTCTGATTTCCGGCTCCATTGCCTTGATCATGTCTGCAATGCTCATGTTTTTTGTCAGCTTCACTGCTTCATTCTTTCTGCTGGTCTTTTCTGCCAGTGCATCTTTTACTGCCATCCTGCTTCCTCCTTATGCCCTCTCAGCTCTTTTTACGGTGAAACGTCTGCTTTCAGACTGTTTCAATACCTGTTTGTAGATTTCCGGGAAATCTGCTTTCAGCTGCTTCGAATCCACACGGTTCGCGGTCACGCTCTTCCAGGTGACGCGGTACAGGTCCGATACTGCCATCTCTGCATCTTCCATATAAACCTTGATCTCCTGCTCGATCTGTTTTTTCTCTTTTTCCAGCTTGTCCTGAAGGTCGCTGATCTCTGCACGGCGTTCCAGTTTCTCGTCAAAATCAACCAGCGGGATCATCTTTTCCGGTTCAGAACTTCCGTAATACTTCTGCAGCAGTTCTTCCGCCGCCTTGCTTCCGTCCGGTGCCGGCATCTTGTCTGCCTTTACATTGTTCTGCCAGAAATCACTTTCAATATCAATCAGCATCTGGATCGTTTCCTCATCGCGTTCGATCTTTCGCCAGATGAACTCCTTCCCAAGGACCACACATGCGATATACCAGGCATTCGCCCCGGTCACTGCCATGTAATGGTGGCACTGGATCTCATAGGATTCCGGGATATGCCCGTCTTTCCACTTGTCAGCTGAATAGGCAGACGCTGTCTTGCATTCCAGACCGGCATTCTCACCAACTACCAGGCGGTCAACGTTCGCCATCATGAAATCATGATCCGGATGCCCATAGATCGCATTGGCACGGCGTACCTTTTTTCCTGTCTCTTCCATAAACCGGCGGGCAACGTACTCCTCCAGGTCTCTTCCCTGTCTCATTGCCTCATTGTCTTCTTTTTCCCCTGCTTCTTTCTGCGTCTTATCCTGGAAGACAGCAATTGCAGAGCTGTACGGATTCAATCCGCAGATGCTTCCGGCATCACTTCCACCAATGCCCAGTTTTCTGTATCGCAGCCATTCTTCATGGCTCATATCTACTGTCGAAATTAATTTATGTAATTTCACTTGATTTACCTCCCGTTTTTGTTCTATAATTGTACTGTATTATTTTTTGTGTCCCGGATCGCTCGCCAAAGCACCGGGACTTTTTACTACCTCGAGTGTCGCTTTCTCAACGATCACCGATTCTTTCGTCTCTTCATTTATTGCATGCACATAGATGCTGTTATGGTGCCAGATGCGGTATTTCTCCGAATCAATCCCTGCCAGTTCCAGGATGGCTCTGGCTTCCTGGTCTTTCCCTTCGCTTACTCCGATCATTCCGCTTCCTCCAATTTCAATACTACATTCATCCCGTCTGCAGTATTGTAGATGGCACTTACCTCTTTGTTCAGGATTTCGTCATCGCTGGTGCGATAACGTTCAACAGAATTCCATGTTTTAAACTTTAAGCCATACTTTTCCATTACCAGCATATAGCCTATGTTCCCTTCCATCACGTTTACAAGATCTCTTAACTTCATTTCACTACCTCCTCGCTTTTTTCTGCCCAGATCAGCACTCTCGCAACTACCACACACCACACGACGACTGTGGTGCCGACAATGTCACGCTCATTCAACAGGCTGTACTTTGCCAGCCACCAGAATGTAAAGCCTGCAGCGGCTGTTGCCACGATCGGACTAACCACCTCACCGATCAGGCTGATTTTTTCTCTTCTACTCACTTTTCTCTCCTTTCCATACGAACCCGGTCAGTTCGTATAGTTTCTTCGGACTGATGTATGTGCTTCTCCTGCTTGCCTGTCCTCTTCTGGTCGGCTTGGAGCGGAACACCAGTCCAATATCCAGTTCGCCGGACTCCATCCGGTTAATCACCGTGCTCTGTTCCACGCCGAGAACCTTTGCGGCTACCCTTGTGGGTACCGGTTCAGGCGGGAACTCCGGCCGTCTGCATTCCTGGATTACTTCCAGAAGCAGATTTTTAAGTTCTTCCATTTTGCCACCTCACTTTCTCTATTCATCCAGTGTCAAAATCACGATCCAGAACAGCAACAGGATTGCTAATGGTTTCCACATTTCCTTACCCCGCTTTCTATAGGATTCTTCCATTGTCCCTAATGCTGTTGCGGTATCACTGAACGCACTCGAGACTGCTTCTCGCATCTCCTCACCTGTGATTGCTGTCGTAACTTTCTCGGCTTGCTTTTTGATGTCTGAAATATAATGTTTCATCAACGGTCTGTTACCTCCTGTTCTTCATCTGGCTTTACTAGCTTGAATCTCACATCACATACTGCATAGCCATCTTCAATTTTTAATAATTTTACGAATGCTCGCACATCTGGTCGTTCCTCTTTCATCTCTTCACCTCTTTATCTTATTGACTTTGTTGTTTTCTCCATTTATGCTGTATCTACAGGCACTGCCATGCCGAGTACAAAAGAAAGGAGAATACTATGATCAAATTTTTTACCAGTCTCACAAATTCAGATATCATCAATCTTTTTGGTGTTATTGCTTCACTCATCGTAGCAATAGTTGGTATTGGAATTTCTGTAAAAACCCTCCGGCAAAACTCTAAAATGCTTGAAGCATCTACGCGTCCAAACCTCCAGCTTTACTCTGTATATTCAAACGGTATTTTGTACATAATAATCAAAAATTTTGGTGTCTCTGCTTGTGTGATCGACCGCATAACCTGTAGTTATATCTTTACCGGCAAGGAAACCGGCAATAAAACCATGAAAGGTAATATTTTCGAAAAAGTAATCGGTGCACAAATGGCTCCCGGTTTTGCGATTCGTTGCCCCCTTTATGGATCAAAAATGCAAGCATATAATCTGGACTTTGATATTTCTTACCATTCGACTTCTAAAAAATACCAAGAACATTTTTCACTCAACATTCTTTCAAATTCAGCCTTTGGTGACATTTACCCTGGAACAAAAACCGGAAAAGAATCGCTCGAAAATATCGCTAAAGATTTGCATGATCTCGTAAAAACGAAATTATAAAACCCAATATGAGTCCAGAATAAGCAAGGATTATGCTGTACAATACATAATCAAGACAATCGATGTCAAAGTACTCTTTAAAGAAGGCTTTATAAATAGCAATCCCTGACATGACAAGTCCGGCAACATCAAGCATAACTGCCAATGCGTAACCAACATAAATAAAAATCATTTCTCATCTCCTAATCTTTAACCGGAAACGTCACCAGCATTTTCAACGAGAGTTCTGCTTTTCCTATAAAGTCAGAACTCTTTATTTCATACTCTTTTACATGGTGCAGTTCTTTTCCGTCCAGTACTAAACGCGGTCCTCGAATACCCTCATTTCTTACTTCTAATTTCATTGGTTCTTTCATCCCTACCCCGCTTTTTGCTCTGTCATAACTTTCGCGTTTTATGCGACTTCTGAATTAAAAAAAATTTCATTTACCTCTGAAAATGACATTTTTAATTCTCTCGCCATTATCGTTGCTTCTTTTATTGAGATATTTTTACCGTTTGGATCAAGTTTTCTGTACATTGTCGATCTATTAACGCCTATAATCTCAGCCATTTTTTCAACACTAACGCCATTTTCTACCATTTTTCCCTTAAGTTTTTGAATATTGACCATCCAACTCCTCCTTTCTTTTTGTATTCGCATTGTATGCGACTAATAAAATAATAGCATTCTTTTTCAGGTGTGTCAATACATTATTCGCATTATATGCGATTTTTGTATTTTTTTCGTATTATCTTGTTGCATATTTGCGAATCATATGTTATTATATTTTCATCTCCAAAGGAGGTGGTTATTATTACAATAGGAGAGCGAATCAGACAAAAAAGATTAGAAGCTGGTATGAGTGTTGATGAGCTAGCTCTTAAACTTGGAAAAAACAGAGCAACTGTATATCGTTATGAAAATGGTGATATTGAAAATTTGCCGACAACAATATTAGAACCAATCGCTCAGGCACTTGAAACTACACCAGCTTATCTCATGGGGTATGAAGAGAATCTAAACAATAGTGCTGATTTAGTTACAAAAATATTAATGGACAAATGCCTTATTGATCATGTAAAGCTATTGATGGATTTAAATAGTGACAATCGAAAAAGTGTATATGATATGATTGACTTTTTAGCTCAAAAAGAAAAAGGGCTTTAGCAGCCCCAATTTTCTTTGAACGCTATAATAAGTTCATACAAGAATTTTAATACTTGTTTACTTTTTATTTGTTCAATCTGTTCCATTATACCTTTCTTGTAATCCATCCTATGTACCTCCCGATCACGTTTTCAAACGTTCGTTCGAAATTTCTTGATTCCATATTATCACAGAAATATTTGTGATGCAACTGTTTTCGAACATTTGTTTTAGAAAAATTTTCCTTTCACTATATAAAACGTATCGGAAGCTAAAAAGTTGTGCGTTGTCCGGAATCCCGGACGCTTTTTGAAAATCACTTATACTCAGACTCATAAAGATCTGAAATAGTGGTTTGCAGTCCCTTGGCAAGCTGTTCCATTGTTGCCAGAGTTGGACTTACATGGTCGGTCACTATGTCACCGATCGTAGACCGGGGAACACCGGTCATAATTGCCGCTTGCCTGATCGACAGGTGGTGCTGTTCCAGAAATTGAGATAATAATATTTTCATGGTGTTATTATCTCTGGAAAAAGAAAAAGTATTCAAAGGAGAATGAGTTATGAGAAAGAAAACTTTTGTACTGTTAGCCACTACCCTGGCTCTTTCATCCCCATTGTCTGTTCTTGCTGAATGTCAACACAACAATGATCCATGGAAAGTATTGTATGAAGCTGATTGTGAGGATGAAGGTGTAGAAACTCGCTATTGTTCCGTATGTCATGAATATCAACGTCGATCAATTTCTAAAACAGCTCATGTTTTTACTAACTGGAAAACATCTGAAAAAGCTACAAAATTTTCTGATGGAAAATTATCACACTATTGTGTTTACTGTTATAAGGAAGAATATCAAATAATTCCAAAGAAGAAAATGACTAAAGCCGAGAAGAAAGTAAAAAAAGTTGTCGATAATTTTTACTCAGCAGCTAAAAGATACGATATTAAGAAGATGAAAAAGTGTTTTGTCCGCGGTTCTGATTTGCAGGTATTTACTGAGTTTAAACAAATGGCTTCTTTTTGCAAAAAATACAACAAACGGATTCAATATGAATTCAAATCATTATCTGTTAAAAAGAACAAAGCCACTGTAAAAGTATATTGTCATTATCCAGATGCCAGCTCTGCTGTAGAAAAAGCATTGACAGAAAATAAATATTACTTTCTTGATTATCCAGATGACTCCGGTGCTGATTTTCGAAACGCTGTGTATAAAGACATTTTGTTTAATATAGACTATGATGATGATTTTTCTTTATGGGGAGAAACTATTATGTTTAAATTAGTCAAAAAGGGATCTTCCTGGAAAATTGAAAAACCTAATTTTAAAATGACGGATTCTATCAACTGCGGCTACGAATCAGGTTACAAGTATGCATTTTAAAAATGATTGAAATAAGCAAAAAATCCGCCCCAGTGTTCCCAGCACCGGAGCGGATCAGCGAATCTATACAGGTCTGGAGACCGGTATGATCATCTCTAAGCAAGCTGATTATACCACAATCCTCCAGCACCTGTACAGGTGTATTTTTTATACTCATTTTTAAGGAGGATGATATATTATGGCAAAATACAAAAAGAGAAAAGACGGCAGGTACGCCGCATGGGTAACTACCGATGAAATAAATCCGGAAATCGGAAAAAGAGTCCGCATACAGGTATACGGTCGTAGTGTTGCGGAACTGGAACGTAAGAAAGCCGAGGTGATCGAGCAGACCAGCAAAGGCATCTATGTATCAGAAAAGAACGTGACATTCGGGGCGTATAAATGGAAGTGGCTGGAGCTGTATAAAGCCGGTCGTGAAACGAACACGATCGAAGGATATCGGAATATTCTGAAAAACCACACTGCCGCACTGGATGCTCTCAAGCTATTGCAGATTAAGAAAACAGATGTTCAGACCGGTTACAATGCACTGAAAGGTCACGCCGATCTGCAGCGTCGTTACTACCAGACAGTCAACCAGATCATGCGTGCTGCCATTGATGACGGCCTGCTGTTCAAGAATGTTGCGGAAAATATCGAAAAGGATCCTGCACCGAAGAAGAAAAAACGGGCACTGACAGAGCTGGAACGTATCCACCTGGAAGACTTAGAGCTGGATCCGCAGGCAAGTACACTGCTGCATATGTTGCTGTATACCGGAATGCGGCGGCAGGAGATCATCCCTCTGACACGGTTTGATATCAATTTTGCCCGGAAAAAGATCACTGTCAACAAGGCAGTTAAGTTCGTTGGAGAAACTGCCGTGCTCAAAGACACGAAAACAGACAGTGGAGAGCGTGAGATCTATCTGCTGGATCCACTGGCGGACGTCCTGAAAAAGTATCTGTCTACATTACAAGGTAATCTTCTGTTTCCCGGAACTGATGGCAGCTATCTGAAAAAGTCGCAGTATCGCAGACTGTTCGAGCGGATCAAGCGGACATTGAACACTGCCTGCGGCGGCACACATCACTACGAAAACGGTCGTATCAAGTTCGATGTAGATATGTGCCCGGGACTGGGATCGCATACATTCCGGCATGAATATGCAACCATGCTGTATTATTCCGGCATTGATATCATGGAAGCGGTTGAGATCATGGGGCATAGTAATTCGAAGATGTTACTGGATACCTACGCAGAACTGCGGAGGCAGGAAGGAAAATCCATCCAGAAACTGAACGATTTTGCAAAAAAATCATATCAAAATAGTGCTTCTGACAGCACTGAAAAAGTGACTACAATCTGACTACTTTTTGACTACACTTTCCCAACATTTTACGCTTTTCCATACTGTTTCAGACGGTTTTATGCATCAGAAAGATAGCTATTTCAGAACGCAAAAAAATACCGGAAACCCTTGATTTTACTGGATTTCCGGTATTCTTTCTATTAAGCTGCTGACGGGACTCGGACCCGTGACCTCCTCACTACCAATGAGGTGCGCTACCACCTGTGCCACAGCAGCCTGTGCGGTCATGACCGCTACAGTTAGTTATATTAGCATAGCTGACGTTTTTTGTCAATGCTGTTTTTTGAATTTATGACTTTTTTACGCTTTTATCAGCTCTGAAGTCTCTGTCTGACGATCTCAAACGCAAGGACGCCTGCTGCCACGGATGCATTCAGGGAATCAATATCACCCTTCATCGGAATAGAAGCCACAAAATCGCATTTTTCTTTTACCAGTCTGCTGACACCCTCGCCTTCGTTGCCGATCACCAGACCGATTGGTCCTTTCAGATCAAGGTTGTACATCACTTCCCCGTCCATGTCTGCGCAGACAAACCACATGCCTTCTGCTTTCAGTTCATCAATCGTTTTGCCGATGTTGGTCACTTTTGCAACCGGTGTGTAATTCAATGCGCCGGCAGAAACTCTGGCTACCGTTGCAGTCAGTCCGACCGCTCTTCTTTTCGGGATCACAACACCGTGTGCCCCTGCAAGGTTTGCTGTACGGATGATCGCACCAAGATTGTGCGGATCTTCGATATTATCCAGGAAGATAATAAATGGTGCTTCGCCTTTGTCTTTTGCATTCTGCAGAATATCGGAAACTTCTGCATATTCATAGGCTGCCGCACTCGCGATCACGCCCTGGTGATGCCCTGTCTGAGAAAGCTGATCCAGACGTTCTTTTTTCACAAACTGAATGATCGTGTCGTGTTTTTTGGCTTCCCGCAGGATCGTTCGCACCGGACCGTCCTGACAGCCGTCCAGCACAAACAGTTTGTCGATCGTTTTGCCGGAGCGGAATGCTTCCAGCACGGCATTTCTGCCTTCTATGGTAAGTTCTTCGTATCTCATGCCTGTTCCTGACCTTTCTTTTTCTGGCTTTCTGCCATATCAAGACCGGTCTTGATCAGCTCAATGACACGTTTTGTATCCTCCTTCAGATAGAGGTATCCCATCAAGGCTTCCAGTCCGGTCGCTTTACGGTAGTCTGATACCGTTGCATTTTTTGCTTTTGTGTAAGATTTTGCATTACGTCCGCGTTTGTATATCGTGATTTCTTCTTCGCTCAGCACCGGCATCAGATTTTCGATCATCTCTGCCTGAGCAGAAGCTTTCACAAGCCTTGATGCACGCTCATGCAGCTTCTGCGGCGGACAGTTCCCATGTTTGACCAGAAGTGTGCGGATCACCAGGTCAAAAATAGCATCGCCTATGTACGCCAGCGTCAGCGGGGAATAGGTTCTAAGATCCTGATCTTCCAGTTGAAATTCTTCTTTCAGATATTCTACAAAAGAATCTATGCTCTTTTCCATTTTACTCCTTCTCTTGTGTCCTCAAGAACGATTCCTTTTTCCAGCAATTCTGCACGGATCTCGTCTGCTCTGCGGAAGTTTCTTTCTTTTCTTGCCGCCTGGCGCTCTGCGATCAGTTTTTCAATCTCTTCATCCAGAATCTCTTCTTTCCCCTCAAAAACAAGACCCAGGATACCACCAAGCTCCAGAAGTTCATCAAGAAGGCTTTGTCCAAATGCTTTTGTACTGTTCTCATTTACGCTGCTGTTTGCAAGACGAACCAGTTCAAACACAACAGAAATAGCATCTGCGGTATTGAAATCATCATCCATGGCGTCATCAAATTTCTTTGCCAGTTTTTTTGCTTCCTCCAGTGCTGTTATCTCTTCTGCTGTCTGTTCTGCTTCTTTTGCAGACTGCACATAATGTTTCAGGCTGTCTGCCGCATTGCAGATACGTGCAAGTCCTGTTTTGGCAGACTCCATCAGATCGGCACTGAAATTCAGCGGGCTTCTGTAATGTGCACTGAGCATGAAGAAACGCAGTACCTGAAGGTCATATTTTTCACTGATCTCACGAACCGTAAAAAAATTGCCAAGAGATTTGGACATTTTGCGGTTATCGATATTTAAAAATGCATTGTGCAGCCAGTACCTGGAAAAAATTTTGCCGTTGCAGCATTCGCTCTGTGCAATCTCATTCTCATGATGCGGGAATACCAGATCCTCTCCGCCTGCATGGATATCAATCTCTTCTCCCAGATATTTTTTCGCCATAACAGAACACTCAATATGCCATCCCGGACGGCCATCACTCCACGGAGACGGCCAGGACGGTTCGCCTTCTTTTTTCGGTTTCCACAGTACAAAATCAAGCGGATCTTCTTTCTGGTCTTCACCGGTCACCAGAAGAGAACGGTTTCCAGAGCGCAGATCATCCAGATTTTTATGAGAAAGTTTGCCATATTCTTCAAAACGGCGTGTACGGAAATATACCGTACCGTTTACATTGTAAGCATATCCTTTCTCAATAAGTGTGGAGATCATATCGATCATGCCGTCAATTTCCTGTGTTGCCAGAGGATGTGTGGTGGCCGGTTTAACATTCATGCCTGCCATATCCTTTTTGCACTCTGCAATGTAACGCTCGGAAATTTCTTTTGCTGTCACGCCCTCTTCGTTTGCTTTTGCAATGATCTTGTCATCGACATCGGTAAAGTTAGATACATAATTTACTTCATAACCTTTATGCTCCAGGTAACGTCTGACGGTATCAAACACGATCATCGGTCTTGCATTTCCGATATGGATCAGATTGTATACCGTAGGACCGCATACATACATGCTGACTTTGCCTTCCTGAAGCGGCACAAATTCTTCTTTCTGTTTGGATAACGTATTATAAACTTTCATGGTTTTTCCCCTTTTCTTCTCGAACTTAACAGCCGATATCCTTCGCCTCTGCTCCCGATATCAGACCTGAAAATCTGTTCTAAGTCTATGCAAAATTTCGCAGTTTGTCAAGGCAAAACACCGTTCTGCCGTGATCTGCAGACTGCCGTTTTTCAGACAACTTCGTTGAAAAATGCCGGCAGGCAAAACAGTTCTTCTGTCAGTTGTCCGATATCCAGACTGCGAAACGTTTTTCTTTCTTTTTCTGGCAGATTCTCCATTTTAATCACTGTCCCCCCCTGATTTCCCGTTTTCACAAGAAAATATCCGTTGTTTTCCGGAATCAGGCTGTCAGAGAGTCGGATCTTTAATTCCTGTTCATTTTGTGTTTTCAGGCAGCGGACAAAACGTTCCAGATGCACGATCCTTCCCATGATCGCCGGAACATGTACACTTTTTCCATAACACTCCCACGATTGCGGAAATGCAGTAAAGATCAGATTTTTCCCGTTTTCTCCAAACCAGCGGCAGACTGCAGAAAATGCTTCTTTCTTCACGGTATCTTCCACTACGATCTCCCAGGCTTCCCACTGTTCTCTCTGTGTCAGAAAATATCCGCAGACCCGGTTTTCTTTCCGAAGCAGAACCAGACTTCCTCCTTCGCATCCCACCTCCTGCATCCGCTGTTCAAAATAAGCAATGTCGTGAACGGCATAAACTTCTGCCAGCTTCGGAAGCTGATTTTCTGCAAAATACGCAAGCTCTGCCAGATCTTCTTTTTTAGCTTCTTCACAGAAAACTGTTTCGACCGTTCTCTGCCCTTGACGCATCTGAAAGATTCTGTCTGCCTGTGTTTTCCGCAGAATATCTGCCGTCACGGTCATTTTATTCTTCTCATAGATAAAGCGAAAACCAAATGGATGATAAATGGATTCTGCCGCCGGCATCAGCCAGGTAAATACTTCTTCTCTTTGGTACATTTCCTGAAGAGATGCCTGTAACAGAGAACGCATCATGCCCTGATGACGACAGTCTGCTCTCGTTGCCACTGCCACGATGTAATTGGTCTTCACTTTTTCGTTGCTGAACATCGTCTGGTATGGATTTAAATGCAGGGTCGCCAGGATTTCCTGCTTCTCGTTTTCCACCACAAAAATCTCATTTTCTGCTGCTTTTACGCGAAAATAGTAATCCACAAATGCCTGTGTGTCCTCATCAAAAATTTCTTCGTAAAGTTTTCTTGCTCTCTGGTTTTCCACAGCATTTGTCTTTTTTTCGGAAGTTATCCCCATCCCAAGTCTCTTTACACACTTATCCACGGCATCCTCCACAACCTTTGCACCCTTCTTCTGACGACGCTGCCATCACACTCCACTCTTTAACGGAACTGAGCATGCAGACCGCCTGCGAAGAAATCCCTTCTCCGCTTCCGGTAAATCCAAGTCCCTCTTCCGTTGTCGCTTTTACATTGACCTGATTTTTCTCAACTCCCAGTGTCATTGCGATATTCTCCACCATCTGTGGAATGTACGGCAGCAGCTTTGGTCTCTGAGCGATCACAACCGCATCAATATTTTCTACCGCATAACCATTTTCTTCCAGCAGTGCTCCGACATGCTCCAGCAGTTTGATACTGGAAATACCTTTGTATTTCGGATCTGTATCCGGAAAATGTTTTCCGATATCGCCAAGAGCGGCTGCACCCAGCAGCGCATCCATAATCGCATGAAGCAGCACATCTGCATCAGAATGTCCCAGCAGACCTTTTTCCCATGGGATCTCAGTTCCGCCCAGGATCAGTGCTCTGTTTTCTACCAGTTTGTGAACATCGTAACCTATACCAACTCGCATTGTTATTCTCCTCTTTTCTTATGGCTGTTAAACACTTTTCCAGTTACAATAACCTGATTTTCTCTGTTCCATACATCTACTGTAATGCAATAAAGTAATTTGTATGGCATCTTTTAACTCTGCAGCAATTATAATAACGAAAAAGCTCTGCAAAATATTTTGCAGAGCCTCGACAGTAGCGGAAGGGAGATTCGAACTCTCGACACTACGGGTATGAACCGTATGCTCTAGCCAACTGAGCTATTCCGCCACGCTTTGCTCAACGAACATTAGGATACCATGTTTGGAATAAAATGTCAACAATAATTTTATTTTTCATGGATTTCGTGAATGCTCTGTGAAAAATCCTGGTAAAAGCAGGGCTTCCGCCCCTTACTGCCTTGGACGGAATACGATCTCCCACCGGGACGGCCTGGCATAAAAGATCAGGGCAAAATCCTGGACCAGGCCGCCGATGACCGCATTGCACAAAAACTGCTTTGAAGCGATCCCGTTGCACAGAATATCCTCTGACGATGAGATATTGATGTTCCTGACGCAGCTGACCTCCCCGTCATCGCCCTTAAATTTAACAGAAACCGGATACAGCTCCCGTCCGGCCGGAAACCACGCCATACAGGCAGCCTCTCTCCGGTCGCCTTTGACGGTCCCATCATCCAGATTTGAATTTCCCAATGCCCGATATTCCATTCCAGCCATCCTCTCTTTCCCACACAGCTTCACACACAGAGGGTACGGTCTGCCGTATCATCCCCCGTTTCAAAAAAGAACGTATGTTCTGTTCTTATTATACGAACATTTGTTCTGTATGTCAAGATGAAAAAACTGGAACATGTGGACCGGCACAGCCAAAGGTCCTGAAAAAAGCCTCCGGAAACCACGGGCCGCAGCCCCTTGCAGCGGCGCAGCCCTTCTCGCCTTCCCCCTGGCACTGGCCTGCCTGCGAGGACGCATCTCTTTTTTCTTACGGGACCGCAAAAGCAGCAGCCCTGTCCAGAGGACCATAACGCCAACCCCGGCGGCGGCAAGCCCCAGATCCGGAGCCGCGGTCGTCCCGGCATATCCGCTCAGATCGAAGCCCGCCAGGACCAGCGCAGCCGAAAACGGATACAGGCTGGAAAGGACGCCGCCTTTGAAGAACAGCATGCTATATCCAAGGAAAAACGCCAGAATGGAACCGC
>URUU01000039.1 GCA_900551235.1 uncultured Lachnospiraceae bacterium
GAAGTAGGAATGAAACATAAAGGTTTATAACTTTTTATAAGTTTTCAGTAACGGGCGGAGAGATTACCATTACGGTCTGTCAGACAGAAAAAGAACACAATGGTGTGGCAGGCTACCGGATACTGGTGAAAGATAATGGAGTCGGCATGACGGAAAGTTTTCTGAAAAGAATATACGAACCATTTGAGCGGGAAGAAACATCGACTGTCAGCGGAATTACCGGAACCGGTCTGGGACTCAGCATCACAAAATCGATCGTGGATCTGTTTGGCGGAAGCATGGAGATTCGTTCAAAGAAAAATCAAGGTACAGAAGTGATCCTGGATCTGAGCCTTAAGCTGAAGCCGCCGAAAGAAGAAAATGACCTGCCAGAAGAGAATGTGATAGTGGAACAGGACAGTGAACAACTGGAGTTCTCAGGAAAAAGAGTACTTCTGGCAGAAGATAACGATCTGAACTGTGAGATTGCAGAAGAACTGCTGAGCCAGAAAGGAATCTGTGTAGAGGTAGCCGAAAATGGCGCAGAAGCAGTGGAAAAAGTCAAAAATTCAGAGCCGGGATATTATGAAGTAATACTGATGGATATTCAGATGCCGGTGATGGATGGCTATGAGGCGACCAGGCAGATCCGCAGTCTGGAGGATGCAGCACTTGCAAAGATTCCGATCATCGCACTTTCTGCCAATGCATTTGAAGAAGACCGCAGGGCTTCCAGAGAAGCAGGAATGGACGGACATCTGGCAAAACCGATTGAAACCGCCAAATTGTTTGCTGTTTTGAAAGAAATTATTAAAAAAGAATAAATTTTTCTTGCAGAGACTCTTCAGATATGCTAGAATTAGAACACGTTGTGTTGAAGTAAATCACAGCGTACTCTGGAGAGTCTCATAGAACGGGCGCCGAAGGTGTACGGCAGCAGAGATGCTGCTTATCTCTCAGGCAAAAGGACAGAGAAAAGTCTAAATATGTTCTACTCTTTGGAGGGCTGATTGCAGGATCAGCTCTTTTGTTGTTTCCGGACAATCCAAAGAATCCGTCAGTGACAGTATCAGGCAGCCGAAAGAAACGGTCACATACAGATTCAAAGAGTACATTCCGGCAGCAGCAGCCAATAAATTATCAGGATTGGAGAGAGAGTAATGTTCGAAGCAGTAAATAATTTTTTGCAGCACGTTGATGATCTGGTATGGGGTGTCCCGCTGATCGTAGCAATTCTTTTGACTGGTATTTATCTTACCATCCGTCTGAAAGGTATCCAGATCACAAAACTTCCAAAAGCACTCAGGTACATGTTTGAAAATGAAGAGAGCGGTCACGGAGAAGTCACAAGTTTCGGAGCGCTGTGTACCGCACTTTCCGCTACTATCGGTACCGGAAACATTGTCGGTGTGGCAACCGCGATCGTAGCCGGAGGACCGGGAGCGTTATTCTGGATGGAAATTGCAGCCCTGTTTGGTATGGCAACGAAATATTCCGAAGGTCTTCTTGCCATCAAATACCGTACAACCGACAAACATGGTCATATCCTTGGAGGTCCGTTTTACTATATCGAAAACGGTATGGGCAAAAAATGGACCTGGCTGGCAAAGCTTTTTGCATTTTTCGGAATGGGGGTAGGCCTGTTTGGTATCGGAACCTTTACACAGGTAAATGGTATCACCAGTGCCGTTGGTAACTTCTTTGATCCGAATGCACAGAATGTGATCCATCTGCTGGGAAGAGATTATACGCTTGCAGTTGTGATCTCAGGACTGATCCTTACCGTCTGCGTCGGACTGGTTGTTATCGGAGGCCTGAAACGTATTGCAAAAGTATCTGAGATCGTTGTGCCGTTTATGGCAGTTATATACATTGCGATTTCTCTGCTGCTTCTGATCTTAAATGCGAATAAAATTCCGGCAGCGGTCGCAGAGATCGTATCCAGTGCGTTTGGTCTGCGTGCAGCCGCCGGCGGAGCACTTGGGGCGATCATTGTGGCAATGCAGAAAGGTATCGCAAGAGGTATCTTCTCAAACGAGGCAGGACTTGGAAGTGCCCCGATCGCAGCCGCAGCCGCTCAGACAAAAGAGCCGGCACGTCAGGGACTGGTTACCATGACCGGTACCTTTATCGATACGATCGTTGTATGTACCATGACCGGACTTTCCATTGTGATCACCGGTTCCTGGAATATCGGACTGGAAGGTGTGGCAGTTACTACAAATGCGTTTCAGCATGGACTTCCGTTTGCACCACAGGTCAGTGCATTTCTGCTGATGATGTGTCTGGTGTTCTTCGCATTTACCACCATCCTCGGATGGGACTATTACAGTGAGAGATGTCTGGCATATCTTTCCGGCAGCAACAAAACAGCCCTGAAGATCTTCCGCTGGCTGTACATAGCAGCAGTCTTTATCGGACCGTACTTCACAGTATCTGCAGTATGGGTGATCGCCGATATCTTCAACGCACTGATGGCGATTCCGAACCTGATCGCACTGCTCTCCCTGAGCGGAGTGGTTGTAGCAGAGACGCAGAGCTATCTGAAACGAATGAATCTGACAAGAGTGAAATAACAAAAACAGTATCTTAAAAATGCAGCAAATAAACCGCTGTGGTCATCAGAAAAAAGTTTCTGGTGGCTGCGGCGGTTTTGCTTTGACAAGAAAAAATGTAAAATGAAAGCATATAGAGGTCAGAAAAAATATTTAAAATATGCTTAAATAGATCATAAAAATGCACTATACTATTTACAGAAGGATGGTGAGATAATGATTCGATTTGCCATGGATAATCTTTTACAATGATTTCGTGTTATAAAATGATGTAACGGGATACAATCGTGTGGTTGGTAAGCTGCTTATGATTTATGGAGTGATTTTGATTGCATTGGGACTGCCATTGTGTTCAGAACAGAATTCTCCATTTATCTTACTGTCAGTATTGGGAGTAATGATAGAAACGGTAGTAATCATGGCGATTTATAGTTTGTGCGTTGAAAGGAAGTATAAAGAACAATAGATAAATCGGAAGGTGTGGAGGAGAAAAAGTGAAAGAAAACAATAAAGCTATCAGACTATATCTACTTCTATTATTTACTGTATGCTATGGGCTTGGTATCATTGAATTATTAACAAATACAGGAAAAGCATATGAATTTTTGAGAATAGGATTTACCTTTTTTCCAGTTTTAAGTGCATTAATTACAAAGCGGGTTACAAATGTGAAAAGTCATTATATATTCGCTATAGATATTTACTTGTACAACTGTTAAAAATTAAGAAGAAAGTTACAAATATAAGGAATAAAATATTGAAGAAAAGTACAAAATACAGATGCAAAATATTGAAGAAAAGCATATTTTATAGTATAACATACTCATACAGGTGACTACGGAGGGAAATAATGTATTTTGAACGAAAAGCATACAAAAAACTGATGGAATGGAAGGCAGAATACGCAGATAAATATGCGGTTTTGCTTGAAGGAGCCAGACGAGTTGGAAAATCGACAATTGCAGAGTATTTTGCACAAAATGAATATAAGTCCTATATTTTGATTGACTTCTCAAAAACGACGGATACGATACGAGCCTGTTTTGAAGACATCGGAAATTTGAATATATTCTTTTTGAGATTGCAGGCAGAAACAGGAGTAACCTTATATGAGCGTGAATCATTGATTATTTTTGATGAGGTACAACTTTTTCCTAAAGCAAGACAGGCTATAAAGCATTTTGTGTCAGATGGCAGATACCATTACCTGGAAACAGGCTCTTTGATATCAATAAAGAAAAATGTAAAGGATATTTTAATTCCTTCTGAGGAAATGAAAATACAGGTTTATCCAATGGATTATGAAGAATTCTGCAAGGCTACGGGCAATAATTATGAGCTTTTGCAGCAAATTTATCATATGAATTCGGCGATTGGACAGGCAACAAATCGGAAACTAATGAGAGATTTGAGAATTTATATGGCGGTGGGCGGAATGCCGCAGGCGGTGGAAGCGTATATAGAGGGAAAAAACTTTTCACAAATTGATATGGTAAAAAGACAGATCATCTCTCTTTATGAAGAAGATTTTAAAAAGATTGATGCGTCAGGAAGAATATCGGCATTATATCATTCAATTCCGGCTCAGTTGTCAAAAGATTTGAGAAAATATAGAATTACAACGGCTATAGGAAAGAAAAACAATACCAGGGCAGATGAATTGTTATATGAGTTGATGGATTCAAAAACAGTTTTACCATGTTATAATTCAACAGATCCAAGGATCAGCCTGGCGGATACAAAGGATTTCAGCAGTTATAAATTATATTTGTCAGATACGGGATTATTTGTGACCTTGATGTTTATAGATCGGCCAGTAACGGAAAATGATGTATATGCAAAATTACTTTCTGATAAATTACCGGCAAATTTAGGCTATCTTTATGAAAACCTTATTGCTCAAATGATTGCGGCATCAGGAAGAGAACTTTATTATCACACCTGGGAGAAAGTTGGAAGTACACATTATTATGAGATTGATTTTCTGATTTCAGAAGGAAGCAAAATAAATGCTTTTGAGATAAAGTCATCAGGAACAGGAAAGCATGAGTCAATTAAAGAGTTTTACAGAAAGTTTTCAAAAAATGTGCATAATATATACTTGCTGTCACAGAAAGATGTTGGCAAAGAGGAAAATCTATTATTAAAACCGTTTTATCTGATGCCATTTTTAACTTAACGAATATGAATTTATCAGGAAAGTCTGCAAAATGACAAAGAACAAAGCGGTTGCTGTTGGGGGATCTGGATGAAGGACAATATATTCTTTTTTGCCATATTGTGTATTTGGGGCATTATATATATGGGGCTGGCTCTCTATATATGGTTTTCAAAAAAGGAAATTGGTTTCTGGGGAAGTAAGAAAATGTTCAAGGTAACGGATATAAGAAAATATAATCATGCAACATCGAAGCTCTATCTTGTGCATGGTTTAGCATATATTTTTCTTGGACTTCCTTTACTTACAGGACACCGCAAATGGATAATTTTCTCCGTTGCAGGTGTTGTAGTAGAAACCATTATTTTCATGGCAGTTTATTCGTTGGTAATTAAGAAAAAATATAAAAAATGATTTTGACAAATTCCTTGAAGATACGTATTTCAAAGTTTACCATGTCACGTTCATTTCGTGTTATGATGTGTTATCGGATTTACAGGAGAGTCACTGTTATGATCAGAGAATTACGAAAAGCAGATATAGATAAAGTTGCAGATATATGGTTGGATACAAATAGAAAGGCACATTATTTTATCCCGGCTCAATATTGGAAAGATAATTTTGAGTTAGTAAAGGAGCTGCTGTTACAGGCAACAGTCTATGTCTATGAAGAGAATCGGGAAATACAAGGTTTTATAGGGCTGAACGACGAGTATATTGAAGGCATTTTTGTTTCTGATGAAATGCAGTCGCAGGGTATAGGCAAAATTCTGTTAAATTATGCAAAGGATACAAGGAACAAATTGTTTTTGAATGTATATCAGAAAAACACATCGGCAATATCTTTTTATCAAAGAGAAGGGTTTGAGATTCAGTATAGTGGTTTAGATGAAGTTACTGGGGAAAAAGACTATGTAATGGCATGGGAGCGGACATCCTCGTCTGTCGAATCTAAATAAAGTCTGTAAGTAATATTCAAAGTAAAGCATTTTGGGAGGAAATTATGAACATTACAGTATATCTTGGAGCAAATGAAGGCAATGATCCGGCTTTACATAAGGCAGTTACAGAACTTGGAGCCTGGATCGGGCAAAGCGGAAACACACTGGTTTACGGTGGTTCAAAAAGCGGATTGATGGGGGCATTAGCGGACAGTGTTCTGAATGCAGGCGGCAGAGCGATCGGCGTTGAACCGCAGTTTTTTGTTGAAAAAGAGCTGCAGCACGACGGACTGACACAGCTGATCGTGACGAAAAATATGTCAGAACGCAAAAACAAAATGATCGAACTTGGCGATGCATTTATTGCATTTCCCGGTGGAACAGGTACTCTTGAGGAAATCACAGAAGTGGTGTCAAAAGTATCGCTGAAGCAGCTGGATGCTCCCTGTATTCTCTATAACCTGAACGGCTACTATAACAGTTTAAAAGAATTATTAAATCATATGATTGAGAAGGGACTGTCCGATCAAGAACGACAGAAAGGTATTTTCTTTGCGGATGATCTTATGCAGATTCAGGAGATGCTTTCTTTTGTCAAAGCTGATGGTGAGAAATAAGTGAAAAAATGGGAAAGGAATAGTAGAAAGAGGAAAAGATGATATTTCAATTAATCGCAGTGATTCTTTTAGGTATATTTTACAGCTGCTATTTTGGCAAAATGATCATCCAGAGGCGAAAAGGAATACAGACAGATCAGATTGGAAAAGGAAAGACAGCTGGCGTGCCGGAGTTTCGAAAACGGATCAGACAGAACTTGTCACGGATGGAATTTATCAGATCAGTAGGAATCCGGCGTTTCTTGGATTTGATCTGGTGTATGTGGGGATTTTGCTGATGTTCTTCAATTTGCTGCTCTTTGCGGTTTCTGTCTTTGCCATGTTCATGTTTCATTTGCAGATTGTAAAAGTAGAAGAAGTATTTTTATCGACCGTTTTTGGCAGTGATTATGAGAATTACAAGAAAAAAGTGAACAGATATTTTGGAAGAAAGTAAATAGGGATACTCTTTCTTTCATACTTAATCAAAAGGTTGTCGTAAGACTATTAAAACAGATGATTGAGCGGCAGCCTCGTTTTTTAGATACGCATTGCAATTCCTTCACCATGTCAGTTTCATTTCGTGTTATAATGTTTTGGAAATGTCGGCTTGGTGAGATAATAGAAATGGAGAAAAGATATGGCAAATAAAAATCCTCTTAAAATCATAAAACGTCCGGTTGCTTATGCAAGTGGATATGAAAATATCCCAACAAAGGCACAGGATCGAGCAAAACAGCTTTGTTGGGAATATAATCGTACAGCTCCAAATGAGAAAAACAGACGCAGAGCCATATTACAGGAACTCGAGAGAGTAGAACATATCAGAATATTTGAGGAGGTGAAAGAATGGATTTCACAGATGAAAAAGATTATATTATGCGAATAATAAAAGAAATGGTAAGAGTATTATTCTCTCTAGTGTTTGGAAAAAAGTATGTTTCTGTTGAAATTGAAAAAGAAAACAAATATGAAGTATCTGGTAAAAAACTGCAAAGTTTTCTTGACATGATTGATTCAGGCCAGATTAACGAAGCAGAGAATATTCTTTTAAATAGCATTGACTATACAAACAAGGATGAGGTCATGGCGGCAGCTCTTTTTTATCAACATCTTAGTGAAAAAGACAGTGAGTTTTTGGAGAACAATAATTACACAAAAGAAGAAGTGCTTTCTGGGTTCAAACAATTACTTGTGCAGTCAGGATATCAAGAGTTGTTTTATATGCTTAAAGATGATGAATAATTTTATATAGAGAAATGATTTTTTGATGTGAAATGAAATTTACAGATCAGGGATAAGAAAAATAGTAAAGGAGATCAACCTATGAAAGTAGGAGCAAGCGTTGTCTGTGCAAGGCGAGGCGGATGTTCTGCGACCTTTGATGAATTGAATAAATATTTTACTATCTCAAATATGCCGATTGCTTCCAGCCAGTATTGGAATTCAATCCATGGACGGGCACAGGGCGAGGCAGAGATGGACGAAGAAGGAAAACAGACCATGCGTGTACTTGCAAGAAATATGGTATTTCTGATGAAGAGTATCGCCTTGGGAAAAGAGAAGTTTGGCTTGCCGGAAACCGAAGAAAGAGTAGCAACACACTTTATCCGATAGAGAAGAAGATTATTAAAATGACAGGTGTATAAAGTTTGCAAATCTATATATTTCACACCAGTGGAAATGCAGCAGGATTTACACCATTGCTGGACAGCGAAGGGAAACCGGTAGTTTCCTCTGTATGGGATAAATAATTTTCGATATTATATGGGAGATGCCACATGGAAAAGAAAAACATTGCTAATCTAAATGAATTAGAGTTTGTTATATTTTGCATTGAAAATATTGCATTAAAACTAAAGGTGAATGCAGAAGAGGTTTATATTGCATTGACAGAAAAGAGCAGTATTTTGAACGATTATATCGTCCCGGAATACGAAACGCTTCATACACAGAGTAAAGAATATATAGTGGATGATATTATTGAGGTTATGGAAGAACGAGGGGTTAAGATATGAAGGTATACCATGGTTCATGGATGGAGATTGCAGAACCAGATTTAAAACATTCCAGAACAGATGTAGATTTTGGAAAAGGATTTTATACAACTCCGCTTCGCGAGCAGGCCGTTAAATGGTGTGGAAAATTTAAAAGACGTGGTAAGCAAGGAATCGTTACAACATATGAATTTGATGAAAGCACGAGCAGTAGCTTAAAAATTTTAAGTTTTGATTCTTATTCAGAGGGATGGCTGGATTTTATTCTAAAATGCAGAAGAAAACAGGATAGCTCTGATTATGATATTGTAATGGGTGGTGTGGCTAATGATAAAGTATTTAACACGGTCGAATTATATTTTGATCATTTGATTGATAAACAAGAAGCAATCAAAAGGCTTCGTTATGAAAAACCTAATATGCAAATTTGTTTCCGAAGTGAGCGTGTACTGAAACAACTACATTTTGAAGGGAGTTTTGAAGTATGAATGCAAATCCGATTTTACTCCAAAAAAAATATGCAAGAATCGTTGAATTATTTGCCAGCAAAAAGAAAATTTCTATAGATAAGGCATTAGGGATTTTCTATCACTCAGAAGTATATCAGTTAATGCGGGATGGTATTTCGGATATGCATTGTATGAGTGACAGTTATCTTGAAAAAGAACTTGAAATGGAATGCGATAAAAATTAGAATAAACAGAAGTTTGATGGAAAACACCAGAAAGGAAAGCAAAATGGCGGAAAATCAGGATTTTGAAAAAGATTTTGTCAGACTGAAAAATGTTTCGAAAATCTACCGGATGGGTGAAGTTGAGATCCGTGCGGTTGACAAAATAGAATTTGCGATCGACAAAGGAGAGTTTGTGGTTGTGGTAGGGCCAAGCGGTGCCGGAAAAACAACGGTGCTGAACATTCTTGGCGGAATGGATACGGTGACTTCAGGGGATGTGCTGGTCGATGGAGAGAATATTGCAAAATATTCCCAGCGGAAGCTGACAGGATATCGCAGGGATGACATTGGATTTGTTTTCCAGTTTTACAATCTGGTGCCGAACCTGACAGCGAAGGAAAATGTAGAGCTGGCACTTCAGATCTGCAAGGAGCCGCTTGATGCGGTGCAGGTATTAAAAGAGGTCGGACTTGGAAAGCGTCTCGACAATTTCCCGGCACAGTTGTCCGGTGGTGAGCAGCAGAGAGTTTCCATTGCAAGGGCACTTGCAAAAAATCCAAAGCTTCTGCTCTGCGATGAGCCGACCGGAGCACTGGATTATCAGACCGGCAAAGCGATCCTCAAGCTTTTGCAGGATACCTGCCGGCAGAAAAAAATGACCGTGATCGTCATCACGCACAATTCGGCACTGACGCCGATGGCGGATCGTGTGATCAAGATCAAAAACGGAAAAGTATCGAAAATGTATCTGAACGAAAATCCAGAATCGATAGAAAACATAGAGTGGTGATAGAATGAAAAAACGTGCACTTCGAAAAGAATTTTTTATGGAGATTCGAAAAAGTCTTCCGAGATTTTTATCGATTTTGTTTATCGTGGCACTTGGAACGGCTTTTTATTCCGGTATTCAGTCGTCCTCACCGGATATCCGGTATTCCGGAGATGCGTATTTTGATGAAAACAAACTGCTGGATCTTCAGGTTAGCGGAACCATGGGACTGACAGAGAAAGATGTGGAAGCTCTGCAAAGTCTTCCGGAGATTGAAAAAGCAGAGCCATCTTATCTGAAAGATGTACTGACAGAACGGAATGGACAGAGAAAAGTACTGCGTATTTTGTCCATGCCGCAAAAGCTGAATCTGGTGACAGTGGAGGAAGGACAGTTTCCGGATCAAGAAGGTGAGTGTCTGTTGGATATCCAGTATGCGAACCAGAATGGGTACAGGCTCGGTGATACCTTTCAGATCAGTGAAGAACTGAAAAAAGACGAAGATGCGGCTTTAAAGACGGATACATTTACCATTAGCGGATTCTGCAGCAGTCCGCTCTATATTTCTTTCAGCCGCGGCAGCACCAATGTTGGAAATGGTGAGATTGCCGGATTTGTATATGTACCGGAAGAAACATTTGCTGCCGATTGTTACATGCAGATTTATCTGGAGGTGAAGGGGGCAGAAGCACTTACTGCATATACGGATGATTATGAAAATATCATAGAGAAAGCAAAAACGCAGGTAGAAAGCATCGAGCAGGAACGCTGCGATGCACGTTATGATGAGATAAAGGAAGAAGCACAGGAAAAAGTGACGGATGCCAGAGCAGAGCTTTCGGATAAAAAGAAAGAAGCGGAGCAGAAGCTTGCCGATGCCAGAAAAGAACTGGACGATGCCAGAAAAAAACTGGAGGATGGAAGGCAGGAGCTGGCAGATAAAGAAAAAGAACTGGCAGACGGAAAGAAAGCGCTGGCGGATAAAGAAAAAGAACTGGCAGATGCAAAGAGTCAGATCCAGGATGGTGAAAAAAAGCTGAAAGAAGCGGAAGAAACGCTTTCAAAGAAAGAATCAGAATTTCAGAAACAGAAAAAAGCAGCACAGAAAAAGATTGCGCAGGGAGAAAAAGAACTGGCAGAAGGTCAGAAAACCCTGAAAAAGAATAAAAAGGCCTTTGAACAGCAAAGAGCAGAATTTGAGCAGCAAAAGCAGAGTTATCTGAGCAGTCTTGCACAGTATGAGCAAAATCTTGCGGAATATGAGCAGAATAAAAAACAGGGGATTCCGGAGAGTGTGCTTGCACCGGCAAAGGCACAACTGGATGCAGCAAAAGTGCAGTTAGATGCAGCCGGAGCACAGATCAGTGCAGGAGAACAGAAGATTTTCCAGGCAGAAGCACAGTTAAGCAGTGCAGAGGATAAGCTGAATGAAAATCTGGATAAGCTTGCACAGTCAAAACAGAAGCTTGAGTCGGGAGAAGCAAAGTTAAAGAAAGCGAGAAAAGAACTGACAGCTCAGAAGAAAAAACTGAATGATTCCAAAGCACAGATCACAGATGGAGAGCGTCAGATATCCGATGCAAAGAAAGAGCTGGCAGATGGTGAAGCAAAGATCGCCGATGCCAAAAAGACCATCGAAAAGAATGAGAAAAAGCTTGCAAAAGGCGAACGCAAGTATGAAAAAGCTAAAACAAAGGCAGATAAAAAGATTGCAAAAGCAGAGAAAAAAATTGACGATGCACAGAAAACGGTGGATGATCTCAAAAAGCCGGAATGGACGGTCGGAGACCGCAGTGATGTGCTGGAGTACACCAATTATGGGGATAATGCCATACGCATGAAAAATATAGGAGAAGTCTTTCCGGTCATTTTCTTTCTGGTGGCAGCACTGATCAGTCTTACTACGATGACGCGAATGGTCGAAGAAGAACGTACTCAGATCGGAACGATGAAAGCACTGGGCTACAGCAAAGCGGATATTGCGGCAAAATATCTGCTCTATGCACTGTTTGCGACGATGGGCGGGAGTATCTTTGGTATCCTGATCGGTGAAAAAATCCTGCCGTATATCATCATCCGGGCATATGGGATCATGTATTTACATATGAATACGATTCGTATTCCATATAATATGAAATTTGCACTGATCGCGTCAGGAGCAGCCGTTTTCTGTACGATGATTGCTACCCTGGAGGCATGTATCCGGGAACTGCGCGCATGGCCGGCGGTTCTGATGCGTCCGCCTGCACCGAAGCAGGGAAAACGTGTCTGGATTGAAAAGATTCCATTTTTATGGAAACATTTAAGTTTTACCTGGAAATCTACGGTACGGAATCTGTTTCGTTATAAGAAACGTTTCTTTATGACGATTATCGGAATCGGCGGCTGTATGGGACTTCTGCTTGTCGGCTTCGGACTGCGTGATTCCATCATGGATGTGGCGATTCTGCAGTATCAGGATATACAGATATACGATGGCATGGTGATTCTGGATGAGGATGCAGATCAGGAAGAACAGGACAAATTGCAGCAGGAACTGGCAGATGATGACAGTGTGGAAGCATTTGCAGAAGTTTCCATGAAAAAAGTAGAATTTGCATCCGGAAACTCCAGACTGGATGTGTATCTGATGGTGGTTCCGGATGATGTGCCGATCGATGAATTTGTGAAATTCCGCAGCAGAACCACAAAAGAAGCTTATGAACTGGATGAGCAGGGTATGCTCCTGACTGAAAAAGCCGGAAAACTGCTTGGAGTCTCTGCCGGGGATTCGCTGGAGATGACCGGAGAAAACCGTGGTGTGGCAATCCCGGTCAGCCACATATGTGAAAATTATATGTCGCATTTTGCATATATGACAGATGGCATGTACCGCAGGCTTTATGGAACTGCACCGGAGTATAACAGTATTCTTTACCGTGTGGCGGAGCGCGACGAGAAAGTGGCAGAGAAAGCAGGAGAACGTGCCATGCAGATGGATGCGGCACTGAGTGTTACCTATACTGGCAATACAAAGAACCAGCTTGACAATATGCTGACTGCACTTGATTCTGTTATTGTTGTGCTGATCCTTTCCGCCGGTATGCTGGCATTTGTGGTGCTGTATAACTTAAACAACATCAATATCAATGAACGTAAACGAGAGCTTGCAACCATCAAGGTGCTTGGATTTTATGACAGGGAAGTAGCGGCTTATGTTTACCGGGAAAATATTCTGCTGACCATACTTGGAAGTATTTTCGGAGCATTTCTTGGTATGCTGCTGCACCGTTTTATCATTGTGACGGTGGAAGTGGATCTTTGTATGTTCGGACGAAATATCAGCCTGCTTAGTTATGCGGTATCAGCACTGATAACCTGTGGATTTTCCATCCTGGTAAATGGTGTGATGTATTTCAAACTGAAAAAGATCGATATGGTAGAATCACTGAAAAGTGTGGAGTAAAAACGGATAAAATATAAAGCATAAGGAGAATGGAACTATGTATTTGCCGGAGGCATTTCAGAAAAAAATGAAAGCAATTTTGGGTGAAGAGTATGATGATTTTCTGGCTGGATTTGAGAAACCGCGTCATTATGGCCTGCGTGTAAATACAGCAAAGATCACCGTTGGGGAATTTAAAAAACTGGCGCCCTTTCATCTGACACAGATTCCTTGGGTAGAAAATGGATTTTATTATGAAGAGGAAGATGCACCGACCAGACACCCGTATTATTATGCAGGACTTTATTATATTCAGGAGCCGAGTGCGATGACGACGGCTTCGAGACTTCCGGTAAATCCAGGGGAGCGTGTGCTGGATCTGTGTGCCGCCCCGGGCGGCAAAGCTACGGAGCTTGGTGCAAAACTTTCCGGTGAAGGACTTCTTGTGGCGAACGACATCAGTTCTTCGAGGGTAAAAGCTCTTCTGAAAAACATCGAAGTGATGGGGATTCCGAATTCCTTTCTTTTAAATGAAGTGCCGGCGAAGATCGCCGAACAGTTCCCGGCATATTTTGACAAAATTCTGGTGGATGCTCCCTGCTCCGGAGAGGGCATGTTTCGTAAAAATCCGGAGGCGGCACGCGTCTGGACGGAGGATAAGCCGCTGGAATGTGCAAAAATGCAAAGGGAGATCGTAAAACAGGCGATTTCCATGTTAAAACCGGGCGGCATGATGATCTATTCGACCTGTACCTTTTCACCGGAAGAAAATGAGCAGATCGTCGCATGGATTTTGCAGGAATTTCCGGAAATGAATCTGATACCGATGAAAGGATATGAAGGATTTTCCAAAGGAAGACCGGATCTTGCGAACGGCAATCCGGAGCTTAGGAAATGTGTGCGTATCTGGCCGCACCATATGGACGGGGAAGGTCATTTTGTGGCATTGATGCAGAAGAAAAGAGTGCCGGAAAGGGATGATATATTATCAGGAAAAGCAGAGTATATTCCGGAAGCAGACGAAGAACAGGCAGATCGTGATAACGCAAAAAGGAAAAAGAAAAAAGCAAAAAGAGGACGAAAAAATCAGCGGGAGGGCAATAAAGCGGAAGGATGCACCAGACAGGAGAGGATCGTTCTGGAGAGCTTTTTTGCGGATGTAAAGTCTGAGGTTGACTGGAAACGCATCGAGGTGCGAAAAGGATTTGCCTATTACCTGCCCAAAGGTGTGGAAGGCAAAAAAAATCTGCTCTTTGTGCGAAACGGACTGTATCTCGGGGAAATACGCAAAGAGCGTTTTGAGCCGTCGCAGGCATTTGCAATGGTATTGCAGAAAAAGGAATTTGCCTCCAGTATTGATTTTACGTCAGACGATGAGAGAGTGATCCGCTATCTGAAAGGGGAAACAGTGGATGTCTCAGATCTCGAATGTGGAAAAAACAAAGGCTGGCAGCTTGTCTGTGTGGATGGTTATCCGATCGGATGGGGAAAACTGGTAAATGGAACATTGAAAAACAAATATCTTTCTGGATGGAGAATGAACGCAAACATATAGAAGGATACAAGAGGTGGAAAAGGAAAGTACTATGTACGCATCCGATGCTATAAGATCATAGACGGACAGAAGCATTTTGGATCTTACAGAACAAGAAAAGCAGTCCGTGTAAAATAAAGCAGATTTAGGGAGGAACATGGCGATGAAAAAAGTATTATGTGCAATATTCCTGTTTGTGGCAGGTATGTTGTGTTTCCGGCAGAATGTGATGGCGGCCGGAGCAGCAACCGTTACGGTAAAAGGCGATACCTTAAATGAAAACAGTACAGACTGGAAAGTAACCTGTGCGATAAGCGGTGATGCAAAGATTACAAACGGCAAGATACGTGTGACTTACGACGGAAGCAAATTGAAGCTGGTTTCAGCAGCTGCCGGTTCTCTGATCAGCAATGCACTGCCAAGCATCAATGATCCGTTAACAGGAAACAAGCAGGAAGGCGAAGTGGTTCTGGTATTTGCTTCCGCTTCGGAGATGGATGCAAATGGCGAACTGTTACAACTTACGTTTCAGGCAGCCTCCGGACAATTGAAAAGCGGTGATGCCATTACTGTATCAGCAGCAACAGAAGAACTGGCAGATAATACAGAAAACATCAGCGTGACAGATGTGCCTCTGAATGTAACGGTCGGAAGCAGTACAGACAATATTTCCGGAAATGGAACGGATCATGGAAGCGGCACAGTTTCCACAGAAGAGCAGACAAGAGGTTCGGGCACCAGCACTGTGCAGAGTCAGACAAATACCGGAATCGAGACACCGGAGACTTCTGCAAATGCAGACACCGGAAATGTATCTCAGGGCAGCAGTACATCCGGCACAGCTTCCGGATCCCAGACAACTGGAAACAGCAGCAATTCTGCTTCTTCCACGCAGAGTGAGACGACACAGACAGTCCGGTCTGCAAAGACAGGGGATAACACGAACGTCCTGCGTCCGCTTATTATAGCAGTGATCGCACTGCTGGTGCTGGCAGGTGGCTTTATATGGTCAAAGAAAAAGAAATAAGAACAAAAAAGGCGGCACGCGGATCATCTGCGTGCCGTCTTGCGGAAAAAATCTGAAAAAGAAAAAACAGGATACCAGAAAAACATTATGGAAGCAGATTTCCGAGGCGGATATGTTTCTGAAGAATCTCATCGATTACTTCAAATAATTTCACAGAGCCATCTTTGGTCTTGCTCTGCCGCCCGTATACCTGCGCTGCTGTTACCTGATGTTCCCGCCAGTCACCGCCGCCATTGCTGTTGTTGAGCATGAGAGGCTGTAGGTTGTCCATGGCATGGGCAAAGCGGGATTCCGGTGTTTCATTTGCTTCAAACTCATCAAACAGGGCAGACAGTTCTTTTTTCTGGTCTTCCGGAAGCAGCGAGAAAATCCGTTCTTTTGCAGCTTCTTCTCTTTCTTTCTGGGTTTTCAGCCCTTCGGCATCATAGGCATAGGTATCGCCTGCATCGATCTCCACAATGTCATGGATCAGGCACAGGATCATTACGCGTCCGATATTGACTTTTTCGTTAGCGTATTCTTTCAGAAGATATGCCATGATCGCCATGTGCCATGCATGTTCAGCATCATTTTCCCTGCGTCCGTGTCCGGATAAATGTGTCTGGCGCAGAATGTTTTTTTCTTTGTCGATTTCCAGTGCAAAGTCCAGTTGTTTCTGTAAGCGTTCGTTCATATGAAATCCTCCCATGGTTGAAGTAAAAGCTATTGTGGATATTATACACCTGTTTCGGGTATTGGGATAGAGTGATGCAAAACAAAAACAACAGGATACGGTTTCTCTTCTTCGTGCAGCAGCAGAAATGGAAAGTTTTTCAGAAGAAGATGCAACAAGTGCAGATGTGAATGATGATGGCATGGTGGACACCACGGATGCAGTTTTGCTCCTTCGTTATACATCGGAACAGATCAGTGGATTCTGAATTGGAAAATGAAAAAATAAGGAAAAAACGGACAGCGGGAGAAAAACTTCCGCTGTTTGTTTGTGAAGAACAAAAATGTTTGACTATTCAAAATCCAACGTTTATAATAAAACAGAAACAAAGCAAAAGAAACGAAAAAGGTTTCGCATTATCCATTATCAAAGGAGAAAAAGAAGGATCATGAAAAGTGAAACAAAAGACAAAAGTGTTTTTTGGATGACAGTCTGCGCACTGTTCTTTTTCTGTTTTATGCCGATCCGTGCATATGCAGCAGAACAGCAGCTCTCTTACATCGAAAAACTGTATGTAACGGTGAGTTACGGAAGTGGTGACACACAGACAGAACAGAAAGTAAACTGGCAGTATGCTGACAAAGATGGTTATTATCTGTGTATGCCGGCCGGAGCAGATTTGAGCAATGTAAAGCTGCATTTTACAGAAGGAAACAGCACTGGAGCAGAAGTTACGGAAGATACTGAAAGTTATGTGATGGCAGGCGGTCAGAAAGTCCATTGCGGAGAGACACTGGATCTTTCCGGAAAGAGCACACTGCAGATTTCCCTTTCAGGAGGCAGAAGTAAGACAGTCAATATCATACAGTCTGCAGAGATTCCGGCGATGTTTATCCAGACGGCATCAGGTACACTTGATAAGATCCATGCGAATAAAGCCAACAAGGAAGCAGGTACGATGGCTCTGGTAAAAGCAGATGGCAGCGTAGATTTTAACGGCGATCTGAAACAGATCAAAGGCCGCGGAAATTCAACATGGGATTTTGCTAAAAAACCTTACAATATCAAACTGAAAACTTCTTCCGATCTGCTTGGCATGGGAAAAGGAAAAGGCTGGTGTCTGCTTGCCAATTATACCGACCGTTCCCTGCTTCGAAACCGTATCGTTTATAATCTGGCAGAAGAAGTGGGTATTCCATTTACCATGGACAGCCGCAACATTGATCTTTATATCAATGGAGATTATATGGGATCTTATCTTATCACAGAAAAGATAGAGATCGGAAAAACCAGAGTCAATATCACAGATCTGGAAGCCGCTACAAGTGAAGCGAATGGTGGTGCAGATCTTGCGGATTACGAGCAGAAGAGTAAGAACGACAGCAACGAATATCAGGAAGGTCATAGAAAATGGGTGGATGTTCCAGAAGATCATAATCCGGCAGATATCACAGGAGGATATCTGTTGGAAATGGAACTGCCGGAGCGTTACAAAGATGAGATCAGCGGTTTTGTGACCACGGGCGGCCAGGCGGTTACTATGAAATGCCCGGAATGTGTATCGAAAGCCCAGATTGACTATATTGCTGATTTTTACCAGAAAGTGGAGGATGCCCTGTATTCAAAGGATGGATATTATACAGATGGCGATGGAAACAGACATCCGCTTTCTGAGTATGTAGATATCGAGTCTTTGGCACGGATGTACCTGATTCAGGAATTTTCCATGAACCTGGATTCCGGGATCACCAGTTTTTATTTCTATAAGGATTCTTATATAACCGGAGATGGAAAACTTCATGCTGCACCGGTATGGGATTTTGATGTAGCACTTGGAAACTATCCGTCACGTGATGGCACAAACCTGCAAGATCCGACACAGTGGTGGGCAAGACATTCTACTATGTATGATAACCAAAACAAATATAACGTGATGGCACAGGCAGCACAGAATACAGAAGTATGGGCAAAAGTAAAAGAACTGTGGCAGAGCGAATTTATGCCGGCAATCAAAGTACTGCTGGGAGAATCAACGGATTATGAAGCAACGAAGATCAAATCCCTGGATGCCTATAAGGCAGAAGTTTCTGCATCCGCAGCGATGAACTTTATCCAGTGGCGTGATCTGCTGGAGAATCCGTGGAATCACAGTGCAGAAAGCTTTGTAAATACCGGAACAACGTATGATGCAAACATTGAGTATCTGAGAAAATTTATGACACAGAGACGCAATTTTATGAACAGCAATTTATCGGAAAATGGAGGAACCAATCCGGATCCGGCTCCTTTTGCAAAAACGGTGGAGATCGGAGACGATACTATTTTCCGTGCTGCAGAAAACATCAGCAGTTCCTATGGAGATGTAAAAGTGGAAGAAACAAGCGATGAAGGCGGCGGAGAAAGTCTTGGATACTGTAACCAGGGAAGTTATACGGTTTACAAAATAAAAGTAAACAAAACAGGCACTTATAAAGTAACAGCACGTGTGGCATCTTCTGATGGAAGCGGAGGATTTGCTGTTTATGTGGACAGTGATAAGCAAGCGGCACGTTTCCGTGCAGTCAATACCGGAGCATGGCAGACATGGGCAACAACAGAAGAGCAGACCGTTTCGCTGGAAGAAGGCGAACATGAGATGCGTATCTACTTTACCGAGAGCGGCATGAATCTGAACTGGCTGCGTTTTGTGAGAGATACCAGTAAGGATCCGGTCGATCCGACACCGACTCCGGATCCAACACCGACTCCAACACCGGATCCATCCAAACCATCACAGGATCAGAATAACAACAGCAATACCAATCAGGGCAGCACTCAGAATACTACACAGAATACTACACAGGATACTACACAGAATACTACACAGGATAATACACTGCCTGCAAAGGGAACAATCCTTCAGGATGCAGCCGGTATTCTGAAATATCGTGTGACGAAAGCAGATGCAAAAAATGGTACAGTGGAAGTTGCCGGAGTTTTAAAGAAAAAAGCGGCCGTTACGATTCCGTCAACAGTAACGATAGGCGGCATCACTTACAAAGTAACCGGAATTGCAGAAAAAGCATTTCGGAATAACAAAACGATCAGGAGCGTTGTGATTGGTGCAAATGTGAAATCTATCGGCAAGCAGGCTTTTGAAAAATGTAAAAAACTTTCTTCCATTACATTCAAAGGAAAGAAAGCACCTGACATTGGCAAAGCAGCTTTTAAAGGCATCAAGAAAAAAACAAGTGTTCAGGTGGCAGGCAGTATGAAAAAAGGTCAGGTCAAAAAATTGCAGAAACGCATGAAAACCGCAGCACCTTCTGTAAAGATTACCTATAAGAAAAAATGACCGTTCGTTTTTAAATAAAGAATAGTAAGAAACATGCCATAGCATACAGAAAATGATTTTCTGTATGTTATGGTTGTTTTTCTTTTACGGAAAGTGTGGTAGTATAGTGGTGAAATGAGAGGAAAAACAGGCGGTGGAACAGTTTATGGCGGTTGAAGAATGAAATTTCAGGAGACAATGAAAGGATGGAGTATACGGAGAAAAAGTATAACAGAATATGTAAAAGGAGGCATCTTATGAAGAACATAAACTGGGCGGTACTTGGTACAGGTGTGATTGCAAATGAAATGGCAGTTGCCCTGAAAAAGAATGGAAAAAATATCTATGCAGTTGGCAATCGAACCCATGAAAAAGCGGTCGCTTTTGCTGAAAAATATGGCATCGGCAAAGTCTATGCAGATTATAATGAAATGTTTACCGATCCTGACGTTGATGTGATCTATATTACGACACCGCACAATACCCATCTGAGTTTTATGAAAAAGGCCATTGAAAATGGCAAGCATATACTGGTAGAAAAATCAATTACACTCAACAGTGACGAACTGAAGGAAGCATTGGCGCTTGCAGAAGAAAAGGACGTTATTGTCGGAGAGGCAATGACAATTTTTCATATGCCGATTTATAAAAAACTGAATGAACTTCTGGAGAGCGGTGTACTTGGAAAAGTAAATCTGATCACGATGAATTTCGGAAGCTTCAAAGAGTACAATATGAGCAGCCGCTTCTTTAACCGCAAGCTTGCCGGCGGTGCGATGCTTGATATTGGTGTTTATGCACTTTCTTTTATTCGCTGGTTTATGGATTCGAAACCGGATCAGTTGTTGTCACAGGTCAAGCCGGCATCGACGAAAGTGGACGAGCAGGCAGGATTATTGCTGATGAATAAGCAAGGTCAGATGGCATCGGTTATGCTTTCCCTCCATTCCAAACAGCCAAAACGCGGCATGGTTTCCTGTGAAAAGGGTTACATAGAAATCATGGAATATCCAAGAGCCTGGGAAGCAAAAATTACTTATACAGAAAGCGGGAAAACAGAGATTATCAAAGCCGGTGAAAATGCAGATGCACTTGCATACGAACTGGCAGATATGGAAAAAGCAATAAACGGCGACGTATCCTGTATGCATCTGGATTATACAAAAGATGTCATGGATATGATGACAGAATTTCGGAGATCCTGGGGATTTACCTATCCGGAAGAGGAAAAATATATTCCGAGCCAGCGGAAAAAAAGTCAGGAACGATAGTTAAAAAATATTTGAGGAGAGAGCATGAAAGAACAGATAAAAAATTCAGGAAGTTTTGCAGGGTTTTCCGGAAATCAGTTGAAAATGTTTGCAATCATTGCCATGGCAGCAGATCATCTGGCATGGACACTCTGTCCAGGTTATGCACATAAAGAAGGGTGGATTCTGCTGATCCATTTTTGTGGCAGGCTGGCGGCACCTGTGATGTGGTTTATGATTTCGGAAGGTTATGAACATACCAGAAATTTCAGAAAATATCTGCAGAGATTATTTGTGTTTGCCGTCATTTCGCATTTTGCATACAATTTTTGTTTTGGAATTTCGGTCATACCGTTTCAAGATTCTATATTAAATCAGACCAGTGTAATCTGGGCACTATTTTGTGCGGCATTGGCTTTGTATGTAGATGACGATGAAAAAAGGACATTTCCGCTTCAGAACTGGCAGAAGACAGTGCTGATTATTTTGCTGTGCGTTCTGGCCTTTCCATCTGACTGGTCCTGTTTTCCGGTTCTTTGTACATTACATATCCATAAAAATCGTGGAAATCTCAAAAAACAGGTTCTTGGCATGATGGCATATATTACAATGTATGTGGCAGTATGGTGTCTGGCAATTGATGCTGTCTATGGGCTGATCCAGTACGGAATTATTATTGTCTGGCCATTTATGCATTTTTATAATGGTACAAGAGGAAAATGGAAAGGCATGAAATGGTTTTTTTATTTCTTCTATGCAGGACATTTGATTCTGTTGGGAGTGGTGAGGATTTTGTTGTATGGGAATATAGCAACGATTACGGGATAAATAAGAATTTACGGTGATTTCCTGGCAGGTGTAAGGAATTGAAATGCCGGGTG
>URUU01000040.1 GCA_900551235.1 uncultured Lachnospiraceae bacterium
CATCCTGATAAAATGCTCTGCATTTCTATTCCTTACACCTGCCAGGAAACCACCGACAACTTTTTATTTTGCATCCTTCGGCACATCTTTGATACTGAAGCTGATACGTCCCATCTTATCTTTTCCAAGGCATACAACTTTTACAACATCGCCCAGTGTCAGAACATCTTCTACATGGTTGATACGCTCTTTTGCGATCTTGGAAATGTGAACCATACCTTCTTTTCCAGGAGCAAACTCAAGGAAAGCACCGAACTCTTTGATGCTGATGACTTTACCGGTATAGACCTGACCCTGCTCGTAATCCGTTACGATGATGTTGATCAGATCAACTGCTTTCTGCATCATGGCAGCGTCCGTTCCGCAGATGGAAACAGCACCCTCTTCGGAAATATCAATCTTCACACCGGTCTCTTCTATGATCGCATTGATGGTCTTTCCTCTCTGTCCTACAACATCACCAATCTTCTCCGGATCAATCTTGATCTGGATGATCTTCGGTGCATACTCGCCAACACTCTTACGCGGCTTAGCAATGGCTTTTGCCATAACTTCATCCATGATGTACAGTCTTGCTTCACGCGTTCTTGCGATGGCCTCTTCGATGATCGGTCTTGTCAGTCCGTGGATCTTGATGTCCATCTGGATCGCAGTGATACCTTTCTTCGTACCTGCTACCTTGAAGTCCATGTCTCCAAAGAAATCCTCCAGTCCCTGGATGTCTGTCAGAACGATGTAATCATCATCGGTTTCACCGGTTACCAGACCACAGGAAATACCGGCTACTGCAGATTTGATCGGTACACCGGCTGCCATCAGGGACATGCTGGATGCACAGATACTTGCCTGGGAAGTAGAGCCGTTGGATTCAAAGGTCTCTGATACGGTACGGATCGCGTATGGGAACTCCTCTTCGTCTGGCAGAACCGGAACGAGTGCTCTCTCTGCCAGTGCTCCGTGACCGATCTCACGTCTTCCCGGTCCTCTGGAGGGTTTTGTTTCACCTACGGAGTAGCTTGGGAAGTTGTAATGATGCATATAACGTTTGGAAACGATGTTTTCGTCCAGTCCGTCCAGTCTCTGAGCTTCCGAAAGCGGAGCCAGTGTGCAGACGTTGCAGATCTGTGTCTGACCTCTGGTAAACATGGCAGAACCATGTACTCTCGGAATCAGGTCTACTTCTGCTGCCAGCGGACGGATCTGTGTGATCGCACGGCCATCCGGACGTTTGTGGTCTTTTAAGATCATCTTGCGCACGGTCTTCTTCTGATACTGATAAACAGCTTCATCCAGAACAGCAAGCCATTCTTCATTCTCAGCAAAAGCCTCCTCCAGTTTATCTTTGATCTCACGGATATTTGCTTCTCTTGTCTGTTTGTCATCGGTAAAGACAGCTTCTTCCATCTGCTCCGGCGTTACGATCTCTTTGATCGCTGCAAACAGTTCCTCCGGCACAGCACAGCTTTCGTAGCTGTGTTTTTCTTTTCCACACTCTGCAACGATCTTGTCGATAAATGCGATCACCTGCTGGTTCACTTCATGTGCAGCAAAGATTGCTTCGATCATCTTATCTTCCGGTACTTCATTTGCACCGGCTTCGATCATGATGACTTTTTCCCTGGTAGATGCAACCGTCAGAGCCATATCAGAAACCTGACGCTGTGCGGAGGTCGGATTGAATACGAACTCACCGTCGATCAGACCTACCTGTGTGGTAGCAGTCGGTCCGTCAAACGGGATATCAGAAATAGCCGTTGCAATTGCAGAACCGAGCATAGCAGTCAGCTCCGGGCTGCAGTCCGGATCAACGGACATAACCATGTTATTCAGTGTGACATCGTTGCGGTAATCCTTCGGGAAAAGCGGACGCATCGGACGGTCGATGACACGGGATGTCAGGATCGCATTCTCAGATGCTTTTCCTTCACGCTTATTGAAGCCGCCCGGAATCTTTCCAACGGCATACATTTTTTCTTCGTATTCTACACTCAGAGGGAAGAAATCGATCCCCTCACGCGGCTTTTCCGATGCAGTAGCAGTTGATAATACAGTAGTATCTCCATAGTGCATAAATGCCGCACCGTTTGCCTGTGCTGCCACTCTTCCGACATCAACGGTCAGAGTTCTTCCGGCAAGTTCCATAGAAAAACTTTTGTACATAATTATTCTCCTTTTCTTTTCTCTGAATTTGTTTTGATTTTACGGCAGCCTCTCCGAAACAACTGAAAAATATTTTATCATTAAAATACTTTTCAGTGGTCTCGGAACAGAAATTAACTGCCGCTCCGGTTTCTGTCAGAAGAAACCATCCTGAAAGTTTACGTATCCCTGAAGCAACGTAAACAGGGGACGGAAATCCTTCCGTCCCCTCTGTGATTCCCAGATTATTTTCTGATACCAAGTTTTGCGATCAGCGCACGGTATCCTTCCAGATCTGTTTTCTTAAGGTAAGCAAGCAGACCACGTCTCTGTCCAACCATTTTCAGCAGTCCACGTCTGGAGTGATGATCCTTCGGATGATTTTTCAGATGCTCTGTCAGCTCCTGGATACGTGCTGTCAGGATAGCGATCTGTACTTCCGGTGAACCGGTATCTCCTTCTTTTCTTGCATATTCTGCGATAATAGCTGTTTTCTTTTCTTTTGAAATCATGATATTTCCTCCTTGTTTTCTGCACGCCGGATACTAAGAACAGGGTCGGAGTCGTCCTCAGTTCTGAATATCGGCTTAATTCATACTTATTAAGTATAGCACAGCACTATAAACTACGTCAACCATTTTCGATTGGCAAACAGAAGAAAAATAAATGCTCCGACGAGAATCATGCCAATCCCTATATAATAGAGAATCCTGGCACGTCGTTCCAGATAATTTTCTCTCTCTATAATAAAAATGGATGGATTGGAAAATTTGTATCTGATCATCACTTTCTGATTAAGAACAAATTTACAGGGATTGCTTCCATAACGATATTTCCTGCGTATCAGCCTTCCACCCGCATAATAGGCAAACACAGGATAAAAGTAGTCGTGTATGCCCCGTTCTTTTCCTCTGTCATCCGGCTGACCGGTCACGATCTCCACAACCGTTGCTTCTGCTCTTCCTTTATATTTCGCATGAATGTTGCGGTAACGTCTGCAGAGAAATCCGGCAAAAATGCAGATTACTCCAAGCAGCATCAAAACATCGCCGGAAATTCCAATACTATTGTTCACAGAAGTACTCCTTTCCAAAAGCAATATCTGCCTGCATCTGATTTTTCAGATATTCAACAGAATTAAATTTCATCTCCGGCCGCTTATATTTCCACAGTTCCACGTCAATATTTTCCCCGTAGAGATCTCCGTCAAAATCAAACAGATACGTTTCTACTCCGCGGAACGTCTCACCAATGGTTGGTTTATAACCGATGTTTGTCACACCATAACAGAACTGATCACCAATGCGTGTTCTGGAAAGATAAACACCATTTGGCGGAAGCAGTTTCTTTGTACTTGGCACAAGATTCGTGGTCGGCATACCCAGTGTCCGGCCAATCCTTCTGCCATGCAGCACCTCACCGGAAATAAAATAGCGGTATCCCAAAAGTTCGTTGACCAGTTCCATATCACCTGCTTCCAGGGCTTCTTTTACATAAGTACTGCTGATGTCCCGACCCTGAAACTTTTCTTTTTCCACTACTTCCACCTGAAATCCATACTTGTCCTGAAGCCAGAGAAGAAGATTGGCATCTCCACCGCGCCGGTAGCCAAAATGAAAATCTTTACCGACAACAATTGATTTTGCATGCAGACGGTTTACCAGAATTTCTCTTACGAAATCTTCAGCCTCCATACCTGATACAGACGGAATAAATGGACAGTCGATCAGATAAGAAAGTCCCGTCTTTTCCAGCATGGACCTTTTCTCTTCGCTTGTAAGAACAAATCCGCTTTTTCTGCCATTGATGGTAAACATCACACTCTTCAGATTCTTCTTTCCCAGAATGCGTGACAGAAGCTTCTGATGTCCTCTGTGTACACCATCAAATTTTCCAAGTGTGACGGCTGTTTCCTCTGGAATATACAGTCCGTCGATTCCTTTCATGTATTCCATAATCACATTCCTATTTATAAAAACATTTTCACCGGAAAGAACATAGCTTTTTCTTCCCGGTATTCATAGACCGCACAAAAGGATCCGTCCGCATCATATACCCGGATCCGGTTTTTTTTCAGTTCATCCATATCCTGCCCATCAGACAGAAGTTCCTTTAATTCACGCACCCGGAACGGATTTCCATTTCGCAGAACTTTATCCTGTTCTTCTGTTATATGAATCTGTGGATACTGCATAAAAACAGCGTCCACCGGCAGCAGGATCTGCCCGATCTCTCCTGCTTCCTGCCGTTTTTCGATTTCAGAGAGTCTAAGACTGTCTTTTAATGCAAAGCTGCTGACACGAGTACGAAGAAGCGATTCCATACAGCCGCCGCAGCCAAGTTTTTCCCCGATATCATGGCAGAGTGTACGAATATAGGTTCCTTTGGAACAGGTCACAGTCATCGTCACACACGGCAGTTCTATTTTGTCGATCGTAATCTCCAGAATGCGGACGTTTCTTGCCTTTCGCTCTACCATCTTTCCTTTTCTTGCAAGATCACAAAGTTTTTTGCCTTCTACCTTCAATGCAGAATACATAGGCGGAATCTGTGCATAGTCACCGACAAATCCAAGGACTGCCGCACATACCTGTTCTTCGGATACAGTTACCGCCTTCTCTTCCAGAATTTCACCGGTCATATCCTGCGTATCTGTCACAATACCGAGACGCAGGACAGCCTGATACGTTTTATCTTTATCCGTTAAAAGATCACACACTTTGGTTGCTTTTCCAAGGCATACCGGCAGTACCCCTTCTGCTGCCGGATCCAATGTCCCGGTATGACCGATTTTTTTCTGTTTTAAGATTCCGCGAAGCTTTGCAACTACATCATGCGAAGTATAACCCTGCTCTTTGTATACATTCAGAATTCCGTTAAACGTGTTCTTCTGTGGTGTCACTGTACTTCCTCCGGCATCTGTTTTGCAATTTCCTTTGTCAGATTGTTCACAACATCATGCAGGGAACCCTGCATCGTACATCCGGCTGCGCGTATATGACCGCCTCCGCCGAAAAACTGTGCAACTTTCCGTACATCAATGTAAGATTTGGAACGCATGCTGACTTTATATTCCTGTGCATTTGCCTCATACAGAAAAATTGCCACTTCCACTCCGTCGGTATTTCGCAGCAGCGCAGATATCCCATCCATATCTGTCGGTGTCACACCGTAAAACTGGATGTCTCTCTGACGCAGACCACTGATGATACATCTGCCGTCCATCACACGGATACTTTCCAGTAAAGCCCGTCCGGTGATCTGATACTGCAGATAGGTCTTTTCAAAATACGTTTTGTCCAGGATATCCGTAAATGCAATGCCTTTATCCATCAGTTTTCCTGCAATCTGCATGGTTTTGGAGGAGGTGCAGGCATACTGGAATACACCGGTATCGTGTGCGATTCCCATGTAAAGTGCTTCCGCGATATTTTTCCCTATCTTTTCGTCCTCCAAAATATCATAAACCAGTTCGGAGGCAGAACTTGCCTCTGCTTCGATAAAGTTTTGCTGTGCATAGCCTTCGTTGCTGATATGGTGATCGATGCAGACCGTACGTTTTGCCATATCAAAATATTTTGCTGATGCGCCAAGCCTCTGTTTATCTCCGGAATCCAGTGCGATAAACAGATCATATACCTTATCCTCCTCGCAGGAATGCAGGATCTTATCGGTTCCCTCCAGGAATTTGAATGAATCCCGTATTTCTTCCAGATAGACTTCTGCCTGTACATCCGGAAATTCCTGCTTTATGTAAAGATAAAGTCCGATACAGGAGCCGATACAGTCGCCATCCGGCCGGATATGACCGGCAATGGCAACCGTTTTTGCATCCTTCAGAATTTCTGAAAGTTTAATCTTCATGCTCATCCTCTCTCTTTTCTGCATGACTGTTTACATCGTCGATCAGTTTTGACATGCTGACACCATATTCGATCGACTGATCCAGCACAAACCGGATCTCCGGTGTGTTGCGCAGGTTGATCGTATGTGCCAGTTTTCTGCGGATAAAACCTTCCGCACTTTTCAGACCCGCGATAGTATCCTGCTGGGCCTGTTCATCGCCCAGCACACTGATCCACGCTTTGCAGGTCTTCAGATCCGGGGCAACCTCGACTGCCACAACCGAAGTCATCGGATGGATCCTCGGATCTTTGATCTCCCCGCGGATGATATTTGCCAGCTCACGCTGCACTTCACCATTGATACGGGTATTTTTAATACTATTCTTTCTCATATTGGTAAAACCTGCTTTCCTATCTCGGTACTTCTACCATAATATATGCTTCTACCTGATCCAGCTCATGTACGTCATTGAATTTTTCAAATACCAGACCACACTCATATCCGGCTCTTACTTCTTTTACGTCGTCCTTAAATCTCTTCAGAGATGCCAGCGCGCCTTCAAAGATCTGTTCTCCTTCACGTTTGATACGCACGGAGCAGCCTCTCTGGAAGGTACCATCGAGCACATAAGAACCTGCGATCGTTCCGACACCGGAAGCCTTGAACAACTGACGTACCTCTGCGTGACCGATCACCTTCTCCTCGAAGATCGGATCCAGAAGCCCCTTCATGGCTGCTTCCACATCTGCGATCGCATCGTAAATGACGCGGTACAGTCTGACATCAACTCCTTCGCGCTCTGCGGTTGCTTTTGCGGTTGCATCCGGACGTACATTAAATCCGATGATGATTGCATTGGATGCGCTCGCCAGGCTGACATCGGATTCGTTGATCGCACCAACGCCTCCATGAATGATCTTGACAACAACTTCTTCGTTGGACAGTTTCAGAAGACTCTGTTTTACTGCTTCTACCGAACCCTGTACATCTGCCTTTACAATGATGTTCAGTTCTTTGAGATCTCCTGCCTGGATCTGTGAGAACAGATCATCCAGGGACATTCTTGCCTTCGTCTCTTCGAGCAGTCTCTCTCTTCCTTCGCTTACAAAGGTTTCTGCAAAGTTTCTTGCTTCTTTATCGCTTTCGCATGCGACAAAAATTTCTCCTGCATTTGGCACATCAGAAAGACCCAGGATCTCAACCGGAGTGGAAGGACCTGCTTCTTTTACTCTTCTTCCTTTATCATCCATCATCGCACGGACTTTACCATAGCTGGAACCGCATGCGACCGGATCACCGACATGCAGCGTACCTTTCTGCACCAGAACCGTTGCCACCGGACCTTTTCCTTTATCCAGCTCAGCCTCAATGATCAGACCTCTTGCTTCCCGGTTCGGATTTGCCTTCAGTTCGGAAACTTCCGCAGTCAGAAGGATCATTTCCAGCAGTGTATCGATACCCTCATGTGTATGTGCAGATACCGGAACAAAGATGGTGCTTCCGCCCCAGTCTTCCGGAATCAGTTCATACTCGGAAAGTTCCTGTTTTACGCGGTCAATATTTGCACTTGGCTTATCAACCTTGTTGATCGCAACAATAATCTCAGTGCCTGCTGCTTTTGCATGGTTGATCGCTTCTACTGTCTGCGGCATAACACCATCGTCCGCTGCAACAACCAGGATCGCGATATCGGTTGCATTTGCACCACGCATACGCATAGCGGTAAACGCTTCATGTCCCGGTGTATCCAGGAAAGTGATCTTCTGACCGTCAATATTTACCACATAAGCACCGATATGCTGAGTGATACCGCCTGCCTCTTTTGCGATCACATGCGTATTACGGATCGCATCCAGAAGAGAAGTTTTACCGTGGTCAACGTGTCCCATAACACAGACTACCGGCGGTCTTGGAACCATCTTGCTTTCGTCTTCTTCTTCCTCATGCAGAAGTTCTTCGATCACATCTACTTTTTCTTCTTTTTCTGCGATACAGTTAAATTCCAGTGCGATTTCCTCTGCTTTTTCAAAATCGATCTCCTGGTTTACCGTCACCATGACACCTTCCAGAAAGAGTTTTTTGATGATCGCGGATGCCTGGATCTTCATTGCATCTGCCAGTTCTTTGATCGTCATGGTTTCCGGAAGAGTGATCGTTCTGATTTCATCTTCCTTTTTCTCCTGTACCGGCGGTGTCGGCTGTTTTACCTGCTGTTTGTTATTCTTTCCGCCGCGACCGTTATTATTCCTGGTATTATTATTTTTAGAGTTGTTTTTTCCTCCCTGGCCTAAACGGTTGCTCTTACTTTCGAATTTATCTACTTTATCCTGGCGGTCATTTCTTCCGCGGTCATTACGGTTTCTGGATTCTTTTGTGATCGGTTTTTCCATCACTGCGGAGCCGCCGCCCATGCGGCTTCCCTGGCTTCTTCCGGCTGCCGGTCTCTGACCGTCATTTCTGCGTCCCTGTCCCTGATTTCTGGAATCTCCGTCGCGGAAACGTCCGCCTCCGTTCTGACCGTCCCTTCTTGCCCCGTCACGGTTCTGCACTCCACGGTTCTGGCCGTCGTTTCTGCGTCCCTGTCCCTGGTTTCTGGAATCTCCGTCACGGAAACGTCCGCCTCCGTTCTGACCATCCCTTCTTACCCCGTCACGGTTCTGGCCGCTGTTTCTTGCGCCATCACGATTCTGTGTCTGTGCACCATCCTGACGGTTCTGGCCGTCATTTCTGCGTCCCTGTCCCTGGTTTCTGGAATCTCCGTCTGTTCTGTTCTGGGATCTTCCGCCACGACCGATACCGGTACGGCTGTTCTGCGGATGAAATACCTGTGTGATATTTTTCTTCTTTGCAGGTGCTTTCTTTTCTTCTGCTGCCTCTGTTTTTCCTTCAGGCTTTGTTTCTTTCTTTGCGAATTTCTCTTCTACCATTGCCACCTGTTCCTCTTCCAATGAATTCATAGGGCTTTTTACATCGATGCCCTTTTCTGTCAAATAGTTTAAAATCTCTTTATTTTCCTTGCCAAGCTTCTTTGCTAATTCATGTACCCTGATTCTCGCCATCGCGTCTACCTCCGTCTTCTTCCTGAGGCAACTGTTTTCTTACGGCGCCGGCAAGTCCAGCATCTGTAATTGCCAGCGACGCACGAAATTCTTTGCCCATAGCTGCACCTAATTCAGCTTTTGTTCCATAGAAATACAACGGCACTTTGTAGTATTCACACATATTTTTAAACTTTTTCTTCGTATTATCCGAAGACTCTGCAGATACAATGACCAGAAACGCACATCCGGACTTTACGGCTTTTTCTGTGGAAAATTCTCCGCTCGCCGTCTTTCCGGCCTTCTGTGCCAGACCGATCATAGAGAAAACTCTATTCTGACTCAATCTTTTCAATCTCCTTTTTCAGGCTGTCATATATCTCCGGGGAGATCCCCGTCTTTAAGGAACGCTCGATTCCACGGTTTTTTACCGCTTTTTCCAGACATTCTTTCGATTTACAAATATATGCCCCTCTGCCGTTTTTCTTTCCTGTCGCATCCAGAAGAATCTCATCGTTTTCCGTTTTCAGTACACGGATCATCTCCCGTTTGCTTTTCATTTCCTGACATCCTACACATTTACGCATAGGAATTTTCTTTCCCTGACCCATGTTCTACTCCTGAATATCATCCTCAGTCAAAATTGCTTCGTCTTCTTTTTCAGAAGTCTCCTCGTATGCCTCTTCATAATCAAAATCATCTGCATCTGCGGCTTCTTCATTCTGTGCTTCGTAATCTTCCTGCATCAGGTATTCATCCAGTTCCCCGGACTCCCTTACCTGTGTCTCGCTCTTGATATCGATCTTGAATCCGGTCAGTTTCGCTGCCAGTCTTGCATTCTGTCCTTCTTTGCCGATCGCCAGAGATAACTGGTAATCCGGAACGATCACTTTTGCAGTCTTTTCGTCATCGTCTGCAATAACAGAGATTACTTTTGCAGGGCTTAATGCATTCTCGATCAGGATTGCTGCATTTTCGTCCCAGTTGATGATATCGATCTTCTCTCCGCGCAGTTCTTCCACGATTGTATTGACACGCACACCATTCATGCCGACGCATGCTCCTACCGGATCTACATCAGGATTGTTGGAGCATACCGCCATCTTGGTTCTGCTTCCGGCTTCTCTTGCGATACTTTTGATCTCTACCGTTCCGTCTTTTACCTCGGTCACTTCAGACTCGAACAGACGTTTTACCAGCTCCGGATGTGTGCGGGATACCATGATTTTCGGTCCTTTTGGTGTATCTTTGACTTCCAGGACATATACTTTGATACGCTCGGTCGGGTGGAAGACTTCTCCTTTTACCATTTCATTTTCACTGAGGATCGCATCTGCTTTTCCGAGGTTCACACTGACGTTTCTTCCGATGTAACGCTGTACAATACCGGTTACCACGTCTTTTTCTTTCTGATAGTATTCATCAAACAGTACTTTTCTTTCTTCTTCACGGATTTTCTGAAGAATGACGTTTTTGGCATTCATCGTAGCAATACGTCCAAATTCTTTGGATTTGATCTCTACGTTTGCCACATCCCCCAGTTCATATTTGGAGTTTAACTGTTTTGCATTTTCCAGGCTGATCTCCATGACCGGATCTTCTACTTTTTCTACTACTGTTTTTTCTGCATGTACGTTAAATTCACAGGTCACCGGATCAATAAATACTTTTACATTGTCCGCTTTTCCAAAATGATTTTTACAAGCCTGGAGCAGAGACTGCTCGATTGCTTCCAGAAGGGTATCCTTGCTGATATTTTTCTCTTTTTCCAGTACATTTAATGCTTCCAACAACTCGCTGTTCATTTTCTTTTATCCTCCTACACTTTAAAAATCGAACGCCAGCCTTACAAGAGCGGTCTCGGAACGCTGAAACGTCATTTCGTTGTCTTCCATCACAATCGTGAAACTGTCTTTATCAAATTCTTTTAAAATACCTGTAAATTCTTTCTGTTTATCAATGGCGCGGAATGTACGGACCTCGATCTCTCTGCCGATGCTTCTTTTGAAATCCTTTTCCTTTTTCAGCGGACGGCCAAGTCCAGGGGAGCTTACCTCCAGAATATAGGAATCTTCTATATAATCCTCTTCGTCCAGTTTGTCGCTTAAAGCCCTGCTGATCACCTCGCAGTCATCTACAGCGATCCCGCCAGGTTTGTCAATATATGCACGCAGATACCAGTTTCCCACCTCTTTTACGTACTCTACATCGACCAGCTCAAACCCATGTGCATCCACCAGCGGCTGCAGGAGTTCTTCTGTCTTTGCTTCATAAGTCTCTCTTCTCGTCATTCGCGTCACCCTTTCCTCTTGTACAACAAGAATGAGTGGACGAAACGTCCACTCATACTCTAGTAATTTCCTATCATCACCCCGATTATAGCACCCTCTATGTAAAAAAGCAAGGCTTTGATGAAAATTTTTGATTATTTGATTGAATGCGAATTTATAAAAATCCGAAAGTAGTACTAAAAGTACTTATTTTTTGATCTTAACTCTCTTCGCTTTGCTCATTGCGCTGACTGTCTTACCTTTTACGGTTGCAATCTTGTAGTAGTAAGTCTTTCCAGCTTTCACTTTCTTGTTTACAAGAGATGCTGCACCCTTTCTGGAGGTTGCTGCTTTCTTATAACCGCTGTTCTTCTTAGTGGAACGGTAAACCACTACTTTTGTGCCTTTTGCTTTCTTCCAGGTCAGTTTTACACTCTTGGTTCCTGCTGATGCTTTCTTGATCTTCGGAGCTTTTGCGAGTTTCACTGCTACGGCTGCACCTGCTTCGCTGACGGTCTTGCCATCTGCGGATACTGCCACTGCATAGTAAGATGCACCTCTGATCGCTGTTGTATCTGTTACAACCGTCTTGCCTGCCGCTGTTGTGCCGACCTTGACTGCTTTGCCTTTTACCACACGGTATACATCATAAGCTGCTGCATCTTTGACCGGTTCAACCGTTACGGTTACGGTTACACCGCCTTTTGCTGCTTTTGCTTTTACGGTTTTTACAGCCGGTGCTGCAAGTTTCACTTCCGGTTTCGGTGTCTCAGCCTTCTTCACGGTCAGTGCACCCTGTGCTTTCGTCAGTGCTCCGATCAGTGTCGTCAGTGCTGCTGCATCTGCTTTTTCACCGGCATTCTTCAGTGCATTATATGCATCGCCAAATGCTTTCCAGCTTGCATCATCGTAATCCTTCTGGCCTGCATCATAGATTGCTTTTGCTGCTTCCAGCGCTTTTGCTGCTTCTTTTTTTGCCTGCTCCAGTTTGAATACCAGCTTATCCTGTGCTGCCTTCAGTGCATTGTACGCTTTGGTCAGTTCTTCTTCTGTAGCATCTGCTTTATTGTATGCTTTGACTGCCGCTTCATCCGCAGCAACCATAGCATTGTAAGATTCTGCGGTATACAGCGTCTTATCCAGTTTTGCTACTTCTTCCAGAAGATCACCGAGTTTTTTCTTAGCGGCTGCAGTTTTGGTGATCAGACCACTCTTAGCGGCTGCGATCGCAGCTTTTGCATCTGCGATCTGCTGTTTGGAAGCAGTTCCGCTGTTGAGCAGTCTGTTTGCTTCAGCTACCGCATCTTGCAGTTTCTGATAGCTTTCTGCTGTATAGTTATCTTTATCTGCGATCTGACCTGCTACGCTGTCTACCTCATCTTGCAGTTCCTTCTTTTCTGCTGCACTTGCTTTGTTGCTCGTAACAGTCAGGGTTACGTCTTTTGTCTTAACAAGCGCCTCTTTACCTTTAGGTGACAGGGTTGCGGTTACGGTGATCACTGCAGTACCAGCGTCTTTTACAGTTACCGTTCCGTCTGCAGTTACTGCTGCACCGGTCTCTCCTGCGGATTTCACTGCGTAAGTATATACAACTGTTCCGTCATGTCCGTCGACTCTGCAAGGTGTAACCGTTGCTGTCGGATGAAGTTTTACACTCTGACTCTTGCTGTCAGCTACGTCAAGTTCAACCATCTGGTCCTGTACACCTGTGATATCACCCAGGGCACAGTCGCAGGTAATCTCTTCTGTTTTTCCGCTTCTTCGAACCAGCTTTGCTTCTGCATCTTTAAGAGATCTGTATGCTTTCAGAATCTCTGCCTTTGTACTGCTTTCACTGACTGCCTTTGCTGCTTCCAGAGCTTCTGCATAAGCTGCCCAGGAGGAAAGCGTATAATTTTCCCGGACTTTTTCTGCACCTGACCGGATTTTTTCTTCCAGCCTGGTTTTTGCCAGAGTTCCGGCAGCTTCTACTGCAGCATTTACTTTATCTGCTGCTGTTTTGATTTCATCTGCTGTTGCATTTGGTTTATCTGCTGCTGTTTTAGCCTCTTTTACTGCATCTGCAAGTGCAGCAAACTCTGTATCATCCGCATATGCAGCATATTCTGCCAGAACTGCAAGAACTTTCGTTTTATCTGTCGCTGCTGTCAGATCGCCTGTTCCTGTCACACGGATTTCTGCTGCTGTCGCCCACTCGTCTTTGGTATCTACAGCACGTAATTTTACGTGAGTTGCCTTTACTGCCCCTCCAAAATATGCCGTTTTAACATCCGCATTTTTCTCCCAGTTTCCTGTTGCCACCGGAGTAAAGTTTGTTCCGTCACTGCTTACTTCAATCTGATATTCTGTTATTGTTCCATTCAGACCGCCTGTTCTTGGTGTATATTTCAGGCTGTCAATCAGATACGTTCCACCCAGGTCAATGGTGATCCAGTGTTTTGGCCTTCCGCCATTGCTTGCATTATCTTCATTATATTTTGAATGCCAGTGCGTATTCAGATCATTATCCAGGACATTGGATGCCGGTCCTTCCTTTCCGCTTGCCGCATACTGACTTCCGGCAGTTGCTGTCATGCCTTCTGTCGGCAATTCTGCAAAGGTGGTTTCTGACGCAGATGCAATGCTTCCAACCGTAACATCTTTTGTGGTAATCGGTCTACTGCTCAAAGATACATTGTAAACCGTTTCTGCCACACCATTATCCTTTGTATTCACCTCGCCGGTAACGACCACTTTACCAGTGTCTTCTGCTGTTACCTTATATACAAAACGAAGCGTATCTTCTGTTGTATTTCCTTCCAGCTGCGCTTCCCTTACCTTATCTCCCACGCGGACATTCAAAGTTACATTTCCTGCCGCAAATACATTCTGTGAGAAGGTTACATCTGCTGTAATCGTCGTACCTTCCTTCAGTTCTGTAACTGTTTTTCCGGATGCATCAGTAAGTGTTGCTGCGATTTTGGTCGGAGTCGGTGTATTTTCATAAACATTGTTGTCCATGATATACTGCGGACTGAAAGAAGTAAACGCAGCACCGATTGCCGCATACGCTTCCTGTTCATAAATCAGTCCAATATTTCCATCCTGCATAACTGTCAGTGAAGAATAAACATATTTATTCTCCTCGATCAGTTTTGAATATGCCCATGTCAGTGTGTCATCTGCATTTACAAATGCAATCCGGACTTTACCGCCTTTTCTTCCGCCGCCTGCCGGATTTGAGAAGATAATCGCTTCTTTCTGCTGACCATCTGCAGGATCTGTCAGTGTTCCATAATGTACGGCTGACATCTGACAATACGGATCTACAATGCCACTGTGTTTTGTTGTTTCACTCCAGGTCAGTCCATTGTCTGTGCTGACTGCCGTTGTAACAACTCCATTGTAACTTCTCATGAACTGCATCAGATGTCCGTTATCCAAAGTTATGATACAGCTTTCTGTCAGCTCATTTGATGCATTCTGCATATCGCCGCCATTGTTCGGTGATCCGCCGCTGTTCCATGTCTTTCCCCCATCTGTACTGTATACATTAAACGAAGACTGTTTGCCGTTTCCGTTTGTACAGTAAACAGGGAACATGATCGTTCCATTTTTCAGCTGTACACCTGCGCCAGGACCAGTTCCGCAGAATTTCATCCAGTCTGCTTTTACCATCGGTGTGATATCCGTTGGATTTGCCCATGTCTCGCCATCGTCATCGCTGTATGTCATCCACAGATAGCAGGTCTGCTGAACCTTTAGTTCACTGTTTTTATAGATGTTTCCAACTCGTTTGCCATCTTTGTAGAGTTCACCGCGTGCTGTAAACGGCTGTTTGTCCTCCACTTCAACCTGATATGCTGTCTTTGTGCCCTGGCTGTCATATACAACTCCATTTTCACGCACTGTGTATTCTGCATTGGAGCTGTCTGTCAAAACCTGATATTTCTGCCCGTTCACCTCTTTGTATCCATTGCCCTGTGTTGCAGCTGCAAATCCGATATTTGAAGGGAACATATCAACCAGCATATAAACACGGCCATAATGTTCGCTGTTCTCATCATTATCTACCGCCAGAGCAGGATCTACTGTATATCCATAAGAATCGGACAGGTCGATAACCGGCTGCAGTGCTCCCCAGGTTTCTCCATTATCTTTACTTCTTCTGATAACACTATCGATAACGCCAACATCAGCTCCACCATTCCATCTCTTGTCAATGGATGCAAAGACCGTTCCTGTCTTTTTGGAAGTAACGATCGCCGGAATACGGTATGCTGCCGATCCGTCATAACCACTGTTGAACAGTTCACGGTTTTCTGTTTTATAGTACCCTGTCATCTTTGGGGTGGCATCTTTGTAAACAGCAGAAGCTGTGCCGCTGTGCAGGTCAGTGATCTGTCCTTCGCCCAGCTCCTTGTTATAAACAGATGCTGATGAACAGTAAATATCGCTTCCAAAGGTCAGTTTTGAAACATCCAGAGTATCTGAAAAAGCTTTGCTTCCTGCGGATACACCATCTACCAGAACTTCTGCATTCGTTCCGTCCACCTTCAGTGTCAGCGTATGCCACTTTTCCGTTCCCAGTGCAGTATTTGCAACATCATATGTTACTGTTGAATTATCTTTTTTCTGAATACCAACTTTTTTCGCTGCCGGATCCAGATACAGCTTTGCTCCGTCTGCCAGTGTCAGAAGATCCACTTTTCCTGTGCTGTCCTTTTTCAGACGGTAGGATGCGTTGACCGCACCGGTTGTCAGAGCCGCTGCATTTGTCGTGATCGTTTCTGTTCCAGGATTGCTTGTCTCAAAAACCGGTGTCTGTGTCACGGCTACTGTTTTCGTCAGAACGATGTTCTTCATCCTTCCATTATAAGTCCAGCCTGCTGTCTGCGAAGCACTTCCATAGGATGTCATTCCCCCTACCGTAAACTGTGCCGGCTGCCAGTCTCCTATATACATACTACTTGTTGTAGTTTCTTCAAGAACATTTGTTCCATCTACCGTTATGGTAGTCTTTCCGTTCTTTTTCACTTCCAGAACAGCCGTATGCCATGCATCATCTGCATAATTGGTGCTTGTCGTCTGCATATGATTTGCTTTATCAAGACCGCCCAGTGCCAGTTTTCCGTCTTTGATATACAAAACATAATACTGATTGCCTGTGTTTAATGCCAGCAATGCCTGTAGTTTACTTTTGGATGTTTTAAAATCCACTGACCATTTCATGGAGTTTGTTCCATAAAAGAAATCAGACAGTCTCTCACTTTTTGTCTGTGCAGAAGTAACTGCTGTCTCCGTATTGGTATAGTAGCGCAGTGTCTGCTGTCCTTCCACAGACGTATCGATCTCTCCATCTGCCACCGCTTCCTGTACTGCCGTCTCTGCTGCCAGCACCGGCCACGAATACGAATATGCCGGTACAGAGCCAAGTACCATACACGCCGCAAGCGTAGCTGAAAGCCACTTGTTGTTCTTTTTTTTCATGTTTCTTCTCCTCTCTTATAAAACTCCTCTGCTTTATTTGTTCTGCCAGATTCGATCATACTATAAGCTCCGCCACCGGAAACTTTTTCAGATATATCTGTTAAGACAAGAACATGCACAGAAATTATAACAAATCTCTGTGCATATCTCAAGGTTTTTTATGCAGTTTTTCTATACTCTTGTCTTGACTGCTTTTGCATCGCGCTTACTGATCCGCAGGCGGTTCAGATGCACTTCTTTTTCTTTATAATAAGCTATATCGTCTCCATTTAATGTCAGCAGATGTACCTGCTGCAGATGATCTTTTGCGTTCATCTTCATACCGCGCACACCGATCGCCGCTTTCTTTTTCACCGGCACTTCTTCCAGCGGGAAGCGCAGAAAATAACCGTCTGTGCTCTGCAGCACGATCTGTTCTTCCGTCCCGACCGGATATACACCGACAAGTTTGTCATCTTCACCAAGCTTTGTTGCTGCAATGGTACGTTTGGATACGTCAAATTCGCTCCCTTCTACTTTTTTAAGCATTGCCTGCTCTGTCGCAAAAAGGATCTGCTTCCCGCGGATCGTGTTCAGTCCTTCGATACGCAGGATCTCTTCCTGTGCACTTGCATAATTGCAGAGGTTGTCAAGCGGCGTTCCTTTGTCACGGAAGCGTCCATACGGAAGCTCTGCGGCTTTGAGCAGGTGCAGCTTTCCGGTATCGGTAAAAATGCACAGTTTATCGGTATTCAGGCAATGCACCACAAAGCGGCTTTCTGCATCTGCAGACTCTTTGTTCCGCTCATAAACAGAACGGTCCACACTCCTCGTATAGCCAAACCGGTCGATCAGCACAACGACCTCTGCTTCTTCCATCTTCTTTTCCTCAAAAACCGCCGCTTTTGCATTTTCGATCGATGTTTTTCTTGGAACGGCATATTCTTTTTTCAGACGGTCCAGATCCTTTATGATCACTTTTGCCATCGAACGGTAGTTCGTCAGGATATCCTCATACGCTGCGATATTTTTCAGTGTCTGGGCATGTTCTGCCTCCAGCGCTTCGATCTCCAGTCCGATCAGCTTATAAAGGCGCATATCCAGGATCGCATTTGCCTGATTCTCCGTAAAATGCAGTTTTGCCGCCGCTTTTTCGGATGTTTTGCTGCCAAAACGGATTCCCTCTGTGATGCCCTCCACCAGACATTTCTTTACCTGGTCACGGCTTTTGCTTCCGCGCAGGATCTCAATGATCAGGTCGATCACATCACAGGCTTTGATCAGGCCTTCCTGGATCTCCTGTTTTGCCTTCTCTTTTCCGAGCAGATTTTTATATTTTCTGGTTGCCAGTTCAAACTGAAAATCAATATGATGCTCGATGATTGCTTTTAATCCCAGCGTCTCCGGTTTGCCATCTGCCACTGCCAGCATGTTGACACCAAAGGTGTCCTCCAGTCTGGTTTTCTTATAGAGCATGTTGATGATATTCTGCGCATCTGCATTTTTCTTAAGTTCAAGCACGATGCGGATGCCGTCTTTCGAGGACTGATTGGAAATATCCACAATGTCTGTGGTCGTCTTATTTTCGATCAGATTAGCGATATCATTTAAAAACTTGCCGATGTTTGCCCCCATCATTGTATATGGGATCTCGGTGATCACGATGCGCTCTTTTCCGCCTTTGGCCTTTTCGACTTCCACACGTCCGCGCAGACGAATCCTGCCGCTTCCGCTCTCATAAATGGAAAGCAGCTCATCTTTGTTGATGACAATGCCGCCGGTCGGAAAATCCGGTCCCTGGATGTACTGCATCAGTTCTTCTGTCGTGATCTTATTATTTAAAATCGCTGCCCTGACTGCATCGATCACTTCTCCCAGGTTGTGCGGCGGTGTGCTGGTCACCATACCGACAGCAATACCCTCTGAGCCATTTACGAGAAGATTCGGCAGGCGCACCGGCAGAACCTGCGGCTCTTTTTCCGTCTCATCAAAGTTCGGTCCAAAATCAACCACATCTTTGTCCAGATCGGCAAGAAATGCATCCTGCGTAACCTTCTGCAGCCTTGCTTCTGTATATCGCATAGCGGCTGCACCATCCCCTTCGATCGAGCCGAAATTTCCATGTCCGTCTACCAGCGGCATACCTTTTTTAAAATCCTGTGCCATGACAACCAGTGCTTCATAGATCGAGCTGTCCCCATGCGGATGATATTTACCCATCGTATCGCCGACAATACGGGCACATTTACGGTATGGGCGGTCATACCGTATCCCCAGCTCGTACATATCATAAAGTGTTCTTCTCTGTACCGGCTTCAGTCCGTCACGCACATCCGGCAGTGCCCTTGAGATAATAACACTCATCGCATAGTCAATATAGGATTTCTGCATCAGCTCCGAATACTCCGTTCGGATGATCTGTTCCTGTTCTCTGTCCATCACATTTCCCCTCCTCTTCTGTCTCAGATATCCAGTTCTGCATCCTGTGCATGCTCATAAATAAACGCTCTTCTTGGCGGAACATCACTTCCCATCAGCATTTCCGTCACATCCGAAGCCATACGTGCATCCTCGATCTCCACCCGTTTGAGGATACGTGTTTCCGGATTCAGTGTCGTCTCCCAGAGCTGCCCGGCATCCATCTCACCCAGACCTTTGTAGCGCTGCAGGGTAAAATTACCTTTATGTGTCCTGCGGTAACGTTCCAGTGCCTTGTCATCGTACAGATATTCTTCCTTACCTTTGGATGGCATCGCCTTGTAAAGCGGCGGCATCGCAATGTAAACATGGCCTTCATAGATCAGATCCGGCATAAAACGATAAAACAGGGTCAAAAGCAGCGTGGAAATATGCGCACCATCCACATCGGCATCAGCCATGATCACGATCTTGTCATAGCGAAGCTTTGTAATGTCAAAATCATTTCCGTATCCTTCCGAAAATCCACAGCCAAACGCATTGATCATCGTCTTGATCTCTGCATTTGCCAGTACTTTGTCAATGCTTGCCTTTTCTACATTCAAAATCTTTCCGCGAATCGGCAGGATCGCCTGAAAATTCCTGTTTCTGGCTGTTTTTGCAGAACCGCCTGCAGAGTCTCCCTCGACAATAAAAATCTCGCATTTTGAAGCATCACGGCTCTCACAGTTTGCCAGCTTACCATTTGAATCAAACGAATATTTCTGCTTTGTGAGCATGTTTGTTTTGGCTTTTTCTTCGGTTTTACGGATCTTCGCCGCTTTTTCCGCGCAGGAAAGCACGCTCTTTAGCACTTCCAGATTGCGGTCAAAATAACGCACAACTTCCTCACCGACTACCTTGGAAGTCGCTTTGGATGCATCCTGATTATCCAGCTTGGTCTTGGTCTGTCCTTCAAAACGCGGCGCCGGATGTTTGATGGAAACCACTGCCGTCATACCGTTTCGGATATCCGCACCGGTAAAATTGGCATCCTTCTCTTTTAAGATCCCGAGCTCTCTTGCGTACGTATTCATGACGGTCGTAAATACCGTCTTAAATCCGGTCAGATGTGTACCGCCCTCTGCATTATAGATATTGTTGCAGAATCCAAGTACATTTTCATGAAATTCATTGACATACTGGAACGCACACTCTACCCGGATGCCATCGGCTTCCCCACACAGATAAACCGGTTCATGGAGTGCTTCTTTTTTCTTATTCAGATCGCGGATATAGCCAACAATACCGTCCGGTTCGTGAAATGTCACCACTTCTTTTTCTGCATCCCGCAGATCTTTGAATACGATCGTCAGGTTTGGATTCAGATAAGCAGTCTCATGCAGCCGGCTCTTGACTTCCGTTGCCGAAAACCGGGTTTTTTCAAAGATCTCTGCATCCGGGAGAAAATGGATCCAGGTCCCGGTTTCTTTCGTTTTGGCGATCACAGGAAGCAGTCCCTCCTCCAGCTCTACCGTCGGAATCCCGCGTTCATAGCGGTCATAATGTACCCCGCCTTCCCGGCTGACCTTGATCTCCAGCCACTCAGACAGTGCATTTACCACAGAAGAACCCACACCATGCAGACCGCCGCTGGTCTTATATACTGAATTATCGAACTTGCCGCCGGCATGCAGCGTTGTAAAAACAAGGCGCTCTGCGGACATACCTTTTTCGTGCATCCCCACCGGGATCCCCCGCCCGTTGTCTTTGACCGATGCCGATCCATCTTTTTCCAGCGTCACCTCGATGCAGTCACAGAAGCCTGCCAGGTGCTCGTCCACGGAATTATCTACGATTTCATATATCAAATGATTTAAACCTTTTCTGGAAACACTGCCAATATACATGCCCGGGCGCTTTCTGACTGCCTCCAGACCCTCCAGTACGGAAATGCTACTGGCATCATAGGTACTTTTTTTTGCCATTTTTTCCTCCTTGTTCAAAAACATCTTTCTATCTTGTTCTGTAAAACAAATGTTCTGTAGCGAAGCAAAGAAAAAAGCTGCTTTGTTTTCCAACAAAACAGCCGTTTCAGCAGTTCCAAGGGGAATCGAACCCCTGTTTTCGCCGTGAGAGGGCGACGTCTTAACCGCTTGAC
>URUU01000041.1 GCA_900551235.1 uncultured Lachnospiraceae bacterium
TTCTTTTCCGGCTCTTTCTTCTGCGTTTCCGTCTGTTTTTCGGATGCTTTTGTTTTCTGTTTCTTTTCCGGCTCTTTCTTCTGCGTTTCCGTCTGTTTTTCGGATGCTTTTGTTTTCTGTTTCTTTTCCGGCTCTTTCTTCTGCGTTTCCGTCTGTTTTTCGGATGCTTTTGTTTCCTGTTTCTTTTCAGGCTCTTTGATTTCAATGGTGATCTTTGGCAGAATCACATCCTTTGCCAGCTTATATTCTTCCGGAAGCTCTGCTGTAAAAGTATATTTGCCTGCAGCAGAGTCTTCTTTGTAATCGCTTTTCCAGGTCACATCTTTGATCTTGATGTCCTCCGCCTTCTTCTCATCGTCCTTTTTGTATCCCCTGGCTTTCAGTTCCTTTGGCAGCTTCATATCCTTTTTCTTTGTTCCTTTTATAAAGGAAGTCTGTTCCGGTTTTGGAACAGAGATACTGATCACGCTGATCTTTTCTTTCTTTGATTCTTTGCTGTCTGCTTTTGCTGCCTCAGAGGATGCTTCCTTCTCTGTCTGTGCTGCCTGTACCTGGTAAACATTCCCCGGTGTCATCGTTGTAAGCAGTGCTGCTGCCAGCATCACTGCCAGCATATTTTTCCTTCTCTTCATATTGTCCACCTCCAGATTTTCTATTCGCAATTTCCGAACCCTTTATTTCTCATCATACGCAATCTCAACGAGCGTCAGTCCCTCCGGCCTTGCCGTCTCCCCCGCAAGCGTCCGGTCTTTTGCTTCCAGAATTTCTTTGATCTGACACGGTTCAATAAAGCCTCCTCCTACGCGGATCAGCGTCCCACTTATGATACGAACCATATTATAAAGAAATCCATTGCCTTTGACACGTATAATAATCATATCCTGTTCTTTTCTCACCTCCAGAGAATAGATTGTCCGTACCGTATTCGTCACTTCCGGCTTTTCTGTACAGAAACTTTTAAAATCATGTTCTCCTACCAGATACAACGATGCCTCCTGCATTTTCACTACATTCAAAGGATAATAATAAAAAAAAGAATTTAATCTTCTGTTCGGATCTGGAAATTTTCGATTTAAGATCCGGTATTCATACGTTTTGGTGGTTTTCTGGAAACGTGGATGAAAATCCGGTGCCACTTCACAGGAATCCTGAATCCTGATATCCTGCGGAAGGCGGGTATTTAAAGCATAGGAAATCTTATCTGCAGGCATACGCGCACCGGTATCAAACACAGCGACATTCCCCAGTGCATGCACCCCTGCATCGGTTCGGCTGGCACCAATGACTTTGATGTCCTCTTTCAGCAGTTCCGAGAGATGGTGGTTCAGTACCTCCTCGATCGTTACAGCATTTGGCTGTATCTGCCAGCCATGATAATTGGTTCCATCGTAAGCTACAGTCAGTTTTACGCGTTTCATCAAACATTTCCTCCATGTTAAGCAAAAAACTCTGTTTCATGGAATTTCCACAAAGCAGAGCTGCCTTTCTTATCAAAACGGCACGATCTTTCCGACTGCCACAATACAGATCAGATAGATGACCAGTACCAGATAGGTTATATGATCTCTCTTTTTGTAAATAAGCGGTTTCATCTTGGTACGGCCGTCCCCGCCGCGGTAACCTCTCGCTTCCATTGCCATTGCAAGATCATTCGCCCTGCGAAAAGCAGAAATAAACAGCGGCACCAGAAGCGGCACCAGACTTTTCGCCTTTTTGATCAGACCGCCGCTTTCAAAGTCTGCACATCTTGCCATCTGTGCCTTCATGATCTTATCTGTCTCGTCCAGCAGGATCGGGATAAAGCGAAGTGCGATCGACATCATCATAGATACCTCATGCACCGGAACTTTTATTTTTTTCAGAGGGGAGAGTGCCTTCTCCAGTCCGTCCGTCAGATTGTTCGGTGTTGTTGTCAGTGTCAGCACTGAAGATCCAAGGATCAGATAAGTCAGGCGGACTGCCATAAAAGCTGCCTGACGGATGCCTTCCCAGGTTACTTTCAGTTTCCAGATCGCAAATGCAGTCGTTCCCGGTGTCAGGAACAGATTAAAGACAACCGTGATCATCATCAGAACAAAAATCCCTTTCAGACCTTTGACCATAAAAGAAAACGGTACTTTTGAAATCCCGATCACACACGCAAGAAACAGCGTTGCCACCACATAAACACTGATCTTCTGAAACAGGAACAGCGAAATGATAAACACGAGCGTTCCAAATAGCTTCACACGCGGATCCATTTTGTGTATCACCGAATCCGACGGATAATACTGTCCTAATGTAATATCTCTTAACATAGCTTTTTCCTTTTCTCGATTGCCTGCAGTATCGCTTCTTTTGCCTCTTCCACCGTCGTGACGGCCGTATCAATATCCCAGCCTTTTTCTTCCAGTGCTTTTACCACGTAAGTCACCTGCGGTGCAGCAAGTCCCATCGCTTCCAGTTCCTTATAATGCCGGAACACTTTTTTTGGGGTATCATCAAAAACAGCCTTTCCGTCGTTGATCACGATAATGCGATCCACATACTTTGCCACATCTTCCATGCTGTGGGATACCAGAATTACAGTAATGCCACGTTCTTTCTGAAGATATGCCACCTGATCGAGGATCTCATCCCTGCCCTTTGGATCCAGTCCTGCGGTCGGCTCATCCAGGATCAGTACCTCCGGATGCATGGCAAGAATCCCGGCGATCGCCACACGCCGTTTCTGACCTCCGGACAGTTCAAATGGGGACTTTCTGTAATAACTCTCCTCCAGTCCCACCTGAGTCAGTGCCTGTTTTGCCCGTGCTTCTACTTCTTCTGTGGAAAGTCCGAGATTCTTCGGGCCAAAGCAGACATCGGAAAATACATCTACTTCAAACAACTGATGCTCCGGATACTGAAAGACCAGTCCGACTTTGCTGCGCAGCATGCGCATATCATAGCCTTCCTGATAAATATTCTCTCCATTGTAATAAATGGCACCGCCTGTTGCTTTCAGAAGTCCGTTTAAATGCTGGATCAGCGTCGATTTGCCGGAACCGGTATGACCGATAATGCCGATAAACTGTCCGTCCGGTATCTCCAGGCTGATCTCATCAAGTGCTTTTTTTTCGAACGCATCGCCCTCGCTGTAAACATAGCTTACCTTTTCTAATTTCATTGACATAATGCTTTTACCAACTCCTCTTTGCTAAGTACACAATCCGGCAGATCGACACCTGCTTTTTTCAGTTCATGTGCCAGAAGTGTTACCTGCGGCACATCCAGGCGGTACTTTTTCAGTGTATCTACCTGTGCAAAGATCTCTTCCGGTGTTCCCTGCATCACAACTTTTCCGTCATCCATAACAATCACTTTGTCAGCATAGATCACTTCTTCCATATAATGTGTGATCAGAAGAACCGTAACCTTTTCTACCTGATTCAGTGCCCGTACCGTCCGGATGACTTCCTTTCTTCCGTTTGGATCAAGCATTGCCGTCGGTTCATCCAACACGATACACTTTGGATGCATCGCTACCACTCCGGCGATCGCCACACGCTGTTTCTGCCCGCCGGAAAGCTTGTTTGGAGAATTTTTGCGATATTCCCACATACCTACGCTCTTTAAACTCTCTTCCACCCGTTCCCAGATCTCCTCTGTCGGAATTCCCATGTTTTCCGGACCAAATCCGACATCTTCTTCCACAACCGTTCCTATGATCTGATTATCCGGATTCTGAAAGACCATGCCCGCCGTTTTGCGCACATCCCAGATATTTCTCTCTTCTCTTACATCCATGCCATCTACGTACAGCGTGCCGTCTGTCGGTGACAAAATGGCATTGATCTGTTTGGCGAGCGTGGATTTGCCGGATCCATTATGCCCCAGGATCGCCACAAAGTCTCCCTTTTTCACATCCAGATCAACCCCGTCCACTGCACGGATCGTCTCTTCCACTTCGCCGTTTTCATCGTATTTTTTATATTCAAATGCAAGCTTTGCCGCCTCTATGATTCCCATTGTCTTACCTCTATGCTTTCAATTCTTTTCTTAACTGGCACACTTGCGTTCTATTGTAAGTCATTTATTTTGTAATTACAAGTGTTTTTATCTTGCATACGGCAGTCCCGTAAGAAGCTGTGCAAAGAACTGCAGTCCACAAAACAGATGCCAGAGCAAAAGTACCAGGCATATCGTATTTTTCCAGCCGAAGCAGAACGCTTTTCCATCTTTGGAAGGCTTTGCAGCAACCTGATACAGTTTTGCCGCTGAAACTGCAAAGATCAGTGTCAGACAGAAGCTGTAACCCCAGGTCAGGTTTCCGTCATTCTGGCATTCCCCGGTCTGATTTAAGAACAAAAACTCCAGGAAACCGCACAGCCAGATCATCCAGGAGGTTGCATAAATGCGGTCTTTTTTCAGTTCTCTCCAGTTAAAAAGCAGAACTGCAAGCGGAAATGCTGCCGACTGCAAAATGGAGCAGATTGGATGTGCATTACGAAGCCTTAAAATATAGGCAACGGAAAATACGATGGAACCGCCATTTGTACCCTCCCCAAACAAACGGATGCTTTGAAAGATCAGAATACCAAGTGACGGGATCACAGCAAGTCCAAACCAGAAAACCGCCCTGAAATCTTTTCCCTTACTTTTGATCAGGTCACGCAGCAACAAAATCCCCATCACCGGCGCAAAACACAACAGAAAGTTCGGTTTCATAAAATTGGCCAGGAAAAAGGCTGCTGCAAATGCAAGCCACTGCCTGCCTTTGAAGGTTTCTTTATAGCTTTCCTGGTGGCGGAAATACAGAAGCAGCACCAGCAGTCCAAATACCCGCATGCCAAGATACGTATCGTTGTGCCACATACTTCCGCTCTGAAGCCCCATATTCCGGTACTTATGGATAAGCGGCAGATACAGCGGCATTTCCAGGTTCGCTGCAAATGCCAGGAGCTGCAAAGCCAGCGCATTTCCATCTGGAACAATCTGCTGCATGATCCGGAAACTCAAATACACTGCTGCCAGTGTCAGCACCGTCAGAAGTACCGGGATCACCTTGCTTCCAAATCCCGCCCGGCATATGTATTTATATAAGATTTCAAGTAAACTGTAACCTTCCCCGTTCATTCCGCTCTGAATATGTGCCGGCAGATCCGAATGATACTTTCCTTTTTCCGGCAGGCACATATGATAATACAGAAAACAGCACGCTGCCCCATACAGCAGGTAGAGACAGTCAGCAAGGAATCTCTCCTGTTTCTCTCTTTTTTCTCTTTCTATCATGTTCCTTTAATCCTCCAGTTGTTTTTTCAGATAACGTCCCACAACATTGGAAAAATTTTCAATGCTGCGGATATACGCAAAATCTTTGCCAAAAATCCGGCGTTCTGCCAGAAGATCCTGTTCCTCCCCGGTAAAAACACCCAGCACCGATACACCGGCATTTCGCAGATGGCGCACCTCCATCGCCGTATCTTTTGTCCCGTAATCACCAAAATATGCTCTGGGATTGCGGCTGTTCGGACGGTTGACTACGATGTCATTTGGTCTGCCGTCGCTGAGTACAATGAGAATCCTGTTTTCTTCCGCCCGCTGCAGAAGTCCCGCTGCCGCCGCACGCACGGCCAGACCGTCCCGGTTGTTTGAGGAACCGTAAAATTCAAAAATTCTCCGGTTTGCCTCAGCGCCCTCTTCATATTCGCGAAATCTTCGCATAACCGTGTAATCCCAGAAGGTACAGAAGCTCATCACCCTGTGCGGAATGTGGATATTCGTCAGTGCTTCACTTATGATATATGCCTGCAGGGCAATCTGGCTCTGCCTGCTCCTCTGGGAACCACTTCCGTCGATCAGAACTTCCACCACAAAATCCGTATTATATCTTTTCGTCTCTCTCAAAAACAGTTTCCGGTTCTGTGTCCTTCCGATATTCCAGAGACGATTTGGAAGAATACACCCGTACTCTGCGACAAAACTCTCCCGCTCGTTCCGTGCCAGCAGTGCGCGGTGCAGAACCTCCGTCAAAATCTGGATATTCTGTTTTGCCACCCTTGCATTCTGCTGATAAAAACGAAGATTGACCTCTTTTGTCCTTCTCGCATACTCAGACTGTGCATTCACCCGGACCATGCCGGCAAGGATTCCGTCCGTAAAATACAGGCTGCAGTCCGCATGTGCCCCGATACAGTTCTTCCGGTTGATACGCTCCGCCTCCAGCGGTGTCAGATACGTTCTTCCGTAATTCAGCTCAATATAACTGTTCATTTTTGAGATGGCTTCGTCATCCAGACCGACAACCGTGGTCTTGCCTTTCTGATCTCTTTCTTTTTCCGATGGATCTTTCTCGGAAAACGTACTCATGGCATCTGCAAGCTGTCCCTGCATCCTGCGGTACGAATCTTCTGCCGCCTCCTCTGCCAGAAAATCATTCCAGTCAAATCCGGACAGTTCTTCCATACTGACTGCACGCACCCTCTGAAGATCACCGACTCTTTTTTCAAATGCCGGATCGACCATCTGATTATAGAGCCGGTCCGCCGTCCCGATCAGTGTTTCCGTATCTTTTGCCTGTTCCAGATTCTGGAGCTGCAAAAATTTTTCCCGTATATTTTTATCTGCTGCAAGCTTCCCGGTCAGTGCCTCGCTTAAATATGCCATTTTCAGCCTGCCGGTATAAGTGCCGGTCATTTTATCAAAATCATGGTCTAAGATGGCTTCAAATGCCTTTCTGCGGATATCCGGAACACCGGGACGCTCTTTTTCAATCTTCTTATGGCATGCCGCTTCCACGCAGAGCTGCCCGATCTGCACAAGCGGCTGCTCTTCTGCTCCCAGATATACCTTCTGCAGCAGATACAGTGCAAAGGCATCTTTGTCAAAAAAGCGGGAAAATGCGCCCTGCTTGATGGCATCATAGATGGAAATATATTTTGATTTATAAAATGAGGCAATATCAGGTTTCGTATCCAGATCATAGTCCCCGCTGACCGTCCACATCAGATTTCGGATACGGTTTTCGATTTCAAAACTGCCATGCTCCATCTCTTCGTTTATCAATCTGCAAACACCTCCGCTGCCGTAAGGGACGATGGGATCCGTGTCATCACAATATCCTCCACCATTTCCCGTTCAAAAAGGTCAAAGCTTTTATTGCTTACTCCCATATGCAGTGCCGTCTGCGGCGCAAGCCCTTTTTTCATCAGTCCGACCGCCGCCAGGAGTCCGCGAAGATCCAGTGCCTTGGTGGAAATCTCACTGTTCTGTGCTTTTTTCTGCAGATCCAGAAACAGTCCGGTAAACTGCTCCACGGCAGACGTTTTCAGATCCGGATACATGCTCTTTAAAATATGCTCCAGTGTTTTTTCATCGACCGGAGGCATGTTGATCACTGCAAATCTGGAAACCAGCGCTTCGTTGAGCTCCTTTGTGCCGGCATATCCGTAATTCATCGTGCCGATAAAACGTGCTGCAGGATGGAGGGGTACCCGTTCATATCCTGGCACATCGATCACCCTGCGGTAATCCAGTGTAGCATGCAGCACCGAAACCGCATCGTTTTTTGCCATATTGATCTCATCAAGGATTCCAAATCCTCCCTGTTTTGCACACTGGATCACAGGACCTTCCCGCAGCACAACCTCATTATTGCGGAAGGTATCCGTTCCTATCAGCGTACTGCTGTCCGTGTTGACATGAAACGATATATTATAAGCTGGTCTGCCAAACAGCCAGGCAAGATTCTCCGCAAGTATGTTCTTTCCGGTCGCCTTGCCGCCGCAGAGCAGGACATTTTCACCGGCGAGCAGTGCCGCGATCGCCATCTGAAGGATCTCCCCTCCGAAAAACGGCATCTGCGGGCGGACACAGCGGCTGCTTTGTTCCTCATCGGTTCCATATTCCCGGCGAAATTCTGTCAGTTCCTCTAAAATACGCTCTGAAACGCCCTGCACGCGCAAGCGTTCGATATCCTGTTTTATTTTTTGTTCCATTGTCTTTTCTCCCCACTGCTCTTTGCTTTTGCCATAGTTCCGCCCCGCAGTTCTTCTACAAACCGGGAGCATATCAGTTCCTGTCCGTAACGCTCCTTTGCATAGTAAAGGTAAAGTTTGTCTTTGGCACGCGTCATTCCCACATAAAACAGACGGCGTTCTTCCTGCACATCCGCTTCTGTGGCTGCTTTGCGGTGCGGCATGTTCCCTTCCACCGCATCGACCAGAAATACCACCGGAAACTCCAGGCCTTTGGCACTGTGCAGCGTCGTAAAGACTACTGCATTTCCCTCCTGTTTCTGGTCACTGCTCTTTTTCTGAAGTGCTTCTTTATATTCTTCCATATGTGCAAACCAGGCTTCAAAGCTTTCAAATCCTTTTGCCGCCTCCTGCAGTTCATCCAGAATATCGTACAGTTCTTCCGGTTTGATCCGGCGGAACTGTGCGTATTCTTTCAGGTAATTTTCATATCCGACTGCATGGCGTATATAATTAACTGCCGCAAACGGTTTCATTCTGGAAATACTGGCAATATCATATTCCAGACGGTCGATCCGCTCTTCCATCCAGTCACGCCCCCGGCATTTCTTTCTCAGCTCCTCAAAGATGAGTACCGGAGTATCCAGATACTCCCGGCTGATATAGCGCTTGGGACGGTTGATGATCTGCAGAAAATCTTTGCGGCTGCGGCTTCCCTGTGCTATACGGATATATGTGAACAGATCATTCGCGATCCAGTGTTCATAAATATTGGGCAGACCGTCTCTCATACGAAATGGAATATTATATTCCATAAACTTTTCCAGATAGATTCTTGCGCCCGTGTTTGTACGAAACAGAACTGCAATCTCCTGCGGCTCTCTGCCTGCCTTTATCATATCCTGTATTTTTCTTACCACTGCCAGAGCTTCCTGCATCTGATTCTGAAAAAAAGATACTGCAATCTTTTCCCCTGCTCCGCGCACACCGTGGATCGTTTTGCGGAAACGATTCGTGTTGTGTGCGATCACCCGTCCTGCTCCTTTGATAATACACTCGGTAGAGCGGTAATTTTCCGCAAGCTGGATCATCTTCGCATCCGGAAAATCTTTCTGGAAACGGAACATCAGCTCCGGTTTTGCACCGCGGAAACGGTAGATCGACTGATCGTCATCTCCGACGATGAACAGGTTATTCCCCGGCTGTGCCAGAAGTTTGACCGTTTCATACTGGATCGCATTGATATCCTGAAATTCGTCGATCAGAATATAACGGAAACGTCTCTGCCATCCGGCACAGATATCCGGTCTTGCTTTTAACAGTTCGTACGTGCATACCAGCATATCATCAAAATCCAGTTTCCGTTTTCGCATCAAAACCTGCTGGTATTCCCGGTAAATACGGCGGAAAACATCCTCCGGACAGTTGGAGGAATAATAATGCTCCAATGGTATCCTTTCATTTTTGATCAGACTGATCTCTCCGGCGATCCCGCCAAGGAAGTCGTTTTCATCCTCGATCTCCAGTTCCATTGGCTCTGTAATATCCCTTAATATGTCATATTTTTCTTCTTCCCGCAAAATATTTTCTGCACTGTAGTGATACGCTGCTTTTAAAATAGCAAAAAATACCGCATGAAACGTGCCAAATGTAACCGGTGTATAGCGTCCGCCCATTGTATTTCGAAAGCGTTCCCGCATTTCGATCGATGCCGCTTTCGTAAATGTGATCACCAGGATTTCTGCCGGAAGTACCTTCTGTTTTTCAATCAGATATTTTGTTCTTTCTGTGATAACGGTGGTTTTTCCAGAGCCAGGTCCTGCAAGACAAATGCAGGGACCTGCTCCATGGGCGACTGCCCGGGACTGAGTTTCACTCAAACTCATAGATTATTTCTCCAATTTCTCTATTGCCGCATGAATGCGTTTGATGGATTCTTCTTTTCCGAGAATCTCCAGGATCTCGGTTGCACCAGCCGGTGTAGTCTGCTTACCGGAAAGAGCCGTACGGATCGGCCACATAATATATCCCGTCTTGTAACCATGTTCTTTACCGAATGCTACCAGTGCCTCAAACAGTGCATCGTTGCTGTAATCTTCCTGTGTCTCAAGCAGAGGAAGCACTTCTTTTAACAGATTCAGAGAAGTTTCCTCTGTTGTTTTCATTTTTTTGTGGCAGTACATCTGTGCATCGTACTTTGGAACTTCCTCATAGAAATCGATCAGTTCCCTGATCTCCGGGAATACTTCGATACGTGTCTTAACCTGTGCTGCGATTTTTTTCAGATCCAGATCTTTGTGGATCGCTTCTTTCAGATACGGCAATGCACGCTCGAAGAATTTATCAAAATCCATAGCCTTGATATATTCACCGTTCATCCATCTTAATTTTCCCATATCAAAAACAGCCGGTGATTTGTTCATATGATGATAATCAAAGGCTTCTACCAGCTCTTCCAGCGAAAAGATCTCGCGGTTATCAGACGGACACCATCCAAGCAGTGCCACATAGTTTACAACAGCTTCTGTCACAAATCCCTGCTCGATCAGGTCTTCATAAGAAGAATGACCGCAGCGTTTGCTCAGTTTCTTGTGCTCTTCGTTTGTGATCAGCGGGCAGTGTACATAAACCGGAACATCCCAGCCAAATGCCGCATACAGACGATTGTATTTCGGAGATGAGGACAGATATTCATTTCCTCTTACGACATGGGTGATGCCCATCAGGTGGTCATCGACTACGTTTGCAAAATTGTAGGTCGGATATCCATCGGATTTGATCAGGATCATGTCATCCAGTTCTGCGTTCGGAACTTCAATCTTTCCGTAAATCTCATCTTCGAAAGAAGTCGTTCCTTCATTCGGGATGTTCTGACGGATAACATACGGAACGCCTGCTGCCAGTTTTGCCTCTACTTCTTCTTTGGAAAGATGCAGACAGTGTTTATCGTAAACAATGATCTCTTTTCCTGCAACTTCCTGTTTTAAAGATTCGAGACGCTCTTTGTCACAGAAACAGTAATATGCTTCCCCTTTTTCAACCAGCTCTCTGGCATATTTCAGGTAAATACCCTGAGCCTGACGCTCACTCTGCACATACGGGCCAACACCGCCGTCTTTGTCCGGACCTTCATCGTGAACCAGGCCGGTCTCTTTGAGTGTATGATAAATAATATCCAGGGCACCCTCTACGTAACGCTCCTGGTCGGTATCTTCTATACGGAGAATAAAGTCTCCTCCTTCATGCTTTGCAATCAGATATGCATACAGTGCAGTTCTTAAATTTCCTACGTGCATCCTTCCTGTCGGACTTGGTGCAAAACGTGTTCTGACCTTACTCATAGATTTAAATTTCCTCCTCATCTTTGGGGTATGCTCTTCTTCCCAAAACGTCGTTTCATTTCATTATATACTCTGTTCTGCAATTTGTACAGAGAAAAAAATCCCCGGAATTCTGAAAACAGGCAGATCTCTGCATTTCCAGAATTCCAGGGATTTCTTTATATGATATGATATGATACCATACGAATTGTTCTATACTATCTACTATGCCAGTTCTTCCATAATATCTGCCACATGTTCCAGTTTTTCTGCCCTCCAGGCATTTGCCCCGCAGAACAGCAGTGCTTCCTCCAGATTTCCGGTCGCTGCTGCGATCAGTGCACGTGTGATACAGTAAGGTATTTCTTTGGGATTACAGTGTTCCAGGCAATGCAGACATTTTTTATCGACTTTATGGGAACCATTTTTAATAAATGGATTGAAAATGGCACGCCCCGGCATGCCAACCGGGCTTTTGACAATACCGATCTGTTCTTTTGTACAGTTGATGTATGCCTGTTTGTAGGATACATCTGCATCACATTCGTACGTTGTGACAAAGCGTGTTCCCATCTGTACACCATCTACCCCAAGTGCCAGGGCCGCATCCATGTCAGAACGGTCATAGATCCCTCCCGCCAGCACGACCGGTATTTTTTTGTGGCTGCCCGCTTCGGTTTCTCTTACCACAGTCAGGATTTTTTTTACTTCCTGTGCATAGGTTTCATCCGTAAATGTTTCCAGTTGTTCTCTGCGAAAACCCAGATGTCCGCCTGCTTTTGGTCCTTCGATCACCAGCAGATCCGGCACGACATTATATTTTCTTTTCCAGAGACGCAGCATCACTTTGGCTGCTTTTTCTGTAGAGACGATCGGTGCGATCTTCGTATTGCTGTCTTTTACATATTCCGGAAGTTTTTCCGGAAGCCCTGCGCCGGAAATGATCAGATCTGCCCCTGCCTTTACGGCAGCTTTCACATAATCTGCATAGTCTTTTGCAGCGGCCATGATATTAAAGCCAACGATCCCGCCGCCTGCAAGTGCTCTTGCCTTTGCAAGTTCCGACTGTATGGCACGCAGGTTCGCTTCTTTGGGATGTTCTTCAAAATCCGGCTCACGGAATCCGATCTGTGCGGCAGAAAGGATGCCGACACCACCGTTTGCCGCCACACTGCCTGCCAGATGCGAAAGGCTGATCCCAACACCCATTCCGCCCTGGATCACCGGAATCCTGGCAGTTAAATCACCTATTTTTAATGGTTTTCTTTCCATATTTATCCTCTGTACAAAATCAATACCTGCGGAAACGCTCATAACGTTCCAAGGCAAGCTGATCTTCGCTCTTCCCTTCCTGTTTTTTCAGGAAACAAAGCATATGCTCTTTCATGGTTTCTGCGATTGCTTCCAGATTTTTCTTCTGTGCCGGCTCTGCTTCCGGAATGATCCATTCGATAATATCCAGTTCCTTTAAATCTTTTGCTGTGATCTTCATGATCTCTGCCGCTTCTTTTGCACGTTTTCCGTCTTTCCAGAGAATCGATGCAAATCCCTCCGGCGAAAGGATCGAGTAGGTGGCATTTTCCATCATCCAGACTTCATTTGCCGCAGCAAGGGCAAGGGCCCCTCCGCTTCCGCCTTCTCCGATCACAATACTGAGCACGGGAACTTTCAGTGCCGACATTTCATAAAGATTCTCGGCGATCGCCCGTCCCTGTCCGCGTTCTTCTGCCCCGATCCCGCAGGCAGCTCCCGGTGTATCAACAAAACAGATGACAGGGCGATGGAATTTTTCTGCCTCCTTCATCAGACGCAGTGCCTTGCGATATCCTTCCGGTGATGCCATACCAAAATTACACCGGATATTTTCCCGCGTGTTTTTTCCCTTCTGCTGTCCGATGACCGTAACCGGGATACCGCAAAGTGTGGCGATCCCTCCGATCACAGCCCCGTCATCCCCAAAGCAGCGATCCCCGTGAAGCTCTGTAAAATCTTCAAAAATCTGATCGATATAATCTTTTGCCGTGCACCTTGCAGGACTGCGGGATAATTCCACCCTCTCCCAGGCACTTTTTTCCTTTTTATTTCTCTTATCAGTATATGCTTCTTCTATAAAATCTGCATGGAAAAACCCTGCTTTTGTCTCTTTCTGACTCTGACTGTGAAGCCTCAGTAATTTCCCGAGTTCTTCTCTCATGTTTTTACGTTCAACGATCGCATCGATCATACCTTTTTCCAGCAGAAATTCTGCCCTCTGGAATCCGTCCGGAAGTTTTTCCCCGGTTGTCTGGCGGATCACACGCGGTCCTGCAAATCCGATCAGTGCCCCTGGCTCTGCAAGGATCATATCTCCAAGCATGGCAAAGCTTGCTGTCACACCTCCGGTTGTCGGATCTGTCAGCACAGGAATATAAAGAAGTCCTGCGTCGCTGTGACGTCTGATCGCTGCTGCTGTCTTTGCCATCTGCATCAGGGAAATGATCCCTTCCTGCATTCTCGCCCCACCGGAACAGCAAAACAGGATCACCGGCAGTTTTTCCTTTGTTGCACGCTCAAATGCCTGCGTGATACGCTCTCCTACCACATATCCCATGCTGCTCATCAAAAATCTGGCATCACATACGCCAATCACCGTTTCCCATCCACAGATGCTTCCTTTTCCTATCGTAACAGCTTCCTTTAATCCTGTTTTTTCTCTTGTATCAGAAAGTTTTTCTTCGTATTTAGGAAAGTCGATTGGATTTTTCTCTTCGATATCCGTTCCCCATTCCTGAAAACTTCCTCTATCAAGCAACAGGCGAAGTCTGGTCTTTGCCTTGATCCGAAAATAGTCACCGCATTTCGGGCAGGTGTAAAACTTTTCTTTTACATCTTCCCGATAGACCATTTTTTTACATTTTGAGCACTTCAGCCACATGCCATCCGGTACAGACGGTCCCTTCTCTTCTGGCTGCGATCCAATTTTTATATAGCCTGTCTTTTTAAACATGGATTTGAAAATTGCCATGCTTTGGCCTCCTTATTCTTTTTCCATCTGAAACTTTTTCTCTATAAAAGAAGTATCAAAATTTCCATTGATAAAATCCTCATCATCCAGAATCTGAAACTGAAAATCAAGATTTGTCGTGATTCCCTCCAGAACCAACTCCCCAAGAGCACTTCTCATTTTCTTTATCGCACCCTGTCTTGTTCTGTCATGGACGATCACTTTTGCCGCCATCGAATCGTAGTAAGGCGATATCTCACATCCACCGTAAATGGCAGTATCGACCCGCACACCAAAGCCTCCCGGCAGATGTACCTGACCGATCTTTCCCGGACACGGCATAAAATTCTTCTTTGGATCTTCGGCATTGATGCGGCATTCCAGTGCATGACCGCGTAACGTGATCTCTTCCTGCGTCAGATCAAGCGGCCGGCCGGCTGCAATGTATATCTGCTCTTTGATCAGGTCCACACCGGATACCATCTCTGTCACCGGATGTTCTACCTGGATCCGGGTGTTCATCTCCATAAAATAATAGTGCTTCTGTTTATCCAGGAGAAATTCTATCGTTCCGGCATTTTCGTAGGCTGCCGCTTTTGCAGCACGCACTGCAGCCGATCCCATTTCTTTTCGCAGGGTTTCATCCAGCACGCTGCTTGGCGATTCTTCGATCACTTTCTGGTGATTTCTCTGAATGGAACAGTCACGCTCCCCAAGCTGAACAACATTACCGAATTTATCAGCGAGAATCTGAAATTCAATATGTTTTGGTTCTTCAATATATTTCTCAATATACATGGAATCATCCCCGAAACCGCGGATTGCTTCCAACTGCGCTACCTTGAAATTTTCCAGAAAATCTTCCGCTGTCTGTGAAAGCCGCATACCTTTTCCACCGCCTCCAAGTGCTGCTTTTATCATGACCGGATAACCTATCTGATCTGCCGCCTCTTTGGCCTCTCTGGCATCAGTGAGCGGTTCTTCCGTTCCCGGCACAACCGGAATGCCGGCTTTTATCATCGTATTTCTGGCTTCAGATTTGTTTCCCATGCGTTCGATCACCTCTGCGGACGGGCCGATAAATGTGATCCCGCATTTTCTGCACATATCTGCAAATTTACTGTTTTCTGACAGAAATCCAAATCCAGGATGAATGGCATCTGCTTTTGCTGCGATACAGGCACTTAAAATACGTTCCATATCAAGATAACTCTCCGCTGCGGCAGACGGTCCTATGCAGATGGCTTCGTCTGCCAGCTGAGCATGCAGTGCCTCCGCATCTGCCTGTGAATAGACGGCAACAGTACGGACGCCCAGCTCTCTGCATGCACGTATGATCCGAAGTGCGATCTCCCCCCGGTTGGCGATCAATATTTTCTGAAACATGCTTCTCTCCTTTTTATCCGATCGCAAAGGTCAGCTCTGCAGATACGGCTGTTTCCCCGTCAACCGTTGCCACTGCTTTTCCGATCCCGATCGGACCTTTCTTTTTGATCATTTCCACTTCCAGCATCAGGACATCCCCCGGAACTACTTTCCGTTTGAATTTTGCCTGGTTGATGGCACCAAAATAAGCTGTTTTCCCCTTATATTCCGGACAGGACAACATCACAACCGCACCTACCTGAGCCAGTGCCTCGATCATCAGCACACCCGGCATGACCGGTTCCTGCGGAAAATGACCTGCAAAATAGGGTTCGTTATAACTGACACACTTTTTGCCGATCCCATGCTCGCCCGGTGTCAGTTCTTCAATCGTATCGATCAGAAGCATCGGCTGTCTGTGCGGGATCACTTCCATGATTTCTTTTGCTTTCATCACTGACATTTTTTCTTCCTCCAAAGACGATATTATTTAATACAGAACAGCGGCTGTCCGTATTCTACCATCTCGCCGTTTTTCGCAAGTACTTTCTCTACGGTACCGTCACGCTCTGCCACAATTTCATTCATCAGTTTCATTGCTTCAATGATGCCGATCGTCTGACCTTTTGTCACCGTATCTCCCGGTTTTACAAATGGATCTTCTTCCGGAGACGGTGCCAGATAGAACGTGCCGACCAGCGGTGAGCAGACGAGATTTTCCTCATTTTCGATATCCTCTGTAAAAGATTCTTCCGGATCATGATTTGCAGGATTACGGGACGTGACGCTGTTTTTCCCTGCTTCCATAAAAACCTCGCCCTGCTCTGCTGCGGTATCTTCCGTGCAGATCTTTACGACTTTTTCTTTTTTCATGCAAAGCTGAAGATTGCCTTCTTCTAAAGTAAATTCGGTCAGCCCGGATGCAGAAACTTTATCGATCAGTGTAAGAATTTTTTCAATCTCCATATCTGATTCCTCCTAGCGATACTTTTTGATCAAAATACTTGCATTGTGTCCGCCAAATCCAAAAGAATTACTCAGTGCATAGTCAAAAGATTCCCGGATTTCCGTATCCGGCACATAATTTAAATCCATCTCTTCTTCTGCCTCCTGAAATCCGACGGTCGGATGGATGTAACCTTCTTCCAGCTCTTTGACACAGGTAATAAACTCCACCGCACCGGCTGCCCCAAGCATATGTCCGACCATGGATTTTGTGGAATTGATGCGGATGTTGTACGCATGTTCTCCAAAGGCTTTTTTGATCGCTCTTGTCTCAAACAGATCATTGTGATGCGTACTGGTTCCGTGTGCGTTTATGTAAGTCAGTTCTGTTTTGTCAATTTTAGCATCCGCAACGGCATCGCTCATCGCCCTTGCCGCACCCTCGCCGTCTTCTGCCGGAGAAGTGATATGATAAGCATCGCTTGTGCATCCATATCCGACCACTTCTGCCAGAATATTGGCATTTCTTGCCTGTGCATGGGAAAGTTCTTCAAGGATGACAACACCTGCACCTTCACCCATCACAAATCCGCTGCGCTCCTTGTCAAACGGGATGGAGCAGCGTTTCGGATCGGTTGCAGAAGACAGTGCCGTCAGAGCGGAAAATCCGCCGACACCCATCGGACAGATGGCTGCTTCTGTACCGCCTGCCACGATCACATCGGCATCTCCGATCTGAATACTGCGGAACGCTTCGCCGATGGAATGGGTTCCGGTCGCACAGGCAGTCACCACATTCAGGCTTTTCCCTTTCAGTCCAAGCTGAATGGAAACATTTCCGCATGCCATGTTAGAGATCATAAGCGGAACGAGAAGCGGATTGATCCTGGATGCCCCACGCTCCAGCAGTCTTTTATGCTCCCGCTCCATTGCCTGCAGACTTCCGATACCGGAACCAACATAACAGCCCACACGGTAAGGATCTTCTTTTTCCATATCAATGCCCGCATTTTCCATCGCTTCCGCGGCAGCTGCCACCGCATACTGACAGAACAGTTCCATACGTCTTGCTGCCTTGAAATCCATAAATTCTTTCGGATCAAAATCTTTGATCTCTGCCGCCAGGCTTGCCTTAAACCCTGTGGTGTCAAATTTGGTGATCTTATCAAATCCGGTCTTTTTTTCTTTGATGCTGTTCCAGAAATTCTCAATACCGATGCCAACTGGTGTCACAGCCCCCATACCGGTCACTACAACTCGTCTCATATCTTGCCTCCTGTTTTATGTTACATTGCCATGCCGCCATCCACACAGAGCACCTGCCCTGTGATATAAGATGCCATATCCGATGTCAGAAATGCCACTGCTTCTGCCACATCTTCCGGCTGTCCGAACTTTTGCATCGGAATCTGCTGTGTTACCTGTTTTTTTATATTATCAGAAAGTTTTTCTGTCATATCTGTCTCGATAAATCCTGGTGCAACGGCATTTACCTGGATATTTCTGCCTGCAAATTCTCGGGCTATGGTTTTGGTAAGGCCGATGATTCCTGCTTTTGCAGCTGCATAGTTTGCCTGACCGGCATTTCCAAGCACACCGGACACTGACGCAATGTTTACAATTTTGCCGCTTTTCTGGCGGATCATCTGTCTTGCCGCCGCATGGATCGTGTTAAATGCACCTTTTAAATTGACTTCGATCACACGGTCAAAATCTGCTTCGCTCATCCGCATGATCAGATTGTCTTTTGTGATCCCAGCATTATTGATCAGAATATCCAGCCGTCCATATTGCTTGACGATTTCTTTGACCATATCTTCTGTGGCATGAAAATCTGAGATATCACAGCCATAAACCACGGCTTTTCCACCTGCATTTTGGATCTCTTCTGCCGTCTTCTCTGCCTTTTCTTTTGAACCGCTGTAATTTACGACAACAAAAATATTTTTCATTGCCAGTGTTTTTGCGATCTGAGAACCGATTCCTCTGGATGCACCAGTCACCAGTGCAATTTTTTCTTCCATCATAAGATACCTCTGCTTTCCAGTACTTTTTCCAGATCTTCCGGTTTTTCAATGGAAAATCCCATCACGTTTCGGTTGATCTTTCGAAGAAAACCGCTTAGCGTTTTCCCAGGTCCGATCTCCACAAACGTGTCAACGCCATCTGCGATCATACGTTCCACACTTTGCTGCCATAACACGGAAGATGCTACCTGCTTTGCAAGAAGTTCTTTGATTGCCTCTTTTTCTGTCACATATTCTGCTGTGACATTTGTCACATACGGGATCACAGGATCCTGTACCGTTACCGTTTTTAAGACTTCCGCAAGTTTTTTTCCTGCCTCTTCCAGCATCGGTGAATGAAACGGACCGCTGACCTTGAGCGGCAGCACCCTTCTTGCACCGGCTTCTTTTAAAGCCATGCCCGCTCTCTCAACGGCAGCATCTTCTCCGGTGATCACAACCTGCCCAGGACAGTTATAATTAGCCACAGAAACCCTGCCTTCTGTTTCCTGACAGATTTTCCGAATCTGCTCTCCATCCATGCCGATCACGGCCGCCATCGCTCCGCCTGTCGGAACTGCTTCCTGCATGAAAATGCCTCTCTGACGCACCACGCGAAATGCCGTTTCCATATCCAGCACACCGCTTGTGATCAACGCACCATATTCTCCAAGACTGAGCCCGGCACTGACATCCGCAGTAAGTCCTGCTTCCTGCACCGCTCCAAGGATCGCTGCTTCACAGGCAAGGATGGCAATCTGCGTATACTGCGTTTCGTTCAGTTTTTCATTTTCTTCAAAACAGAGTGCCGGAATGTCCAGCCCGGTCGCTTTCGAAGCGAGGTCAAAAATCTCCCTTGCCTTTTTACTTCTCTCATAAAATTCTTTTCCCATGCCGGCATGCTGTGCACCCTGCCCCGGGAATACAAATGCAATTTTGCCCATCTTCTATGCCTCTTTCAGAAGTTTTTTTGCCTGATCCATAATCTCTTCGATCATCTCACTGCAAGTCTGTTCCTGTTTCACCAGACCTGCACTCTGACCTGCCATAACGGTTCCTCTTGTCACATCCCCTTCCACAACTGCCTTACGCAGTGTGCCGAGCGTCATCAGCTCCAGTTCTTCAAACGAAGCCCCTTCTTTTTCCAGTTTCAGATATTCTCTGGTCATCTGATTTCTCAGACAGCGGACAGGATGTCCGGTGCTCATTCCTGTAACTTCCGAATCGATATCTCTTGCTTTCAGCACACGTTCTTTATAAGCTTCGTGAACAATGGATTCTCTGGAAACGATAAAACGCGTCCCCATCTGAACAGCATCGGCTCCGAGCATTCTTGCCGCTGCAAATCCTCTGCCATCTGCGATCCCGCCGGCTGCAATGACCGGTATGTTTACTGCATCCACAATCTGTGGAACAAGTGTCATCGTCGTCTGGGCACCGATGTGTCCGCCGGACTCCATCCCTTCTGCAACCAGTGCATCGGCCCCGACACGTTCCATCCTTCTGGCAAGTGCTACAGAAGCCACCACCGGAATAACACGGATCCCCGCCTCTTTCCACATTTTCATGTATTTTTCCGGGCTTCCGGCACCGGTCGTAACCGCTTTTACGCCTTCTTCTGCAACTGCCTGTGCCACTTCATCCGCATGCTGGCTCAGCAGCATGACATTGACACCAAATGGCTTGTCCGTCAGTTCTTTTGCCTTTCGTATCTCATCACGCACCCACTTGGCCGGTGCATTGGCAGCTCCGATGATACCAAAGCCTCCGGCATTTGATACCGCTGCCGCCAGATGATGTTCTGCTACCCATGCCATACCGCCCTGAATGATCGGATACCTTATTCCAAGAAGTTCTGCCACTTCTGATTTCATGCTATACTCCTCCATCTGTCCGTTACCATTTTTAATGAACTCTTCACTCTTCACTGCGGCTTATTTCAGGCTTCTACACCTTTCTGTTTCAGATAATCCATGACACTTCCTACCGTTGTCAGCTGTTCCAGTTCTTCAGATGGGATTTCCACACCGTAAGTATCTTCCAGGGACATCACCAATTCAAACAGATCCAGGGAATCTGCCCCTAAATCTTCCTTAAAAGAACTCTCCAATTTAATCTCATCCTCTGGGCAATTTAACTGTTCTGCGATCAGTTTTTTCATTTTTTCAAACATTTTGATTTCTCCTTTACTCGTTGTTATTTTTCTGTATGCGTGCTTATACACGTCTTTCTTTTTAACCTTTTATTATGTCTTTCAAATATTTTGACTTTCAAAGTATAATCCAGTACAAAGCGTTTGTCAAGATAAATATTTTGATAGTCAAAATATTTTTAACACTGTAAACACTGCATCTAAGAATTTACGGTGATTTCCTGGCAGGTGTAAGGTGTTGAAATGCCGAGCATTTTATC
>URUU01000042.1 GCA_900551235.1 uncultured Lachnospiraceae bacterium
ATGCGGAAAGTCTGATAAAACCAGATATTGAAGTGTCAGAAAGTACGATAAAAATTGTGCTGCCGGTATTTGAAGCGAATGTTAATTTAACTGAAGATGAAAAAGCAATTTACAAATTCTTAAGTAAGACGATGTTGAAACCAATAAGTGAAATTGCACCATATGTCCCATTTGGTAAATCGAAAACAACACAATTGTTGAAGAATATGGATAAAAAAGGTGTGGTTACAGTTGAAGAAAAAGGCAGAGGAACAAAATATATAATTAAGTGAGATGGAATGCAACAATGATAAAAGTGTTATTCATCTGCCACGGCACTCCAGTTTTACTATAATGCAGGGCTTTGCAAAGTGGGGTAGAGTACGGTGAAATATGGCAGGAAGTATTGGAATTACTACGGTTTAGACTACTAAGGCTCATGGCTGGAAGTGGGATAAAGGCAAAGGTGTTGGGAGGATTCCTTAGTAGTAAGGGACTACTTGCAGGCAATGTAGTAGATTTTTTATTGATGGAAATGCGGAAAAAATATAAAAACTATTGCAATTTTTCTGAGTTTTGAATATACTATATGTAACAGAGTTGCCCGAAGTCTTTTGGACATTGGGGACCAAGCTGAGTCGTGTACTCAGCTTTTTTACGTTAAGGAGAGATTTTATGGATTTGAAAAAACCATTGACCTTTGATGAACAGTTAGATAAGTTAATAGCTCACGGGATGATTGTCGCTGATAGAGAAAAAGCAAAAGATATATTAAAAAGAGTAAATTATTATCGTTTTACGGGTTATGCTTTGCAATTCAGGCAAGAGCCTTCTGGTAGTAACTATATTGAAGGAACTACTTTTGAAACGGTGTATCATTTATATAAAGTAGATGAAATATTGCGTGATACATTTCGGCGATATATCGAAAAGGCAGAAGTATATTATAGGACGCAGATAGCATATGGATTTTCAATAGCCAAATGTACGGAAGCTCCGTATGATCAACATTACGATGAAAATAATTTCTATAACAAAAAGGGTTACAAGGAAGTTATGGAAAATTTCAGCAGGGAGAAAAATTATTACAAAGATAGTCTGATTGTGAAACATCACAAGATAAAATATTCCAGCAGAATGCCGTTGTGGGTTATTGTGGAATTAATGTCTTTTTCTAATATGTCTAAATTATATAGTTCTATGTATTATTCAGAAAAAGATGCTATTGCCCACATGGTTGGTGTTGGAAGAGATACATTAGAAAATCATCTGCATTGTTTATCAGTTTTGCGAAACAAATGTGCACATGCGGCCAGAATGTATAATACAGATTTTAATCCACCCGCAAAGTTTACAACGTCATTTTTGAGAAAACATTCAGAAATAAAGAACAACTCATTATTTGCGTATACGCTTGTATTGTTAAAAAGATTGCCAGATGAGGGTAGTAAAGCGAGCGTTGCAACACAGACCGCGTCGTTTCGGAAAGACACTTGGTCTGTGATGCTGCAATCAAACAGATCAATACCAGAAGATACGCAGAAGAATTTGAGGATGATCACGATGAAGTTCTGTGTTACGGGATTTCATTTTTCAGAAAAAGATGTAAAGTGAGGAAAAAATGAATACAGCGAATAAAAATAAAGTTTTACGATCATATATAATTTCTTTTCTGATATGTTATATAATATTTATTTTGACAGAAAGTTTGTACAGAACAGTCCCGTGGCGATATGATACAGGAGATTATTGGTCAAGAGGAGAAACTCTTGTAAAAAATGGATTTCTGTTAAACAGTATAGATGGATTTCGAGGATATGTTTATCCGCTGTATTTAGCGGTTATAAACAGGATTGGAAATAAGATGGCCTGGTATGTTATGAACCCGGCAATTATCAGTGTAATGTTATTGTATATTATATCGAAAAATTTTGAGTGCAGGAAAGAGAAGGAGTTTATTACAAAAGTAACCGTTGCAGCAGTACTTTTCTGCATACTCTTTACAGGAAACATTGCATTTCCGTTGTCTGATATGCTGCCATTACTTTGTATATGTATTGCTTTGACCTTTTTGTCAGAAGGAACGCAGGAAAAGGGAAAAAAGAAATTTGTATATTCGTTAGGTGCTGGTGCTTTTGCATATTTTTCTTATAATATAAGAACAATTTATCTGTTTGCAATACTGGGTTTGCTCATATTATGTGTTGCGATGAACATAAAGAACAATAAGAATAGACATAATATAGAAAATATTATAGTGGAATTTGCAGGAATTGCACTGGGAATATTGGCAGCAGGCATTCCTCAGGCAGTTATGAATTATAAAAATTTAGGCAGTCTTAGTATTGGTGTTCCAACAAACGGTTTAATGTTACAGCAGATGTTCTGGGGAATTAAGTATCAGAGATATGATACTTATATGCCACGGATAACAGATGCAGCTCATCCGAACCCACAGATATATTTTACAGATGCAGCAGGATTGAAGATATTAGAAGAAATGAATTTAGATTCTTTTTCAACGTGGGGCGATTTTTTTCGATTATTTATTCGTCACCCAATCGATGTTGCGGCAATCTATATCAGGCATTTTATAAATTTTATCTTTCCGTGCTGGCCTGAGGTATATGTAAGAAATTTAAATTCTTCGAAATGGCTGCTGGGAGTAATCGGATTTTCAACCCTTTTTATCAGTGTTCTTTCGATTGTCCTGAATAGTTGTAAATCATGGAAAACTTTAGGGCGGCTGACACCGGTGCTTGTACCATCTATATTGATCATTCCTGGTGCTGTTGAATACAGATTTTCGATAGGGATTTATTCCTATTTTATCATGAATCTGTGCTTTAATATTGACTGGAAAGGATTTGTACTAAAAATAAAAGAGAACTGGTGGAAAATATTGCTGGTCTATATTATTATATTGGGATTATGTTTGGCTATATGGTCGAGCATGTTATCAGGTGAAGCAATAACGCCGTTGACGTTTTAAAAGTTAATATGCTTATTTCGTTGACACTCGTTAGTTTATTTCATATAATAACAAAAGAAAACAGATTACACACAAAGACAGAGCATGGTCTGTTGTAACGCACAGCAGACCATGTTTTTTAACAAGGAGGTTTTTTATTTATCATGTCCAGTGACTCGATTTCATTGGTTATTATTCTGGTCTGTCTTATTTTATCCGCATATTTTTCGGCAACAGAGACAGCCTTTTCCACGATGAGCCATGCACGTATGAAAACCATGGCAGACAAGGGTGACAAGTCCGCAGCACTTGCCCTGCATCTGGCGGATAATTATGACACATTGCTTTCTGCCATTCTGATCGGAAACAATCTGGTCAATATCCTGCTTTCTTCGATCGCAACACTGTTGTGTGTCAAATTTTTAGGAGAACAGACAGGTGCGAGCGTTGCCACTGCATCGGTTACGGTTGTGGTACTCATTTTCGGTGAGATTTCACCGAAAAGTATTGCAAAAGAATCACCGGAAAAGTTTGCCATGTTCTCCGCACCGTTTATCCGTGCCCTGATAGTGATTTTAAAGCCGTTTATCTGGCTGTTTGCCCAGTGGAAAAAGCTGCTTGTCAGGATGTTCAACAAATCGTGTGATGAACGTGGTATTACGGATGAAGAACTGATGACCATTGTGGAAGAAGCAGAACAGGAGGGCGGGATCGATGCCGATGAAAGCACACTGATCCGAAGTGCGATCGAATTTATGGATCTGGAAACCAGTGATATCTACACACCGCGTGTGGATATTGAGAGTATTCCGCTCGATGCGACCAAACAGGAGATTGCGAAGATGTTCCTGGATACCGGATTTTCCAGACTTCCGGTTTATGATGATGATATTGACCACATCGTAGGTATTGTGAATCAGAAGGATTTTCATAATTTTATTTATCACACTGACCGACCACTGAAGGATATCATCCGTCCGGTGCTGTTTATCACACCGACGATGAAAATAGGCGTTCTTCTGAAAAAGCTTCAGGAGAGCAAAACACATATTGCGATCATTCTGGATGAATTTGGCGGAACCGAAGGTCTGGTTACGATCGAAGATATCATCGAAGAGCTGGTCGGTGATATCTGGGATGAGCATGATCATGTAGTAAAGGAGATTGAGAAGATTTCGGATCATGAATACCTAATGAGTGGTTCAGCAAACATAGACAAAGTATTTGAACTGCTGGACATTGAGAAAGCGGTGGATGTCAATACCCTGAGTGGCTGGATCATGGAAGAACTGGGACAGATCCCGAAAGAAGGCGACAGCTTTGTAAGTGATGGCGTGAAAGTGATCGTTTTGAAGATGGATGACCATCGCGTAGACAAAGTAAAAGTCTGTCAGGAAAATCATTGATAATTTTTAATCTGGAGAGGAAAAGGGATGAACAAAAGAGAAGTCAGAATGCTGGAATTTCCGCAAAAAGGAGATGAAAGGGGACATCTTGTCATTGTAGAAGGGATGAAAGATGTTCCCTTTGATATAAAAAGAATTTTCTATATTTACGGATCAGATAAAGATGTGGTAAGGGGACAGCATGCAAACCTGAAAAGCCAGTTTGTTTTGGTCAATGTTGCCGGTAAAAGCAAGGTCCGGGTAAAGGACGGCCTGGGAAATGAAGCGGTATTCAGCCTGAATCGTGCACATACCGGTATTTATCTTCCGGAAATGGTATGGAAGGATATGTATGATTTCAGTGAGGATTCTGTATTGCTGGTATTGTCCAGTGAGCATTATGATCCGGAGGAATATATCAGAGATTATGATACTTTTGTTAAAATGCTACAGACAGAAGAAAAGAGAGAAAAAGAATGAAAGTTTCAATCGTAATACCGATTTATTATAACGAGGATAATCTGCGTCCCCTTTATGCAGATATAAAAGAAAAAATTATTGACAAAATCGATTATGATTACGAAATAGTCATGGTTAATGATGGTTCAAAAGACCGCAGTTATGAGGTTATGCAGGAACTGGCAGGTCAGGATCCCAACATAAAGATTGTCAGTCTGTCACGTAATTTTGGTTCACATGCAGCTATTTTGTGTGGACTGGAAAAATGTACTGGTGATTGTGCAGTGGTAAAGGCGGCAGATCTTCAGGAGCCTACGGAGCTGATCCTTAAAATGGTTGAAAGCTGGAAGAAAGGCAATAATGTTGTACTTGCAGTAAGGCAGGACAGGGAAGAAAGTTTTGGAACAAAACTGTTTGCAAATACATATTATTGGATGGTCAGAAAATCGGCATTGTCCAATATGCCAAAAGGTGGATTTGATGTGTATCTGCTGGATCAGAAAGTTATCCGGGTATTGTTGTCACTGGATGAGAGAAACAGTGCACTTACCGGACAGATTCTCTGGAGTGGTTTCAAGACAGAAGAGATCCCTTATGTGCGTCTGGAACGAGAAATCGGAACGAGTAAATGGACATTAAAAAAGAAAGTACGTCTGGTGGCAGATACTCTGTTCAGTTTTTCAACACTGCCGATCACGCTGGTTACTATGATTGGAACGCTTTCCTGTATCGGTGCGGTTATATGGGGGATTGTTGTTCTGGTATGTAAGATCATGGGAATGATTCAGGTAAGCGGCTGGACAACCTTGTTTATTTTCAATCTGTGCAGTTTTGGAATTATTATGGTAACACTTGGTATTCTTGGAGGGTATTTATGGAGAACCTTTGATGCATCCAGAAACAGACCGACTTATATTGTTGAAGATGAAAATACATTAGATCAGGAAAAAGGAGAGAACAAACATGAAGATCATGCCTAATCGTCTGGACCGTGGATTTGAAATGTATCAGAAAGAGTTTGAACAGAAAGCCCTGGAGGTACTCAGATCTGGCTGGTATGTACTTGGAAACGAAGTAAGAAGTTTTGAAACAGAATTTGCAGACTATCTGCAAGTGAAAAACTGTGTTGGGGTTGCAAGTGGTCTGGATGCATTGTGGATTGCATTCCGTGTTCTTGGTATTGGCGTGGGTGATGAGGTGATCGTGCAGGGAAATACTTACATTGCAAGTGTAATGGGAATCACGATCAATGGTGCAACACCTGTTTTTGTAGAGCCGGATGAATATAACAATATCGATGCTGACAAAATAGAAGAGAAAATCACAGAGAAAACAAAAGCAATTCTTGTAGTACATTTATACGGTCAGGCATCTAATATGGGAAAAGTGGTAAAACTGGCTCAGAAATATCATTTAAGACTGGTAGAAGACTGTGCGCAGTCCCATGGTGCATGTTTTGATGGGAAAACGACAGGTACATTTGGCGATATCGGCTGTTTTTCTTTTTATCCTTCGAAAAATCTGGGGGCATTTGGTGATGCGGGAGCGATTGTCACAAATGATGATAAGATTGCAGAAGATGTAAGGGTTTTCCGCAATTACGGAAGCGAAAAAAGATATTATAATAAAGTAGTTGGTGCAAATTCCAGACTGGATGAAATGCAGGCAGGTCTTTTACGTGTGCGTTTGCAGCATATGAAAGAGATTACAGATGAAAGAGTACGATTATGCGAAAGATATCAGAAACTTCTGGACAATCCATTATTACAGCTTCCAAAAGTAAGAGAAGGTGCGACGACGGTATGGCATCAGTTTGTGATTCATTGCAGCCGGCGTGATGAACTGATCGCATACCTGAACCAGAAGGAAATCGGAACGATTATTCACTATCCGATTCCACCGCACCTGTCAGAAGCTTACCAGTATCTTGGCTTAAAAGAAAGGGCATTGCCGATCACGGAACAGTATGCAAAGGAAGTCGTTTCAATTCCATTGTATAATGGAATGACAGAGGAAGAGCAGGATTATGTAATTACCTGTCTGAATGCTTTTGGGAAGGAATAACAAGTTATGGAACATCGTTACAGTGCAGCATATGGGGAAGTGGCAATCCGTCCTTTAGAAAAAAAAGATATTGAGAATCTGCGTATTTGGAGAAATGATACATCTCAGACCAGATTTTTGAGAAACATCGGACATATTACCAGGGATATGCAGGAAAAATGGTATGAAGGATACTTGCGGGATATGGATTCGATGGTATTTGCGATTGAAGAAACCCAAAGGTTGAAGCGAATGGTCGGAAGTCTGGCATTATATAATTTTGAAAATGGAGAGGCAGAGATCGGACGGCTGCAGATTGGGGATCTGGAAGCCAGAGGTCATGGAATTGGAGGAAAAAGTTTTATACTGGCTATGGCTGTAGGATTCAAAAAATTGGGACTGAAAAGAATTTATGCGTCAGTAAACAGAGAAAATCTGGCAGCATACAAAAGTTATACGAAAATAGGATTTCGGGTGTGCGGCAGTCATGCATCACCGGTAGATGGCATAGAGGATGAAATCGAAATAGATGAAAAACGCTGGTCAGATAAGAATCCGTATTTTAATGAGATTATATTATTTTCGTAAGACAGATAGGATAAAATTATGGAGAATATCATAAAACATTGCTGGAGTTTCTTTGAACAGGTATGTTACCTGATTTTGGTGAAAATACTGCACATAAAAATAAATCCCAAAGCATGGGAAGGTCTTATGCAGTTTGTAAAATTTGGAATCATTGGTGTAAGTAATACTCTGATTTCCTATGTGATCTATCTTGTAGCACTGGTTGTTTTTCAGAAAAACAACTGGTTTGGAGAAATGGATTATCTGATTGCTCAGATTTTAGGATTTTTATTGAGTGTTTTATGGTCTTTTTACTGGAATCGTAAATATGTGTTTTCTTCAGATGAAGAAGAGGTACCATGGTTTCAGGCACTTGTGAAAACCTACTGTTCTTATGCTTTTACAGGATTATTTTTAAACACGGTATTATCTGTATTATGGGTTGAGAAATTGGGAATATCCAAAATGATTGCCCCTATTTTAAATATTTTTATAAGTGTTCCGGTAAATTTTGTAATGAATAAATTTTGGGCATTTAAAAGGCAGGAGAGAAAGAATGACGGTAAAAAAGAAAAATAAAATAATCATTCACACAGGGGTGTTTGCATTATTTCTTTTGATCAGTTTTTTAATGAACTGGTCTCTTTTGTTAGGAGAAAATGTGATGAAATGGGATATCTGGGATGCAGAATATCCATTTCAGGTACTTATGTCAGAAGCGATAAAAAATCATACATTACCGCTATGGAATCCTCTGATGCGTAATGGAACACCACATTATGCAGTTTTAGGAATGCCGGTGTGGTATATTATTACATTGGTTATGGCATATGTCGGATATACACCTGCAACAGTAGCATTTTGTTATGCGATCCATATTGCGATTGGCGGTTTTGGTGTATATCTGTTGGCAGGACAAGAATTGAAAAATATAAAAGAATTGTCTCGGACTGATGATTGTGCCTGTTTTTTAGGTGGAGTGCTTTATTGTGGAAGTGGTTTGTTTTTATCTAATGCACAGCATATTATGATCATTATATCGGCCGCATGGATTCCGTATGTCTTTTTAGGAATGCGGGCTTTTTTGCAGAAAAAGCATCTGATATTTGCACTGGGAACCGGATTTGCAGCATCCCAGCTATTGCTTGGTGGATATCCGGAGATGTTTTTTAATCTGTTTTTGTTTTTAATTCCATATACTTTGTATTTTGGATACGATAAAAATAAGACATTTTGTAAAAATGTAATTTCCTGTGCCGGAAAGTTTGTTCTTGTTTGTATTTGTACCGTTATATCCGGTGCAGCGATACTTCTTCCTTTTTTGAAAAATATGTCACTGATCACCAGAGGAAATGGTCTTGGACAGGTGGCAAGTGGATATTCACCGTTGATATATTTATCTGTTTTATTTCCGGAAATGCTGAACTTTATACCGTATGGAATAGGTATGTCAAATTTTTATATGGGGATTATTACGCTGTTGCTACTACCTGTGATATTGGAAAGAAGACAGAAAAATAAGAAATTATATGGCAGTCTGGCTGTGGTGTCTTTTTTTCTGTGTATGGGAAGGACTGCATTTATATATATGTTGTTATACCGTTTTGTCCCAATGTATGCTAGTTTTCGATTCCCTACAACAAATCGGGTTTTTCTGATGATTTTTGTTATGCTTACATTCGTTCCAGCTTTATCAGATATTATGAAGACAGGAAACATTCCCCTAAAGGTACTGAAAGTCACATTAAGTTTGATGATTGTTACATTACTTATGGGAAGTATTTCGGGAATGATAGTCAATGTTGTAAAATCTGGTTCGGAAACAGATATTACGAAGTTACAGGGATTTGCAGAGTCTGCTATAAGGGTTTCTATTATATTGAGTGTTTATTTTTTGGCTTTTTATGCGATTTATAAAAAACAGGTTTGCAAATTGTGGCGAAAAGGTTTTATAGCAGGAATTATAATTGTAGAAGTTTTTACATGGTTCCTTTTAGAAACACCACTTACAATTGCTGAATATGCGCCAGGGGAATATTCTTCAAACCAGGAAGTTCGAGATGAAGTAGATCAGGAATTTGAAAATTATGCTCAAAGAAAATTAGGTGTGAATTTCGCAGAGTCTGCTCGCAGTACAAGTCAATATAACAATCAAGAAATAGTATATAATAAAACCTTTGATGAAGAAGGGTATTATTCTTTTTTACTTTCTGCCGCTGAAGAATTCAAGAAAACTTATAACCGAAGTATTATAGAACAGAACCCGGTTGTTTATTTTACAAATAATGTAGTGACATCAAATGATATATCCTATAAAAAATGGATCAATCGGTGCAGCAATGATCCGGAACAGATCTTTGTAAAAAAGGGACTGGATGAACCGATCACATCGTATCAGAAGCTGGAAGCGAAAGTTGTGGCAAGAGAAGAACTGAATCTGATAAAGACGGAGAAAGGTTGTCAGATTGCCGGGGAATTGAGTGTGGCGGAAGATAAAACGGGAAGAGTCCGGCTTTATCTTGCAGATAATGTCGAAGATGAGATTTTTCTGAAGATCAGATTTACGGACAGCAACGGAGAACAACAGTCTTATAAAGGTGATTTTACGGTAAAAGAAGAGGAAGGCGAAAAGTATGTGGATATTTATTTCCCTTCGGTAGATCAGACATATCAGCAGTTAAGAATCAAAGGAGATGTTGCAGAAGCAGAAAAAGCAGAACTGGTACAAACAGAAAGAATGACTTCAGATGGAACAGTTGATGTATCATGGTTTGGATTTAACAGTATCCAGATGAGCGTAGATGCACCGACAGAAGGATATGTGACGCTTCTTCAGTCGAAACACAGTGGCTGGACTGCATATGTAGATGGAGAAAAGGTGGATATCAGTACGGTAAATCATTGCTTTATGGGATTACATGTCAGCAAAGGAAAGCATACGATAACTATGAAATTCAGACCAGTCGAATGGTTTACAGGTGTTGCATTTTCAGCATTGTATGTGGTTGTTATGATAGCAGTGTTTATTGTATACTTGAAGAAAAAACATTATATTTCATCGGATATTACAAAAAAACGCTTGACGGAACAATGAAATCGAATATGCCTGCATAGCAAATGACACGGAACGTTGTGCCGATGATGCGGTCGATCGCAGAAAGATGCAGAAGTTTGATGAGGAAGAAGAAAGAAAAAAGTAAAAAGTAAAAAGTAAAAGAAAACTACAAAAGAGGGGGGAGAGACTATGCTTGAATATATTGGCGGGATAGAGAGTTATGATTTTTTTGTCAATCTTGGAAGTGTGCTTGGAAGTATTCTTCTGATCGCGTTGTACTATCATAAGAACCGCTCCTGGAAAAAAACAGCAGCTGTCTATCTGCTGTCGCTGGCAGTTCTGCAGGCCGGAATGTTTGCCGGAAGGCTGGTGCGCGGACTTTCTTATGGGGAAGACTGGAATATCATTCATATCATTACGCAGCCGAATGGAAATCATTTCATCGGGCGCGTACTGTTTGCCATGTTGGTCTTTCCGCTTCTGTATCGCCTGATTTTCCGCAAAAAGAAAAAAGAATGGCTGGAATACCTGGATATTCTCTGTATCTTCCTGGCATTCCAGCACATTTTCAACCGGATCGCCTGCCTGTGCGGCGGCTGCTGTATGGGAAAACCTTACAGCGGGATTTGCGCATTTCTATGCCAGGTAGATGGAAAGACCGGTGCCGGGTTCAGCTATCCGGTCTTTCCGACGCAGATTTTTGAAATTCTCTGCATGATAGTATTGTGTGTGATGCTTTTGATCTTTTATTTCCGGAAGAAATCGCTTACCTGGCGTTTTTGCTTTGGATTTGCAGTCTGCATTTTTGTCTCAGAATTTATGATGGATCAGACAGGGGTATTGCTCATCGGAGGACTCAGTGTAATCCAGTATGCGGCGGTCGCATTGTTTGCGGCCGGCATCTGGTTCAGGAATGCTTCCGCAGATGGGAGTCGCCATATATCTGGTGTATAAAATGATGTGGGTGTCAAAAGTCCCCAACTATGATGCCTACGGATTGTTCCGTGCGTTGCACTCCCACAAGCTCATGTGGATTTAGACCTTTTGACCCTGGCATCATAAAATCAGAAGTCGCTCTCTTACTGATGATAAAGTGTAATCAGTTTCTGACGCAGTTCATTATATTTTCTCTGAGGAACAGGCAGTACCGTTCCATTTTCAAGAGTTATTTCATAGCGTTTGATATCGCGGATAAATTCCGGGTTGACCAGATAACTGCGGTGGATGGCGATCAGGGCATCTCCGGCTTGTTTCTGCAGGTCGGAGATGCTGTTTTTTACAAAAGTTTTTCCGTCTGTGGTCTGGACTACGGATTCCTTGCCCAGTGCGGAAATAAATAAAACCTTTGGCAGTTCGAAAAAAGTAAGGGAGCCATTTGTACCGTAAGCGGAAATGCGGCTGGCACAGGTTCTCCTTTGGATTTCATTCATCATATAGCGATGGGCCATTTTTCCCATCTTATTCGGGAAGGCTTCTTTTCCGTCCATCTTCATCTCGCCGATCGGATTTGACACATGCATATGGCGGATCCTCGGTCCTTCTTTTGTCTTTTCCCACACAAAAGTACAGCGCTGCTGTGCCTGCAAAAAGAAATCGGCTGTCTCATCTGTTGCCACACGGTAATTGCCGGTGATGACACAAAGGGAAGCGTTGCTTTGTGCATAAAATTCTGCGTTAAGCAGGTGGCATGGCTGGAGACCTTCCGCATTGAAGCGGAAGTCCTCCGCAACATCGCTGCGCGTCAGCAGAAATTCATCCTGTCTGGCTCCACACCAGATGACCTGCTCTGCACAGTAACTGACAATAAACATATAGTCTTTCTGCCAGTATCTGCTCAGGCATTCATAAGTCAGATTCAGCATTTCAGATTCAAATTTTTTCATTTAATCTCCTCTTTCCTGTGTATTTTTAGCGCTGTCAGGATTTTGTATCATTTATTGGCGGGATGGGATAGCAAAAACCGACATCTTTTCATTTTTATAACATTTCATGTTCGACAAGTCAATGCAGAATTGTGCAGTTCGCATATAAAAATATGTTTTTTGAATTTGAATCAGAACATTTTTCAATGAAATCCGAGTTTTCGTTCCGCTATATATGCTTTTATTCCGGATGGATTGCACTGGAAAATGATTTTATTGTATGATTTAACGTGTGAGATTGTATCCAAAGAGAAAAACAAAAAGGGAAGGAGAGAATATGATATGGACAAACGACAGAAAAAGCGAAACAAAAGTCATGGACTGAAACGGATTCTGGCGGTGGGACTGAGTTTTTCCATGTTGTTTACGACCGCGGCTCCGGCTATGGCATCTGGAGGACCAGATAACAGAATGATCGACGGGACGGACGTAACACAGGAGGAATTAAAAGCAGCACTTGCACAGGAGCAGGATCTCTATCCGGAAGGCGGAATCGAGTTCTTTCAGTCTCAGATCAGTACAGTTGAGGGCGAAAAGAAACAACTGGTCATTGTGCGCAGAGGAAGCACCGCACAGCAGACTACCGTAGATTTTAAAGCGCTGGATGTGTCCGCGACATATGGTGAAGATTATCTACTGACAGTAAAAGATGGTTTTACGAAAAAAACGCTCGACGGTATCGGCAGACCGCTGACAGATGCCAATACTGCCGGTATGGAAGTGCAGGAAGAGACAGAAACCGAAAGTGTGGCAGCGGTTCCGGAAGAGACGGAAGCAGCGGAAAGGACAGAAGGCACGGAGCAGAACCAGGTGCAGGCAGTTTCGGCAAAGAGCAGAAATGCACTTCAGGTGGCAAAAGATAAATACCTGGGGACCAGGACCAGCAATCTGGACTGGCAGGAAATGGATGAGGCAAAGAAGTTGGAAGAGCAGAAACAGCAGGAAGCCTACAATGCGGCTTATGATGATTTTGCAGGCAGTGTAGAAGGTGCTTCTTACAGCTTTACGTTCCAGCCGGGCGAATACATGAAAACGATTGATATTGAGACGCTGGATGATACGCTTTCCGAATCGGACGAGCAGGTTGTATTTTTGCTGAGCAATGTATCCGGCGGTACACTTGCCGGTACTTCGACGGCTTATCTGAATATTTCGGATAACGATGAAGAAGAAAAAGCGATTTTTGCGATGGATGCCAAAGAGATTACGGTAGATCGCTCGGAAGGAACGGCTACGATCCTGATCAATCGTGTTTCCGGAAATAATAAGATCGCAAGTGTGATCGTGGGAACAGGTTCTGACAGTGCCGTGTCCGGCACCGATTATGAGCCGGTATCCAAAGAGATTGTATTTGCGCAGGGCGTTACCTTTCAGAAGGTGGAGATTCCGCTGAAAAATTATGAGGGCGCGCCGGAAGAAGCAAGTTTTCAGATCGCACTGGACGCAGAAAGCTCTTTTGTAGAGGAAGACTGTGCGATCACAACCATACATCTGACCAATCAGCACCCGATCGAAGCTTCGAAGGACACGGAAGTTTCTGAAGCGGCAAAAGTGGATGCCGGCGAAAATCAGAAGCAATCCAAAGCGGTTGCATGGTCGGATGTCAAAAGGATCAGTGCCAGTGCACAGGTATCCGGAGCACAGAACCGGTCTTCCGGAAGACGGAATGTTGTTACCGGACTGAAGCTTGGGACAGCAGATTATATAGAGGTAGAGTGGCGAAGCGATAAAGGCTCCTATACCTATCAGTATACGACTGGCAAAAAGTGTAAGAAAAAAACACATACAGCAACGGCAACAGACCGTGAAACGTATCTGATCTTAAATGGACAGCGGGTAGCCACAAGAAAGGACAGATTCGGAACCGCGACAGCGAGGATCAATCTGGGCGGCAGTCAGAAAAAGGAAAACAGTACGCTGCAGCTTGAAGTAAAGACAACCGGTGAAAACCGCAATGCAACGGCATATGTCAGCAAAGTGACGATCCATTATCCGGGATATCAGTTTACGATCGTAAACAATGATTATGAAAATAATGGATACAGCAACTGCTATACTGAGAAGATTTATACGGATGACCAGGGAGCGATAGCATACGGAAATGCACCGTACAAATACAAACCTGGCAATAAGATCAAGCTTGCAGAGGCAACGATCGGGGCAAATGGAAAAGGTGAGTTCAGCGACAGCGTGACTCTGCACCGTTATGGCGATTCACTCCAGGTGCAGCACATCTATTCCCAGAACAAAACATCCAATAACGTGCGGGTTCAGACTGGTGCCGGCGGCAATGTCTATCTGGCAGGATATATGCTGGAGCGGCCGAAATCCAGGACATGGACTTATATCAAAGCAGAAGAACTGGACGGACTGAGTGAGAATTTCCTGAATAAGTACAAAAATCATATGTACAACGGAAATATCTTCAAACTTCATCCGGTTTACCGCCCGTATGAGGCACGCGTTATGTTCCAGAATGCAGAGCCGAAGAAAGGTTCTTATGCAAACGGATTTACGACCAATGCAATCTTACGATGCACCACACTGGATACCATCAAGGTGCGTGGCGTGGCAAACAAAGGCTATGCGGTCGGCGGCTTCAATCTGGGAAGTTACAGTGACAGCAGCGTCCACGGAGGCGGTGTTTCCTTCGCAGCAGTGGCAGAAAGAGCAAACCAGTATTACAGGCAGGATGATAAGACGGTTCAGAAAGATGTGCTTGCGAAAGCAGACAGCCGTTACCAGAAAGTCCGCATTTCCAATGCGCAGGTCAACAGTTCACTGCCGAATGTAGTTACGTTTACACCGGTTGGAGAATTTACTTATATCAATCCGGTTTATACAGTACCATCCGTAACCGTAAAAATCGATCCGAAAAACAATGATAAAAACAAGGGTGCAGTTATCTATACGGCAGAAGAAGGCGAAAAATCGCTTCAGGGCGATTATCAGCACCCGATGGTGATCCAGGGGGTAACCTTAAATCAGACGTATACACTCAATGCCGTGACAGAAGATGGCTACAAGGCATATTTTAAAAACTTTACCGGTGATGCCGATGGAAACGGTGTACTCAGTACAACGGAGGAAGCGGCTGTTTCGAAGTACCGGTTTGTGCGTACTGCAAGCAACGGCAATGCCTATACGTTTGCACCGGTTTATGAGATGAGCCTGATCTATTACGGCTTCAATAAAGCAGTGGCAAACCGTTATGCGGGGCTTATTGACGGTGTAGTTCTTCTTGAGGACAAACCAGTCTTTGGAAATGAAACAACAAGAACAGCGATCAATGGCGCACAGGTTTCAGTAGCCGGACAGACTGCGACAACGAGCATTGATGCACAGTTCGGCGGAGTGGACGGAAAAGGCGGAGACGGTTATTTTGCGATTTCCAGCAAGGACTTTACCGCAGGAGAAAATCAGACCGTCAACATCCATTATAATAATGTAAATATGACAGCTACCCAGGCAGTCAATGCAGCAGGTATTTATGTGCTGGATGCTTACGATACCATCGGTATTTCCGATGCAGCAGTTTACCGTATGGATGGCGAAAGTGCTGTGAGGATTTCTGCAAACAACGTATCAAACGGTGATACAAACTATCGTTTTGTGATCCAGGCATATTCGAAAAACGATGCTGTGGCAGCAAAGAAAGCGATTTTCCGTTTCTACCGCAAAGATGGTTCCGAGATCAGTGCGGCAGCGCAGACGGTAGAGAGCGAGAATCAGAACTTTATTCTTGATTTTAATCCGAAAACACTGAGCATTCCGACCGGTGCAAGCATGACCGTTCAGTTTGTTGATCAGAAAGGTGTTGCTTACTACAAGCATGAGATGGGCTTCTACTTTGCACAGTCCCTTGGCGTGCTGAGCTTCCTTTCCAGCTTCAACTTTGGCGGAGCCGAAAAAGCGATCGAACTGATCGGAACGATCGATTCCGCATTCAACTTCGGCTGGGACGGCAACATTGACAATATTGCAGCAAGCTCCGAAGATGGAAATGTCAAGACGATCAGCCTTGGTTTTGCCTTTAATAAAGAAAAAGATCTTACAGATGAAGAGAATAAGAAAAAAGACGAAAAGGCAAAACAGGATGTCAAGGATGCTGCCAGAGGAGAGGGCAGTTCCGGGGCAGATAAAGAAAAACGAAAAGATGCTGCGGACAAAGCGGTAGATAAGAACGATAAAGCAAACAAACAGAAAACCGATGTGGCAGCATCTGCCTACATTGAGATGAGTTTTGCACTGCAGATTGACATTGCAAAAGTTACAGATGGGGAACATAAGGGAGAATGGTATTTCCAGGATATGATCCTTGCAGCACAGGCTGCAGGCGGTGTGGATGTACTGATTCAGTATATGACTCCGATCGGTCTTCCGATTCGTGTCGGCATCAAGGCAGGAGCATCCGGATCAGCAACGTTTGTGATCGAGCAGACCTTAGATAAAAGAGAGTATTATTTATCTGATGTGATGGACAAAGATGCGGCAAAGATCGATCTGTTCAGCTTCAACATGAAAAATGCAGACCGTGCCTTTGATGCCTATGGTGCATTTAATATTTCGCCGTATCTGGATCTTTCCGCGGGAGCCGGATTTGACTTCCTCAATCTGATGGTAGGCGGCCGTGCTGATTTTGATATGAATTTCTACACACGTGCAGACCAGACGAACAACGGAAAGGTAACGTTCAGCGCTTATATTGAGCTGAAGATCCTGTTCTTTAAGAAGAAATGGAATCTTGCAAGTACCAACGTAAATCTGTTCGGCGGAAGTGACAAAAAGACAAGAAGCCTCAATGATCTGGCAGGAAATGCCGATTATCGTTATGAAAGCCTTGCCCAGATGGAAGACGATCCGCAGGAATATCTGAAAGCACGTTCCGGATGGCTGGGTGAATCCAATAAAAAGACCAGAAGTATAGAATCCTCCGGACAGTTTACCGAGACTACACTTCGTGAGGGTATGAGTCCGAACAGTGATGTTCAGATGATGGCATTGCCGGATGGCAAATATCTGATGGTATTCCTGATGGATTCAGGAGAAGGCAGTGTGAGAAATTCCACACAGTTATATTACAGTATTGGAGAGGGTACTAGTTGGTCCATACCGAGGCTTGTGGAAGATGATGGGACAATGGACAGCAATCCGGTTCTCTATGATCTGGGTGATGCAGGCATTTTCATCGCATGGTCCAGCGCAGACCGCAAATTTACCGAGGACGACAGTGTGATCGATACACTGAATGCCATGAATATTCATGGAAGATTCTTCGATAAAACGGCACTTACCATGGGCGAGATACAGGAGATCACAAAGACAGCACCGTACGCTTATACGCAAACAGAAGATGGAGTGGAATATGTGTTCGCGGATCGGACAGCCGATGTGGACCCGCATATTTCCTGCAACGATGACCATACGAAGATGCTGGTATTCTATACCAAGACCGAGTACGAAAGTTCTGCACAGGACGGTCAGGGACTGGTAGGCGACGTGGCAAATTCTTACAGCGTTATGGCATACCGCGAGTACGATATGACAACGGGAACCTGGAACGAATCTTATAAAGGGACCGACTATGAAAATGATCAGGATTATACGAAAGCATGGTATGGACAGAAGTTCCTGGCTCTGGTACCGGAATGGACAGTAAAAGAAACACTGGATGAAGATGGTTACTGGGCAGAAGGGACGACCCCGGAATATGTAAAATATGAGTACAAGAAGTATGAACAGGAAGATGGAACTTTAGTAACACAGGAACCGATCGTAATAGAGTCTGATGCTATTTCTTATAACAATCTGGCGCTGTACGCTTATGTGCTGGATCATGACGGAAATAAAGAGACAGATAATGACCGCGATGTTTATCTGTATGTTTACGATTATAAGAAGAATGCCTTTGTGTACCCGATCATAGTTACTTCGACTTCCGGTGTCGGAGAATCGAAGGTTCACTTTGAGCGAAGCGGAGACACTACGCTGCTGACCTATCTTTCCGGAAATACTCTGTATGCCCAGGATGTCCGCATGCTGGTGAACTGTATAGTGAAGAGTCCGTCCACAGACGCTGATATGTATTATATCCAGAAAGCCAGACCGAACGGAGGGGAGACAGATGAAAGTCAGGTTTACATGCCTCCGATCGCGATTGCAGGAGATGCCCTGTCACCGGTATCCGGCGGCAGTGATGCAGCAGAACAGGAAGAAACCGAAGATACACAGAATGCAAAAATCACAGACTACTATACAACCTCCAATGGTCAGTATATTTACGCATTCTGGATCCAGGAAGCTTCCAAAGTGAAGAAAGGTATAGATCCGGAAAGTGAAGCTGCACTGCTGACAGAAAACCGTGTAGCAGAAGCACAGATTTACGGTGTCCGCTATGATGTGGAAAATTCTGTACTGACCGAACCGGTTCAGATCACGGAGAAGGAAGGCGCAAACTACAAAGACTTTGCGTGTGCGGCAGTTCTGCGGGATGAAAATACCGACGAAGTTCAGCCGGCCGTAAAGATGACCGTGACAAAAGCAATGTCTACGACAGAGACCGTCACCGGAACCGATCAGGATGGCAAGGAGGTTTCAAAAGAGGTTCTGACCGCAGATATGAATCATCTGGTACTGGAAGCACTGGAATTTGTACCGGCAGGCAATCTGGTTGAAAAGAGCACGCAGATTGGAGAAGTTCTGGCGGGCAGCGAGACGATCGCAGATATTGAACTGTACAACGATGGTATGGAAACCCTGGACGGTCTGAAGGTTACAGCAGAAGACGAGGATGGAAAAGTGATCCATACCGAGACCCTGCCAGAAAATGAAAAACTGTTTGGCGGCGGCACGTATCATGTAAGTTTTGAACTTCCGGTCAAAGAAGATGCGACCGATGCATACTTTAAGTACCATGTGACTGGAAAATCCGGAGATAAGATCCTGGAAGGAAGCTGCAGAAAAGAAATCTCGCTTCAGCTTGATGTGGATGCGTTTAAGGCAACTACGGAAGAACGCGGTATTATCCGGTTTGCAGTGGATGTGACAAATAACAGCGGACGAAACAGCGGTGTACAGAAGATCAACCTCAGCAGCCAGACGGCAAACGGAGAAAGAGTTGCCCTGACGCAGCTCAATACAGAGAATCTGAAGCCGGGCGAAAGCGGACATTACACGCTGGAGTATCCTTATGATTACAGCAAAGTGTTTAAAGCAGTGGAAGATGAGAAAGGCAACCTTGTGGCGCAGACAACATTCAGAGCAGAGCTGGCGGCAGGAAACGGCACTTACGGAGAAGATGATATTACGCTGAGTGCTTCCAAAGAACAGAAACTGCGTATGGGTGCCGTACAGAAACTGACCTTTGTAGATGGAAAGAACAGCGAAGTAACCGATTCCTATGTATTGCCGGAAAACTGGAAGATGCAGCTTCAGATCGCAGCAGAATCCAAAGTGTATACCGGAAGCCGTTACGAAGAAAATGCAGATGCACAGGTTTACGATAAAAACAATACCGATGGACTGAGCGTGCGCTATGTATCCGATAACGAAGAAGTTCTGAAGATTTACGAAAACGGAATCATGGAGCCGGTTAAGAAGGGAACGGCAAACATTACCGCTTATATTACACCGGCAGCAAATGAAGTGGTCTACAGCGGAGATACCGGAGCTGTTACAAAAGACAATTATGCGACGCTTCCGGAAGAAACGATCCTGAAAAAGACCGTAAAAATCACGGTTGGCGATCAGAAAGCGGAAGAAAGCGAAAGACCGGATACCAAACCGGATGAAACGAAGAAACCGGATGAAACGAAGAGACCGGATGAAACGGAAAAACCTGCGGATAACGGCGTGAAGATTGGCCAGACCTACAAAGTCGGAAAGAATACTTACAAAGTTGCCAGGACAGGGGTGACGCTGACAAAAGCAGCAGCGAAGAGGAAAGTGACCGTTCCGGCAACTGTAAAGATCAAAGGAAAGACTTATAAAGTAACCGCAATCAGCAAGCAGGCATTCAAAGGTGCGAAAGCAAAACTGACGCAGGTAACGATCGGCAAAAACGTCCGGGTGATCGAGCAGAAAGCATTCTATGGCTGCAAAAAGCTGAAGAAGATCACGATCAAGTCCAAAGTACTGAACAAGGTCGGAAAGAATGCGATCGGCAGGATTTACCGCAAGGCAGTGATCAAGGTCCCGAAATCAAAAGTAAATGCTTACAAGAAGAAATTTACGAAAAAGACCGGGTTCCAGAAAACCATGAAACTGACAAAATAACGGAAAACAAAACAGACAAGAAAGCTTCCTGTATACTTTAAATAGGCCAAGAGATTGACATAAAAAAATACC
>URUU01000043.1 GCA_900551235.1 uncultured Lachnospiraceae bacterium
TCCGGGAGTTTACAGATCTTGGTTCCGGATTTAAAATTGCGATGCGGGATCTGGAGCTGCGCGGTGCGGGCAATTTGCTCGGAAGCGAACAGCATGGACATATGGAGGCCGTCGGCTATGATCTTTACTGTAAGCTGCTCAACGAATCAGTAAAAGAGGTGCAGGGGATCTCGACGGTCAAGGAGGATTACAATACAGAGATTGATCTGGATATTGACGCATTTATTCCGGAACGGTACATCCGCAACGAGATGCAGAAGCTCGATATTTACAAGCGGATTTCAGGAATCCAGAACGAAGAGGAGTACGATGACATGCTCGAGGAGCTGATGGATCGTTTCGGAGAACTGCCAAAGGCTGTGCAGAATCTCCTGCTCGTCTCCAGGCTGCGTGCACAGGCGCATGACCTTTATCTGACGGAGGTGACGCAGAAGGGTGAGGAGATCCGGATGGTACTGTATGAGAAGGCACAGATCAACACGGCGGGCATCGACGGTCTGTTGAAGCAGTATCGCGGACGGCTGAAATTTACTATTGATAAGAATCCGTATTTCCTTTATATCCGTCAGAAAAAAGGCAACCGGGAAGTTGACAACGTGCTCGATACGGTTCGGGATTTGCTTGCGGATATGGAGCGGCTGCTGGCATGATGGCTGCTTTCCATTTTTACACAGAGGAAATCCCTGGGGTTTTGCAGCGGAGGCTTTGATTTTGGTAAAAATGCAGGTGAAAAGTTTGTGAAAACCGGAAAAAGCGTTGCGGGATTTCGTAAATCAGTTTATAATGAAACAATGGATCTGCGGGACATGGAGAAAGCAGAAGTGCCGTAGAAATTTGCTGTTCGCTTTTGGAAAAGGAGATACCAATGAAACAGATGTCCGGCGGCAGCAGTATCAGGAGGATGGGTATGAAGAACAGATTAAAAAAAATAGCGGTCATCGGATTGAGCGCCTGCCTTGCACTTGGCATGCTTTCCGGCTGCTCCAAGAAAGAGACGTTTCAGGCAGATACGGCTGCGATTACTGTAAACGGGGATGAGATCTCGGCAGGACTTGTGAAGTTCGCGACACATTACTCACAGGCGCTGATGGAGAGCATGTATAAGATGTATATGGGCGTCGAGGATCCGATGGATTCTGATGTTTATGGAAATGGGTCGACGCTTGGCTCTATGATTAAGGATGACGTTGTTTCCACACTGGAGCGGCTTGTGCTGGCAGAACAGAAGATGAGCGATTACAATGTGGAGCTGACGGATGACGAGAAGGCAGCCGTGACAGAGGCAGCGACCAGATTTATGGATGAGAACGGGGAAGAAGTGCTGAACCAGATGGGAGCGACTCAGGAGGTCGTGGAGCGTTATCTGACCCTGCGTCTGATTCAGTCAAAGATGGAGCCGCAGATGTCCGCAGATGTAGATACCGAGGTATCGGACGATGAGGCGGCACAGCGCAAGATCCGCTACACCTTGTTTCGTGCGGAGACCGAGGCAGAGACAGAGTCCGAGACCGGTACGGAGGCAGAGAGCAGCAGCGAAGAGACGACCGAGGCGGTCTCTGAGGCAGGTACCGAGGGCGAGACATCGGTAGAGACCGAAGCAGAGACGGCAGCGATGACCGAAGAGCAGACCGTAAAGACGAAGTCTTCCGCAGAGACGGAGGCTGTATCGGAAGCAGCAAGCGAGGCGGCTGAGACAGAGACCGGAAGCGAAGCAGCGACCGAGGCATCCGAGACGGAAACGGAAACAGAGACGGAGACCGAAGATCCGGCTATGGTGGCAGCGAAGGCAGAAGCGCTGGCAAAGGCAGAGGATCTGATCGCAAAGGTAAAAGACGGCGAAGATTTTGAGACCGCTTCCGCAGAAGTCGACGAGAATGCGACCTGTTCGACCCTGACTTTCGGAAGTGACAGCACGAGCGTCGTAGAAGGACTGATCACCGCGACGGAGGGGCTGGATGACGGCACGTTAGTCGAGACACCGATCGAGATCGACAGCGGTTACTATGTGGCACAGGTCATCTCAAAGCTTGACCGCGAGGCGACTGACAAGCAGAAAGAGACGATCGTTGAGCAGCGCAAGTCTGACCGGATCAGTGAGCTCTATACCGAGTGGAAGGATGCGGCAGAGATCACAGAGGACAGCGATATTCTGGCGCAGATCACCTTTGACTTTTCTCTGACACAGGAGACCGAGGCATCCACCGAAGCGACGACAGAAGCAGCGACCGAGGCGGGGAGCGAATCTGCAACGGAAGCAGCGACTGAGGCGGTAAGCAAAGCAACGACCGAGGCCGGATCGGAAGTGACCACAGAGGCAGCAACGGAAGCGGCTGAGACGGAAAGCGAGTCTGAATCAGAGACCGCAGATAAAACAGAGAGTGAGTCTGAGACCGCGGCGGCGAAGTAGCTGCGATTCCCTCAGCAGTGAAACTTTTGCCGTTTCGTTGCGCAGGAAAATGAGTCACGAAAAGCAAGCAGATAGAAAGAAACAGAAAAGAATCTGGCAGCCCCCGGCGGTGAGCAATCACATGACCTGGGGCTGTTTTTTTCCTCAGATTGCAGAACCGGATAAAATGCGGTAAGCTACAGAGAACTGGTAAGAGATATGATAAAAGTTAGAGGGAGAGATTATGCAGGAGAATAAAGTCACAGACATTGCACCGGAAGATCTGGATCGTCTTGGACTCCTGATCGAGCAGGGACAGTTTGAGCTGCTGCTTCCAAAGGTATGGGAGGATGCGGATGTGCGGCGGGAGGTGCCGTCTGACGTGCGCCTGGTTTATCTGATGAACGATGCGGTGGAGAGTTTTCTGGTTTTTCAAAATGCACGGATGTGCGGAACTTATCAGGAGAAATTTGACGGAGAGCTCTCAGCGGCGCTGGCGACTGAGGAAGATGGCTATGTGCTGGCGGTTCATCAGGGGATGAATGCATTTACCTTATTTTTTACCGGAATGGTATTGGAAGCGCACCTGTTTGATTACGGTCATACTGGGCATTTCTGGGTGAAAGGATATGAGTATCTGCGGCAGCTGGAGTATTGGCTGGCGATTCTGCATGATAAGCTGGAATATCTCGGCGAGGAATTTTGCAGCAAAGAAGAACGTCAGCTTGCGTCGCTGGCAGAGTTTCCGCCGCTGAATTACTGTTGCTATCCGGCAGTTCCAAAGAAATATCGAACCGTCACAGAGCCGGACTGGAATCCATCCGAGGCGGCATTACAGGTGATGTGCGAGCTTGCAAAGGAGGCCGGAGATGTATCACTTCTGCGGGCATTGGAAAGGTATCGCAGGAAGCCCGGGCGATACCGTGCAAAGCAGCTTGGGAGACTGATGCATCGCACGCGGCATGCAGCAGTCGTGGATTTGCTGACAGAGCAGCTTACGGAGGCCGCAGGAATTTATAAAAAACGGAGTTTCCAGGACAAGGAGCAGGAGGAGATGCAGCGGCTGTACCGACTGGCAGAAGCACGCGCCAAGGAGCTGCGTGTTCGTGGCCTGCGCTGTGAGATCGTGGAAGAGGAGCCATTTGTCTATGCGCGGGATTCGATTGCGTATAAAGTATATGTCATGGTATGGCAGAGGCGTGGATGGAACCGGGTTGTGCGGGTAGAGGAGATAAAAAAATGAGAGCAGGACTAGAAAACCTGCAGGCAGAATCGGAACATCGATCTGTCTGCAGGTTTTTACTGTCAGTTGCGTCGCCGCTCATAGTCTTTCAGGGATTTGATTGCTTCATTGGACATTGGGAGAAGGGCGATCAGGTTGAAGATCGTCATCAAACCGACACCGACGTCCCCGAGATCCCAGACGAAGGTGTAGGCGGCGAGTCCTCCGATAAACAGCATGACAAGTGCCAGCAGTTTATAGGCAGTCTGTGCGCTCCAGCGGTCACCGAACAGATAGGCCACATTGGACCGGGCATAAAACAGGATGCCGATGAAGGTGGAAAAACTGAACATCCACAAGATCAGGGCGATGAAGATGACACCGATCTGACCAAAATAGATGTACATAGCCGTCTGAAGCAGATCCATTCCCTGCAGACCGTCGACGAGCTCTTGCGGGGCAAGCAGCATGACCATTGCGGTGCAGGTACAAAGCAGTGTATCGATGAAGACGCCGAATGCCTGCGTCAGACCGACACGGGCCGGATGAGGCGTCTCGGCGGTCGCTGCAGCGCATGGTGCAGAGCCACTGCCGGCTTCATTGGAGAAGAGACCGCGCTTGACACCGTTCATGAGGACAGCGCCAAAGCCGCCTGCGGCTACCTGACGAAGACCAAAAGCCTCTGAAAAGATACGTCGAAAGACATCACTAAGCTGATAGGCGTGCGTAACAATGAGCCAGAGTGTGATCAGCACATAGATGCCGGACATGATTGGCACGAGGATATCCAGTACCTTTACCGTCGCATTTTTCCGTAGCACGATCACGGCAGCAAGCAGCACGAGTGCAGTCGTGGATACAAGCGGCGAAATATGGAAGGCATTTTTCAGAGAAGATGACACAGAGTTGCCGATGACCTGGCTGACACCGCACCAGCAGATCAGACCGGAAATGGCAAATAAAATCGCAAGCAGGCTTTTGCGGGCCTTTCCTTTGCGCCCTGCGTTGATCCAGTCATGAATGTAGTAAGCAGGGCCGCCGCGGTATCCGCCGTAGAGTGGATCCTCCTGCTTGTGAAGCTGGGCGAGTGTGGATTCTACAAAAGAGGTTGCAGAGCCGATCAGAGCCGTTATCCACATCCAGAAAACAGCGCCTGCGCCACCTGCTGAGATTGCGGCCACGACACCGACGAGATTGCCCATACCGACCCGTGTGGCAGTGGAGACGATCAGAGCCTGGAGAGCAGAAAGCTCTTCAGATTTTCGGTCCTGCTCAGAATCTTCCGGTTTCGCAGATCCGGTGATAAGGCGTACCATATCAGGGAGCAGCCGAAGCTGCAGACCGCGGGTACGCACCGTGAAGTAAATACCGGCAGGAATGAGCAGCAGCACCAGAAGTGGCAGGCTGAGTGTTCCGCCGGGAAGTGGAAGGCGAATCCAGTCGCCCCAGAGAAAATAGTATACCTGTTCAATACAATGGATGATAAAAGTCATAAGTCCCCCTGTTTTTAGGCAGCGCTTTTGCGGCTGCGCAATATACGTACCAGTATATAATAAAAAATGCTTTTTGTAAAATAAATACTTGCGCTTTTGCCACATAAAAAAACGATTCAGAAAATTGCTGTACAGAGCAAAAGAAGAGTGGTAAAATACGGAAGATGTGAATCAGAGGATTTGCCAGATCGGACAGAAAAAGAGGGACAGAAGATGAAAAATCCATTGCGATACCAATTGACGGAGTATGATTGCGGACCGGCGAGCATGCTCAATGCGATCAGCTATCTTTTCGAGCGAAAAGACATACCACCGGAGGTGATCCGGAATATTATGCTGTATTGTCTGGATTGTCACAGCAAGGAAGGTGTTCCGGGAAAACGGGGGACCTCAAGGGCTGCAATGGCATTTTTATGTAACTGGCTGAATGAATACGGAGAGCTGGGCTTGCTGCCGATATCCGGCGAGCACATCATCGGAAATGGTGTCTGTATCGGCACAGAAAGCCGGATTAACTATGCCCTCTGCCACGGCGGAGTAGCTGTCGTACGGCTGTATTTAGATGAGCCGCATTACGTACTCATGACCGGGACAGAGGGAGCCGCAATTCGGATGTTTGATCCATACTGGCTGGATCATTTGCCTAAGGAAGATATTCAGATCACCGAGGATCATCCAAGAGAATACAATCGTATCGTACCGGTGAAATATTTCAACAGTGAATCCACGGATGTCTATGCACTTGGACCGAAAGAAGAACGGGAAGCCGTGATTCTATACAACCGTCGGACGAAGACCGAGCCGGAAGAAGTGATCGAGTACTTCATATAGTGACCCGCAAAACACCTTTCGCCCCCAACATCATGAGATTAAATAAAAAGCTTTCGCATACACTGTAAAAACAGCGTCTCCGGAGGCTTTTTTGTGAAGGAATATATCGAAGAGCGCGCAACGGAAATCGCGTATTACATTATCGAGACGGGAGCGACTGTGCGTCAGACGGCACAGAAATTCAAGGTGAGCAAATCAACGGTACACAAGGATCTGCGAGAACGTCTGACACAGATCAATCCGGCTCTGGCAGCGGAGGCCGGAAAGGTGCTGGCGGTCAATAAGGCGGAACGTCATATTCGCGGTGGACTGGCTACGAGAGAAAAGTATCTTCACCGGAAAGAGATAAAATACCTTTAGCAGAACCGCCGTCTTAGGTGGTCAATACGGGAAGGAGTTTGGAATATGTCAGAGAGGAAAATGAAAAGAGTTGCAGATTCGATGACAGAGCAGTCTCATTTGCTCATGCCAAAGTGTCTGAATGCAGCAGGCTATCTGTTCGGCGGGCAGCTGCTTGCATGGATTGATGAGACGGCCGGAATCGTTGCAAAGCGTCATGCGGAGATGAACGTTGTGACAGTTGCCGTTGATAATATGTACTTTAAGACGGGAGCGAGGGTGGACGATACGATTGTACTGATCGGACGTCTGACGCACGTGGGGCGTTCTTCGATGGAGGTACGCATTGATACGTATGCCGAGTCTTTAAGCGGTGTGCGGACAATGATCAATCGCGCATATTTTGTCATGGTCGGCACGGACGATCATCAGCATCCACAGGAAGTGCCGGGACTGATCGTGGAAGGCGTGACGCAGCAGATCGAATGGGAGGCCGGACAGAAGCGTGCCGAGCTTCGAAAAGTACGAAGACAGGAAGGATTTTAAAAAAGAGCAATGAAAAGTCAGGAATATCAGAAACTGCAGCATGAATTTGCGCCGGTCTACGATACAAACAGCAAAATATTGATTCTCGGAAGCTTTCCATCGGTGAAATCAAGAGAACAGCAGTTTTTCTATGGACATCCGCAGAACCGTTTCTGGAAAGTGATCGCGGCATTGACGAACCGGCCGCTGCCGCAGACGATCGAAGAGAAAAAAAGGCTGCTTCTTGAGAACCGGATCGCTGTATGGGATGTGATTGCAGAATGCGAGATTGTTGGATCCAGTGACAGCAGCATCCGAAATGCCGTGCCGAATGATCTGCATCAAATTCTGGATGCGGCGCAGATTCAGCATATTTATACGAACGGTGGAACAGCAAAACGTCTGTATGAGAAATTTCAGAAGGATCTGGCAGTCCCAATGACAGGACTGCCATCTACAAGTCCTGCAAATGCAGCGTTTACGATGGATCGGCTGCTGGAGAAATGGAAAGTGATAAGTCCATACTTCCACTGCGAAAGCCCTCGAGATCCAAAGTGACATAAAGGAAGCCAAGACGCTTCAGCTTGGATACGATTATCTCACTCTTTGCGAGCAGATCCGGAAAAGAAGCGCGGTCGATTTCGATCCGGAGAACCGGCTCATGGTAGCGCAGACGGACATTGTAGAATCCCATCTGCCGGATGGCTTCTTCTCCTTTATGGATGTTTGCCAGAAGCTTCCGATCAAGAAAAGCACCGTAAGGAAGTCGTGTGGCAAGACATGGTGCGGACGGCGCGGAGGCAGTCGGAAGCGAGAGTGCGGCAGACAGTTCCCGGATGCGCTGCTTTGTGAAGCCAAGCTCCCGAAGCGGGCTGTGAATGCCGAGCTCTTTTAAAACGAGCATGCCGGGACGATATTGCTTTTCATCGTCTTTATTCGTGCCGTCACAGACTGCCATACGTCCGTTGGCATGCGCCAGCTGCTGCAGCTGGGTGAAGAGCAGATGCTTGCAAAGGTAGCAGCGGTTGACCGGATTTTGCAGAATCTGTGGATCCTGAAATTCGTCTACGTGGATGACAGTACATTCCGCCTTGAGCTTTTTTGCCATTGCGACAGCGGTCTCGATCTCAGAGTGCGGGTGCAGTTCTGTCTCGAGGATGACAGCAAGCACCGGACGGGAGGAAGCTTCGCAGGCTACCTTCAGAAGCAGAGTACTGTCTACACCACCGGAGTATGCGATAGCGATTCCGTCAGTGTTCAGTGCCTGGAAATATTCTCTCAGACGTGTATAGTCCTGTGCGAGTTCGGGTAAAAGTGTGTGTGGCATTTTATAAATGATCCTTTCAATAAAAAATATTTCTTTGCTGCTTATGGATGGATCACACATGCGGATTTTCACGGGCGTAAGCCTGGATCATATTGTACATTTCCGTGAAACCTGTTCCATTTTGTTTTGCCAGACGGCTGACACTGTCATTTTCCGGATAATAATAGGTATCGTTTCCGTACGTGCAGCATTTGACATCGGCCATGCCCCATGGCGTTTCCAGTGCGAAAATTTTCCGTGGAAGTTTGGTGCGCTGCATTTCCTGAATACGGATGCCGATGGTAGTCGTATTGCGGAAAATGATTGACTCCATTTCCGCGCGCTGTTCCGGATTGCACAGCACCTTGAGCAGACAGGCCGGTCGGTTTTTTTTCATGTAGATCGGGATGCAGAAAGCATCGAGTGCACCGGCGTCGAGCAGCAGCTGCATTGTATAGGAGAGCGCTTCTCCGCTGCAGTCGTCGACGTTCGTCTCAAGAGACAGGATCGTATCATGGGTGTCTTTTGAGAGTGGTTGAAGCAGCATGGCGCGCAACAGTCCGGTCGCAGCATAATCCCGCTTTCCTGCACCAAATCCTATGCGGCGGATCCGAAATTCTTTTGGAAGTGTTGTGGCAGTTCGAACGGCAGCGGCTATGGCAGCACCGGTCGGTGTGACAAGCTCGCCTTCGACATCCGAGATATTTAAAGTCAGATCGTTTTGCATTGCAATTGCAGTGACAGCAGGTACCGGCACCGGGATCAGCCCATGCTGACAGCGGATCTGTCCCTTGCCGTCGGTAAGCGCAGAGATGACGATGCCAGACGGGGAGAGATTGTCAATGCAGACAGCGACTGCTACGATATCGACGATTGAATCGACGGCTCCGACCTCATGGAAGTGAATCTCCTCTAAAGTTTTGCCATGTACGGCTGCTTCTGCTTCAGCAAGGATCTGAAAGATTTTCAGTGCCAGATCCTTCGCCCCGGAGGAGAGCTGACCAGTCTGGATGATTTTGGTGATATCATTTAAATTTCGGGCATCATGATGTATATGCTGTGATTCATCTGTATCATGGCCATGGACATCGCCCACAGTCATGCTGTGATCGTGTCTGTGGATCTGCCCATGCTCATCTGACAGATTGTGACTATGGGTATGATCGTGTTCGTCTGTCATATTGTGAGCATGGCCGTGGAGATAGTCCATATCATGGTCATGGTTGTCATGATCGAGGATGACATTGAAATCACAGGCGCGGATGCCGGATTTATAAACATCTTTGATTTCTATTGAATATCCGGTGAGCGGAAGGCTGGAAAGCGCGTCCAGCAGTATCTGGCGGTCTGCCCCCAGATCAAGCAGAGATGCTACAGTCATATCGCCGCTGATACCGGAATTGCATTCAAGATAAAGAATGGAATGATTCATATCGGTAGATACCCCTTTCTATGGCAAACGGATATTTATCATCCGTCTTTGCCAGGCCTTTGTATTGTTTGCTTTCTCACAAATAACACCCGGAGATGTTACCGTTGAGGATTGTTTCATATGTGCGGACTCTGAACTCAGCCATAATAACATAAAAATAATGTTCCGGTCAAAAGGTATTTTGTCCCCTGTGATGCTTACGAATTGCTCCGTTACGAAGCAGCTCCCGCAATTCTATAAACATTCGAAATCCGCTGATTTACTACGTAAATCGCTACTTTCTCATGTTTGGCGGGTCCCAAGTTCAAAAGCCTTATCATGCAAGCATGAAACGCATGACCTTTTGACCCTGGTATCATCATAAGAAAAATAACAGAGAAAGTGTATACAGAACCTGTAAAAATCCGGAAATAATGGCTTGTCAGTCTGATAAAAGTACACTATAATGTATCTATTACCCAATATTAGCACATAAATACAGAATGGAGAAAATCATGAAAAGAGAAACAGTTGTGGTCCTCGACTTTGGCGGTCAGTACAATCAGCTTATCGCAAGACGTGTCAGAGAGTGCAATGTGTATTGTGAGATTTATTCTTACAAGACAGACTTTGAAAAGATTAAGGCGCTCCAGCCGAAGGGAATTATTTTTACCGGCGGCCCGAACAGCTGTTATGAGCCGGGTGCACCGACTTATACGAAGGAAATTTTTGAACTGGGTGTACCGATCCTTGGCATTTGTTATGGATCTCAGCTGATGATGCATCTGCTCGGCGGGAAGGTAGAAAAGGCGCCGGTGCGTGAGTATGGAAAGATCGAAGTGACAACAGACCGTACCTCTGATCTGTTTGCAGATGTTTCTGAAAAGACGATCTGCTGGATGAGCCATAATGATTATATTTCCGAGATGGCACCGGGATTCCGTACGATTGCGTATACGGATAATTGTCCGTATGCAGCAATGGAAAATACGGAAAAGAAGCTGTATGCGACTCAGTTCCATCCAGAGGTACTGCATACACAGGAAGGCCAGAAGATGCTTTCAAATTTCGTGTTCCGCGTCTGTGGCTGTGCAGGTGACTGGAAGATGGATTCCTTTGTAGAGCAGTCTATTCACCAGATCCGCGAGAAGGTCGGTGACGGCAAAGTGCTGTGCGCACTGTCCGGCGGTGTTGATTCTTCCGTTGCAGCGGTACTTCTTTCCAAGGCAGTCGGCAATCAGCTGACCTGCGTATTTGTCGATCATGGACTTCTGCGGAAAAATGAGGGAGATGAGGTTGAGGCAGTCTTTGGCCCGGATGGTCCATATGACCTGAATTTTATTCGTGTAAACGCGCAGGAGCGTTTTTACAGCAAGCTTGCAGGCGTGACTGAGCCGGAGAAAAAACGTAAGATCATCGGAGAAGAATTTATCCGTGTGTTTGAGGAAGAGGCGAAGAAAATCGGTGCGGTAGACTTTCTTGTACAGGGCACGATCTATCCGGATGTTGTAGAGAGCGGTGTCGGCGGAGAGTCTACTGTTATCAAGTCACATCATAACGTTGGAGGACTTCCGGATTACGTCGATTTTAAGGAGATCATCGAGCCGCTGCGCGATTTGTTTAAGGACGAAGTACGTAAGGCAGGACTGGAGCTTGGCATCCCGGATTACCTCGTATTTCGCCAGCCATTCCCGGGACCGGGACTTGGCATCCGTATCATCGGAGACATCACACCGGAAAAGGTACAGATGGTACAGGATGCAGACGCAATCTGGCGTGAGGAGATTGCTGCTGCCGGCTGGGATAAGAAAGTCAATCAGTACTTTGCGGCTCTTACGAACATGCAGTCCGTCGGCGTCATGGGTGACGAGCGTACTTACGATTACGCAATTGCACTGCGTGCTGTGACTACCACTGATTTCATGACTGCCGAGAGCGCTGAGGTTCCATGGAAGATCATCGGCAGGACCACCAGCCGCATCGTCAATGAAGTCAAGCACATCAACAGAGTTTTATACGATTGTACCGGCAAGCCGCCTGCAACGATTGAGTTTGAATAATTAAAAATTTCTGGAAAGCCTTATAAACAGGGCGTTTCCGGGCAGATAAAGTTCTATTTGATAACAAAATGATAACGCAAGAGATTTTGGCATTATTTATCCGGAATCTTGTGGTTGTCAGGTAATATGTGTGAAACCGACAAAAAAGGTCTTACTGAATTGAGTGAAATCAATTTGGTAAGGCCTTTTTTCGTCGGCTTTTATTTTGCGTTTTTTGGATAGTTGTAACGCCACTGATCATATTCTTCCTGAGTGATCTCGCCGGATTTGAGTTTTTCTGCCTGTTCCTGCCACGCATGGAACATATCGAACATGGAAAGGTAGGTGGTTCCCTTGGCCTTGTCCAGCCGGAGACAAAGTTCTCCGTCAATCTCATCAATGTGAAGCCCGTAAAGGTCTTCTAAGGTAAATAAGGTATGCATCAGTCCAACGTAACTGTCAATATCCGGGACAGCAAGAGCATGAGGGGATACTTCAAAAATATCAGCCAATGCGTTCAGATATTTTTCTTTTGGACTGCGTGCCCCTTTTTCATACTGTGCAATGCGGACATCAGCCTGTGAATCACTGAATCCCAGCTGTTGACCCAAATATTTCTGCGTGAAACCACGCAGAAGTCTGAAATGGTGGATTCTTTCGCCTATTGCCATATGTTTATATCTCCTGTCTTTTTCTTGATAGGTTGAGTATAGCATATCCAAATGGTAGAGACAAGAAAATCCATACAAAAAAGTATGGGTAAATGTATTGAAAGCACTTGACCCATACAGAATAGTATAGTATAATTCAACCCATACAAAATAGTATAGTAAAAAGAAGGGAGAAATTTTCTATGAGTAAAATGTTTATGAATGTGAAAGAGGTCATGGAAGTCCTGGAAGTATCGGAGTCCTATGCATACAAGCTGATGAAAAGGCTAAACAGGGAATTGCAGGCAATGGGATGTCAGACAATCGCAGGAAAAGTTGACCGGAAGTATTTTTATGAGCAGTTCTATGGAACAAGATCGAATGATGGGAGGAATTAGGAATGGCAATTTACAAGAATGACAATGGTACCTGGTATGTGATGATCCGGTATCAGGACTGGACAGGTGCAAGAAAACAGAAATGCAAACGAGGATTTTCCACAAGAAAAGAAGCTGCGGACTGGGAATTACAATTCAAATTACAGAAGAAGGCAAGTGTGGATATGACAATGGAAAGCTTTTGCACTATGTATGAAGAAGATGTCAGACCTTCTTTGAAGCAGAGTACCTGGTTTACAAAAGAAAATATTATTCAGAAAAAGATTCTTCCGTATCTTGGAAAACGTAAAGTATCGGAAATTACAGCTAAAGATGTGATGGACTGGCATAACCAGATGAGAAAACTGAAAACGAAAACAGGAAAACCGCTTTCGCCAACGTATCTGAAAACGATACATGGACAATTAAGCACTATTTTTAATCATGCAGTGAAATATTACGATCTTAGCACTAATCCGGCAAGAAAAGCTGGGGCACTGGGAGAAGAAGAAGGCAAGGAAATGTTGTTCTGGACAAAAGAGGAGTATAAGCGATTTGCAGAAGAAATGATGGACAAACCTCTTTCCTACTATGCTTTTCAATTGCTTTACTGGTGTGGAATTCGTTCGGGCGAGCTGCTTGCTTTAACACCAGCAGATTTTAATTTCAAAAAGAAAACGCTTCGGATCAATAAGTCCTATCAGCGTTTGAAAGGAGAAGATGTAATCAGTACGCCAAAGACAAAGAACAGTGTACGGACAGTCATAATGCCACAGTTTCTGTGTGATGAAATGCAGGACTGCCTGAAATTATATTACAGTTTAAAGCCTGACGACCGCATTTTTCCGGTAACAAAATATTATCTGAATCATGAGATGGAAAGAGGCTGTAAAGCGAGTGGGGTAAAGAAAATCAGAGTTCATGATCTCAGGCATAGTCATGTATCCCTGTTGATCAATATGGGGTATACCGCACTAGCAATCGGAAAAAGGGTTGGACATTCAGCAGAAAAGATTACTTACCGGTATGCACATCTGTTTCCGTCGGTACAGCAGGACATGGCAGAGCAGCTGGATGCGGAAAATATGGATGAAGAATTAAATGAAGTAGAAGGAGGACTTGCAAATGTCGGCTAAATGTCTGGATCAGCAGGGACGTTGGAGAAATAAAGTTGTAGCATTTCGGATGTCACCGGAAGAAGATGAACTTCTGGAGACGGCAGTACGGCTATCGGGATTAACCAAACAAGAATATATTATCCGAAGATTGCAGGAAAAAGAAGTTGTGGTTACAGGAAATCCCAGGGTGTATAAAGCTTTGAAGAAGGAACTTGAAAAGGTACTGGGTGAGCTGAAACGTCTGAAAAAGGGAGAAGATGTGCCGGAGGATTTATTGGAAGTGATTCGGCTTATCACAATAACAATGGCTGGAATGAAAGCGGAATAAAAGAGCCTTTAAGTGTCGGCAAACACCTAAAGGCAGGGATTTGGTAGAATACTCTTCCAAAAAACTTCTATGAGTATTCTATCAAAAACCACTCTTTCTTTCAACGGGAAAATAAGGAGGATTTGATGGAAAACAAAAGAACAGAAACAAATAAAACAGTACAGAAAAGGCTGGAACCGGAACTGAAACTCATCAATATGGATACGGTGGAAGTGGAGCAGATTGAATGGCTGCTTTATCCATTTATTCCCTATGGAAAAGTAACAATTATACAGGGAGATCCGGGAGAAGGAAAAACGACAATGGTGCTTCAAATTATTGCAAAACTGACCAGAGGAGAGACTATTCTTCCAGTTGATTCAACAAAAGATAAAAGGATAGATATTGATAGTGAAAGCGATATGGTAGATGCAGAAAATATTGAAAACAATGCGTCAACACAGCATTTGGAGGCACCAGTAAATGTAATCTACCAGACTGCAGAAGATGGTCTTGGAGATACGATAAAACCAAGATTACTTGCTGCAGGTGCAGACTGCACAAAGGTCATGGTTATCGATGACAGTGAGCAACCGCTGACGATGGCAGATGTCCGGTTGGAAGAAGCAATTGTGCAGACAAAAGCCAGAATGGTTGTGCTTGACCCGATTCAGGGCTTCCTTGGATCAGAGGTGGATATGCACAGGGCTAATGAAATCCGTCCTTTGATGAAACGTATAGCAGTCTTGGCAGAAAAATATCATTGTGCGATTATTCTGATTGGACACATGAACAAGAACAGTAACGGAAAATCTTCTTACCGGGGACTTGGTTCTATTGATTTTCAGGCAGCTGCAAGAAGCGTTTTGATTGTCGGACGAATTAAGGACGAACCGGAAGTAAGAGTTGTGTGCCATACAAAGAGTTCCCTGGCACCGGAAGGTAAAGCTATTGCGTTCCGTCTGGATAAAAACAACGGATTTGAATGGATTGGTGAATATGACATTAGTGCAGATGAATTGCTCAATGGAGAGGGAAAAGGACAGAAAACCCGGAAAGCAAAAGAATTTCTGCTTGAGATACTGGCTGATGGAGGTATGGCACAAAAGAAAATTGAGGAAGAAGCAGAAAAACTGGGAATTAAAAAGAAAACACTGAGAAATGCCAAAATGGAACTGGGAATAGATTCCGTAAAACGTGGAAATCAGTGGTATTGGATGTTGTCAGAGTAGAAAAAGGAAGATGGCAAGATGACCATATCTTAATAATAGGGCATCTTGCCACCTTGAAAGGAGATCAGATGAAAAATAGAAATGTGCAGATACCATATGAGTTATTCTTTCAACTGTTGCAATATTTCCTGATGGAGAATTATGAGGGCGAAGAAATCATAAGGAAAGGGTTAGAAAAGAAATTGAATGCAATGGTAGATCGGGAGTTATACAGTAAGTACAAAACAGCCCCAACAGAGGAAGAGAGAGAAAAGTCCAGGCAGGAATACCTGGAAAGGAAGGGAATACCGGAAAACTTTCGTTGGTAGAGATTCTTGCTGATCACTTTATAACAGGAGCGTGTCACGCACCTGTAAATATCAGACAAGGAGAAAGCCGGTAAGATACAGACGAGAGGTTATAGATTACCCGATTATTTATCGGTAAATTATAGGCTGCGAAAGGGAGCCTGAATCAGGGCGTCCTTACAGTAGGACAATAGAAAGGAGCATACAGCAATGAGAGAAGGAAGATTAGGATATAACAGCAGTAACGATAGATATGGTTTATTGTCATCAGATTTATGGATTGATACAGGATTTCATTGTGGGGAATGCTTGGAAGTACTAATTGATGATCAGTGGGTGCAGACCAGAATGGAGATGAATCCGGCAAGGGAATGGTATCTGGTAGGAACACCGTACTGCGGAGATCTGGAATATATACGGGCGAGAATACAGTAATAGATTAGTTAAGTGAGTAACGCAGAAGCAATCCGACCAACGGAAGGAATAATGGTCTCCGCTCCGCTTCAGTCGGTGCAGAACAGACGTCCTCCGGACGTCTTGCCCCCGGCAGGGCGCAAGGGTACTTTTGATAGGCGGTACGGCTGTCGAAAGTGCTTTTGCGTTACTTTTGACAAAAGTAACAAAACCGCCGTATCCGGCGAAGATTTCTTATAATCGCCATAGTTGGCGGAAATACAAATTATGTGCCATATCTGGCACGCTTTTTAGAAGGAGAGGTGAGGAGCATAATGATGAGAAGAACGATCAGCGGCATGATTGGAGCTGGATCGCTGGCTCATAACAGACGGGATTTTGTAGCTGAAAATGTAGACCCAGACAGAGTACACCTGAATATCTGTTACCAGAATGAAAATCTGAAAGAAGTATATAAAGAGTTGTTTGATGTTTCTGTGGAACGGTACAATGTGGGAAAAAGAAAGGACCGGCAGATTACAAATTACTATGAAAAAATTCGTCAGGGAAAGCAGGAAAAGCTGTTCCATGAAGTGATTTTCCAGATTGGAAATCGAGAAGATATGGCTGTGGGAACGACAGAAGGAGACCTGGCGGTAAAAGTACTGGATGAGTATGTAAAGAATTTTCAGCAACGAAATCCAACACTTCATGTATTTAGCTGTTATCTGCACCAGGATGAAGCTACACCGCATCTGCATATTGATTTTGTTCCTTATGTAACTGGCTGGAAAGGGAAAGGAATGGATACCCGGGTTTCACTGAAGCAGGCATTAAAAAGCCTGGGATTTCAAGGCGGGAACAAACACGATACAGAGTTGAATCAGTGGATCAATCATGAAAAAGAATTGCTTGCAGAGATTGCCCGGCAATATGGAATTGAATGGGAGCAGAAAGGGACACATGAGGAACATCTGGATGTTTATAATTTTAAGAAGAAAGAGCGTAAAAAGGAAGTACAGGCACTGGAACGGGAGAAAGAATATCTCACTGCTGAGAATGAAGGACTGACTGCACAGATTGCGGAAGCAAGAGCTGATATCCAGCTTTTAAAAGATGACAAGGAGCAGGCAGTTAAAGATAAAGAGGAAGCTGAGAAGTGTGCGGAAAAAGCCGAGAAAGATCTGCATAGCCTGGAAGAACGCAGAGAACGGTTACAGCCGGTAATGGATAATGTCAGCAAAGAAATAAAGGAATATGGAACAGTGAAAACTCTACTTCCAGAAGCTGGTGCATTGGAACGTGCAACAACCTACCGGGATAAGAAAATAAAACCACTGTTTACTCAGGTGAAAAATAAAATTGCTGCGATGGCTGCACAGGTTAAAGAACTTGCCGAAGAAGTAGAAAAATGGAAACACAAATATCAGAAAACAAAGCAAGCATATAACCAAATACAAAGAGAGTTAGATGCAGTGCGTGAAGAAAAAGAGCAGTTATTTGATGAAAAACAACAATTGCAGGATGTTTCTGATAGATATGACCGGGTAGTGCGTGTTCTTGGAGAAAATGCTGTAGATGATGCGGTACAACAGGATATACAGGAGCAGAAGGCATTAGAAGAAAAGCGACAAATGGAGCAAATGCCAACAGGAAGTATTCACGAAAGACTTGCCTGGGGAGCCAGAAAGAGCAGTCGGAAGGCTGCTCTTTGGCAATCTAAGAATAGAGTTTTGGGATAGAATATGATAAAATGTAAGAGATAAATCGGTATTTAACGAGGAGGTAATGATTATGAGTAGAAATATAAAAGGTGGTTTTTTAACATTAAGTGGTGTTGTTGGTATTGTAGGAATGATAATAGCGGCAATGCAAAATCCAGCAACTGCATGGGTAACGCCACCTGGAAGAATGATTGTAAGTATTTTAGAAAATGGATTATTGATTCCTACGGTTTTATTCCTTGTTCTTTTTATTTATGGATTGTATATTCTCCTAACGGAGAAAAACGATTGAGCAATACCGGTTTGTCGAATTAAGAAAACCGGTATTTGTGGAGGAGGAATTCTGTAATGAGATTTTTTGAAAATACCCGTAAGCCACAAGGCTTCGGCGGAAAGTTGATGACGAAGATGATGAACAGCGGTCACGCCAAATTATCGCAATGGGGATTCTCAAATATCTCCGCGAAGTCTGATGCTGAAGTTCTGGACGTCGGCTGTGGCGGCGGAGCAAATATTGCGGTCTGGCTTGATAGATGTAGAAATGGCCACGTGACAGGAATGGATTATTCTGAGGTTAGTGTGGCAAAATCTCAAAAATTGAACGCCCTCGCCATTAAACAAGGGAAATGTAATGTAGTTCAAGGAGATGTATCTGCTATACCCTTTTCTGACGCGACTTTTGATTATGTTTCTGCCTTCGAAACAGTTTACTTTTGGCCAGGATTAGTAAAATGCTTTTCCGAGGTCAACCGTGTGCTGAAAAGCGAAGGCATATTCCTGATTTGTAACGAGAGTGACGGAACGAATGCCGCAGATGAAAAATGGACAAAGATGATCAATGGTATGAAGATTTACACATCTAAACAACTTGTTGCCGCTTTGAAAGAAGCGGGTTTTACAGAGATCAAAACGTATTCAAATGCAAAAAATCATTGGATAAGTATTGTTGCAACGAAATAGCCAAATTCTAGTTTGACGGAGTAATAGATATGAAAATCCGAGAAGTGAATGAGAATAAAAAGCAATTTATAGCATTATTGTTATTAGCTGATGAGCAGGAAAATATGATTGATCACTATCTTGAAAAAGGTACTATGTATGTACTTGAAGATGGTAATGTAAAAGCTGAATGTGTCGTTACTGATGAAGATAATGGAATACTTGAAATTAAAAATATTGCAGTTGATCCTCAGAATCAAGGACAGGGCTATGGGAAAGCATTGATTGACTTCCTTGTAAGTAAATATGCAGATGAATATTCTATTTTGCAGGTTGGAACAGGTGACAGCCCGTTGACCATACCGTTTTATGAAAAATGCGGATTTGTCCGATCTCACAATATTCCGAATTTCTTTACGGACAATTATGACCACCCAATTTATGAGTGTGGTGTACAGTTAATAGATATGGTATATTTGCAAAGATGTTTATAACTTCTAATTTGGAAGGGGGGACTGCTATGCTGAGAAAGTTGAATTGTTTTTTAAATATCGTTATTGGTTCATTCATAGGAGTTTTCATTGGATTCGGAATTTATAAGTTCTGGCACTTTAAAACCTATCCAAATTTATATGCCATGCAGTCTGCACCGTGGTACACAGAGTTACTGTTGGATGGTGCCTTGGTGGCAGTTTTGGTGGTCGTATGTATTATCCTAAAGCTGATTATTTGGAGGAAGTTAAAGCCATAACTTCTTATATAAAAAATTGAGAAATCGTAAAATTTAAGAAAAAGAAATGCACAGTTCTTAGCTTATCGGGAGCTGTGCATTTTTGTAAATAAATACTTTTAATTAGCCGATTACGGCGTCCTCTGCTGTAAAATGTTCCAGAGAATTTTCTTTTACCTGAATGCAGATATAAG
>URUU01000044.1 GCA_900551235.1 uncultured Lachnospiraceae bacterium
CTTCGGGGAATTCGTTCATTTGCACATGCTCTGCTGTTCTTTCGCTGACAGCATCCTGATAAAATGCTCTGCATTTCTATTCCTTACACCTGCCAGGAAATCACCGTAAATTCTTATTTATCTCTCCAGATAATACGTCCTTTTGACAGGTCATACGGAGACATTTCTACTGTTACTTTGTCACCAGGAAGGATACGGATAAAGTTCATTCTCAGCTTTCCGCTGATATGAGCCAGTACCACATGTTTGTTTTCCAGTTCTACACGGAACATTGCATTTGGCAGTTTCTCCAGTACTGTTCCTTCCACTTCAATTACATCTGCTTTCGACATCGTGAACCTCCTTCATTTTATAATCTTTCAGAACTGCTCTGATTTTTTCATTTCTCAATACTTCTCCATTCCAGTTTGCCAGCGCTTCCGGAATTTTATGGATAATCTGAATATGCTTCTTGTTTTTTTTCTTTGGATTATCAAACTTTCTCAGTCTTCCATCACAGAGGTAGACAAAATCTCCTTCTGTCCGGCAGACCAGATACAAAGTTTTCGCATCATGACCTGCCTTCGAGCGGGCAAGCATCCCGCACATTATCTGTTCCATGACTTCCCCTTACTCTCTGTATAAGGTCAGGATTTCCGGCTCACCGTCGGTAATCAGAATTGTGTTTTCATAATGTGCTGAATACTGCCCGTCTTCTGTTGCAACTGTCCAGTCATCGTCTTTCCAGTAGACATCTTTGCGTCCCATGTTGATCATCGGCTCCACTGCCAGTGTCATACCCGGAACCAGTTTGATTCCGCGTCTCTTCTGCCTGAAGTTTGGAATTTCCGGATCTTCATGCAGACTGCGGCCGATTCCGTGTCCACAAAGCTCTTCTACAACTCCATATCCAAAGCTTTCTGCATAATCTCCGATTGCCGATCCGATCTCATTTAAATGATGACCGGCTTTTGCGTATTTGATTCCTTCAAAGAAACTTTGTTTTGTTACATCCATCAGTTTCTGTGTTTCCGGTGATACCGTGCCGACTGCATGGGTTCTGGCTGCGTCAGAATGAAATCCTTTGTAGATCAGACCTGCGTCAAGGCTTACGATATCACCCTCCTGCAGAATACGATGTTTGTTCGGAATACCATGTACTACTTCATCGTTTACAGAAACACAGATAGAAGCAGGATAGCCATTATAATGAAGAAAGTTTGGAACACCGCCAAGGCTTCTGATCAGCTTTTCGCCCAGTCGGTCAATATCCAAGGTTGAAATTCCCGGTTTGATTGCCTCTTCCAATTCTTTATGAACGATAGAAAGCAGTCTGCAGGATTCTCTCATAAGTTCGATTTCGTGTGCAGATTTTATTGATACTGACATCTTTTTTACTCTCCTAACACCTTAACAATTGCCTGGAATACATCTTCCATATCAACTGTGCCGTCAACTTCACGCAGTGCTCCGGCCTTCTTATAATAATCAATCAATGGCTGGGTCTGTTCATGGTAGACATCCAGACGTTTCTTAACTGTCTCCGGTTTGTCATCATCGCGCAGAATCAGTTTTTCTCCGCAGGAATCGCAGGTATTTTCCAGCTTTGGTGCGTTAAATACTACATGATAAGTAGCTCCGCAGCCAACGCAGGCCCTTCTGCCGCCCATGCGGTTAATGATGTTATCATCCGGTACTTCAACGTTGATCGCATAGTCAATTTTGTCATTCAGTTTTGCAAGTGCCGCATCCAGTGCCTCGGCCTGAGGAATGGTTCTTGGGAATCCGTCCAGTACATATCCTTTTTCACAATCAGCCTGCTGAACTCTGTCCACTACCAGATCCACTACCAGTTCATCCGGAACGAGCAGTCCCTGATCCATATAAGTTTTCGCTTTCTTTCCAAGCTCTGTACCGTTTTTGATATTGGCACGGAAAATATCTCCTGTGGAGATGTGCGGAATCTCATATTTTGCTGCGATCTTTTTTGCCTGTGTTCCTTTTCCTGCACCAGGTGCACCTAACATGATAATTTTCATAGTAAAATACCCCCATTTCGTTTTTTATGTAAATGCTGTTTTAAGCAACATTTTTAATTTTTCCCATAACGTATTTTAGTGCGCAATCTCATCTGTCAGGATCATAAAGATCTGGCAGATGAGACGCACACTTTTATTCACTCAGGAATCCTCGATAATTGCGTACAAGCATCTGAGACTCAATCTGCTTTAATGTTTCAAGCACAACACCAACGATAATGATGATGGATGTTCCTCCGAAAGATACGGAAGCTCCGAAAGCACCATTGAATACGATCGGGATCGTGCAGACGATCAGAAGTCCAATAGCTCCAATAAAGATAATGTAGTTCAGGATTTTTTCCAGATACTCCTGTGTCGGTTTACCCGGACGGATACCTGGGATAAATCCACCCTGTTTCTTCATATTATCTGCTACTTCAATCGGATTAAAGGTGATGGAAGTATAGAAATATGCGAAAAACACAATCATAACCGCATACAGGACAAATCCAAGTGTATAAACCGGATTTGAGAGACTAAACCAGTTCTGCTGGCTTAATCCTTTCAAAATCTTGGATCCAATACCGTTTCCGTTCCCTCTTCCCATGAATGCCGCAACGATAGATGGCATAGACATAAGAGAAGAAGCGAAGATAACAGGAATAACACCTGCTGTATTTACTTTCAGCGGAATGCTGGATGACTGACCGCCAACCATTTTTCTTCCCTGCATTTTCTTTGCATACTGAACCGGGATATTTCTTGTTGCACCGTTCAGCAGAATAACCAGTACTACGGTAACAATGATAACTGCAAGAATAATTACTGCTGCAAGAGCACCTTTGGCAACCGTCTGCGGTTTTACAAATGTCTCATACAATGTTGTGATGTCGCTCGGGACACGGGACAGGATGTTGATCATCAGGACGATGGAAATACCATTTCCAACACCTTTTTCTGTGATTCTCTCACCAACCCACATCAGGAATGCGGAACCTGCAGTCAAAGATACAACAACCGTGATAACGTTCATAGCTGTCATATTCGGAATAAGTCCCTGACGGCCAAATCCGATAACCATGGCAACACTTTCCAGCAGAGCCAGACCTACGGTCACATAACGTGTGATAGCTGTCAGTTTCTTTCTTCCCTCTTCGCCATCCTTCTGCATCTCTTCCAGTTTCGGGATTGCAATCGTCAGAAGTTCGATAATAATGGATGACGTAATGTACGGGGTAATATTCAATGCAAAAATTGACATCTCTTCAAAAGATCCCCCGGTAAATGCATCAAAGAAGTTGAATGCATCTCCCACCTGCTGTGAGAACCAGTTTGCGAAATAAGATCTGTCAACGCCAGGTATTGGCAGCTGGGAACCCAGCCTTACCACTACCAGCATTAAAAAGGTGTAAAAGATTTTTGAACGAATATCTTTTACCTTAAATGCATTACGCAATGTCTGAAACATTAGATCACCTCTGCTTTTCCACCGAGTGCTTCTATCTTAGCTTTTGCGCTTTCGCTGAAAGCGTTTACTTTAACAGTAAGCTTTTTTGTCAGTTCTCCATTTCCTAAGATTTTAACGCCGTCTTTTGCGTCTTTGATCACACCAGCTTCAATCAGAGTTTCAATGGTAACTTCTGTATCATTGTCAAATCTCTCTAATGCACTTACGTTTACAGCTTCGATATCCTTGGAATTTCTGTTAGTGAAACCTCTCTTCGGGATACGTCTGTACAGCGGCATCTGTCCACCTTCAAATCCTACTCTTGGTGCACCAGAACGCGCCTTCTGACCTTTGTGGCCTTTACCAGCTGTTTTTCCGTTTCCTGAACCATGTCCACGTCCACGACGGAAATTATCGTTATGTGTAGAACCTGCAGCAGGCTTTAAATTAGATAAATCCATTTCGACACCTCCTATATTTATTTACGCTTCTTCTACCTTTACCAGATGCTGAACCTGTTTTACCATGCCCAGTGTTGCAGCATTGTTCGGCAGTTCAACTGTCTTGTTCAGTTTTCTAAGTCCCAGAGCCTCAACCGTTGCACGATGCTTCGGTTTTGCAGAAATCGGGGATTTTACTAAAGTAACTTTTAATGTATCTGCCATTTTTCAAATCCTCCTTATGCCAGAATTTCGTCAACAGATTTGCCGCGAAGTCTTGCTACTTCTTCCGGACTCTTCAGGCTCTTCAGAGCTTCCATTGTAGCCAGAACTACGTTCTGTTTGTTGTTAGATCCCAGAGATTTTGTACGGATGTTTTTGATACCAGCCATTTCCAGCACGTTACGTGCAGGACCACCGGCGATAACTCCGGTACCTTCCGGGGATCTCTTCAGCAGTACGGATGCGCCACCGAATTTTCCTGTATAATCATGTGAAATACTTGCATTTTCATCCAGTTCAACTTTGATCAGTTTCTTAGCTGCATCTTCTTTTCCTTTGCGGATTGCTTCCGGAATTTCTGCTGCCTTGCCAAGACCTGCTCCAACGTGTCCATTGCCGTCACCTACAACTACTAAAGCTGTGAAACGCATGTTACGTCCGCCCTTAACAACTTTTGTAACTCGTTTAATAGATACAACTTTTTCGTTCAGCTCTAACTGACTGGCATCGATAAGTGTATGTTTCATCGTTCTTCCTCCTTGTCCTAGAATTCAAGACCAGCTTCTCTAGCTGCATCTGCTAATGCTTTGACTTTACCCTGATAAATGAAGCCGCCTCTATCGAAGACAACAGTGGTGATGCCCTTCTCTAAAGCTTTTTTTGCGATTACTGTTCCCAGATATGCTGCAGCATCAACGTTATTGGTTTTTTCCAGCTCTGCCTTTACATCTTTCTGCAGTGTGCAGGCAGATACAAGAGTGTTTCCAACTGTATCGTCAATAATCTGAGCATACATATGATTATTACTTCTGAACACAGCCAGACGTGGTCTTTCAGTTGTACCACTGAAACGGTTACGCTGTCTTCTGTGCTTTTTCTCACGAATTTTTGTTCTTGATTCTTTGCTAACCATTTTCACACTCTCCTTAATTATTTCTTACCAGTCTTACCAACTTTACGTCTGATTACTTCATCAGCATACTTAATACCTTTGCCCTTGTAAGGTTCCGGTGCTCTCTTTTCTCTGATTTCAGCTGCGTACTGGCCAACTTTTTCTTTGCTGATACCCTTAACAACGATCTTGTTTCCATCAACGGTTGTCTCAAGTCCTTCCGGATCTTCCATCTCTACCGGGTGAGAATATCCAAGGGACAGTACCAGTTTTTTACCCTGTTTCTGAGCTCTGTAACCAACACCGTTAACTTCCAGAACTTTTTCATAGCCTTCGCTTACACCAACTACCATGTTGTGGATCAGTGTTCTTGTCAGACCATGCAGGGATTTCATCTTCTTTAAATCGTTCGGTCTTGTAACAACTACATGACCATCTTCGATCTTGATTTCCATCTCAACAGGCAACTCTCTTACCAGAGTTCCTTTTGCGCCTTTAACTGTAACTTTATTGCCTTCTGCAATATCAACGGTTACACCAGCCGGGATAGCTACCGGCATTCTTCCGATACGTGACATGTATCTTTCCTCCTTACTTAAATTTTCGGAAAGGACTCTGTGCCCTTTCTGTTTTCAGTAAATTACTGCAAATAAGTTGCTTTCGCTAAGCGGGATCTTCCCTCAACTAAACTCGTACTGCACCTTTCGGTTTGTACTCGTTAAGGTTCGGGAAGGGCCTCGCACTAAATTCGTGCTGCACCTTTCGGTTTGCACTCATTAAGTTGCTTTCGGCCTACCAAACGAATGCCAGAACTTCTCCGCCTACCTGAAGTTTACGAGCTGCTTTATCTGTGATAACACCCTGGTTTGTAGACAGGATTGCAATACCCAGTCCACCCAGTACTCTTGGCAGTTCATCCTTACCTGCGTATACACGAAGACCAGGTTTTGAAATTCTCTTGATGCCGCTGATAACTTTTTCATTCTTATCTGCACCATATTTCAGTTCGATACGGATTGTTTTGAAGATACCATCTTCTACCAGATCGTATTTTTTAATATATCCTTCGTCTACCAGAATGTTTGCGATAGCAATTTTCATTTTGGAAGCCGGTACATCTACAGTATCATGTTTAGCAGTATTTGCGTTACGAATTCTTGTAAGCATATCTGCGATTGGATCGCTCATTGTCATGTAAGTTTCCTCCTCTTCTCAGACTTTACATGTATTTTATACGGTACACACTGTCAGTATACCGCATCACCGCAGGAATAACAAGCATGCATATGCCTGATTTCCATAACCGGTGAGTAAATGGTATATTTTCAGTTTATTCCTGCTGGCGCAGGTCTCTCTATCTTACCAGCTTGCTTTTTTAACACCTGGGATTTCACCCTTGTAAGCCAGTTCACGGAAGCAGATTCTGCAGATTCCGTATTTTCTTAAATATGCATGTGGACGACCACAAATTCTGCAACGATTGTATTCTCTTGTGGAGAATTTCTGTTTACGCTGCTGTTTGATTTTCATTGCTGTCTTAGCCATGAAATTTCCCTCCTAACTATTTTGCAAACGGCATGTTGAACTGAGTTAATAATTCGCGAGCTTCTTCATCTGTCTTGGCAGTGGTTACGAAGATAACATCCATACCTCTTACCTTGTCGACTTTATCATATTCGATCTCAGGGAAAATTAACTGTTCTTTGATACCCAGAGCATAGTTGCCTCTGCCGTCAAATGCATTAGGATTTACACCTCTGAAGTCACGTACTCGCGGCAGTGACAGATTGATGAGGCGGTCTACGAACTCATACATTTTCTCACCGCGCAGTGTTACTTTGCATCCGATCGGCATGCCTTCACGGATTTTAAAGTTTGCAACGGAGTTTTTAGCTCTTGTCAGAACTGCTTTCTGACCAGCGATGGTTTCCATATCTTTTACGGCTGCATCCAGAAGTTTAGCGTTTTCTTTTGCTTCGCCAACACCCATGTTGATAACAACTTTATCAAGCTTCGGAACTTCCATGATGTTTTTGTATCCGAATTTTTTCATTAATGCGTCTACGATCTCGTTCTGGTATTTCTCTTTCAGTCTACTCAACTTTTGCGACCTCCTCTCTCAATTAATCAATCACGTCGCCAGTTTTCTTGGCAAAACGAACTTTTTTGTCACCGTCCATCTTGAATCCGATTCTTGTCGGCTGACCTTTGTGCAGGTACATTACATTTGAAACTGCGATATAAGCTTCTGTTTCAACGATTCCGCCCTGCTGGTTAGCTGCTGACGGTTTTGTGTGCTTTGTAACCATGTTTACACCTTCAACAAGAACTCTGTGGTTCTTTGTGTCAACTGCGATTACTTTGCCTTCTTTGTCTTTATCTTTACCGGCGATTACTTTTACGGTATCACCTTTTTTAATTTTATAAGCTGACATCTGGTACCTCCTTATAATACTTCCGGAGCCAGTGAAACAATTTTCATAAACTGTTTTTCACGAAGCTCTCTGGCTACTGGTCCAAAAATACGGGTTCCTCTTGGAGTTTTGTCATCTTTAATAATAACTGCAGCGTTCTCATCGAATCTGATGTAGGAACCATCCTTACGGCGTGTTTCTCTAACTGTACGAACAACTACTGCCTTTACAACATCACCTTTTTTAACAACACCGCCTGGTGTTGCATCTTTAACCGTAGCTACGATCACATCACCAATGCTTGCATATCTTCTGGTAGATCCGCCCATAACTCTGATACACAGAATCTCTTTTGCACCAGTGTTATCAGCCACCTTCAGTCTACTTTCCTGCTGGATCATGCTGATATACCTCCTATATACTATTTCACTTTTTCGACGATTTCAACAAGTCTCCATCTCTTGTCCTTGGACAGCGGTCTTGTTTCCATAACCTTTACTGTATCACCAATGCTGCACTCGTTGTTTTCATCATGTGCTTTTAATTTATATGTGTCTTTCACGATCTTTTTGTAAAGCGGATGTTTTACATGCTCTTCGATTGCAACTACGATTGTTTTATCCATCTTATTGCTTACGACCTTGCCGACACGAGTTTTTCTAAGATTTCTTTCCATCTTTAACCATTGCTCCTTTCTAGCAGAGTGTACCGTTCATTATTCAGCTTTCTCTGTAATAACGGACTGAATCCTTGCAATGTTTCTGCGAACTTCTTTGATTCTGCTTGTATTGTCCAACTGATTTGTTGCGTTCTGGAATCTCAGGTTGAAGAGTTCCTTTTTAGCAGCTACTAATTCTTCATTCAATTCTGCAGCTGATTTTGTTCTTAAATCTTCTACATACTTATTAATTTTCACTGTTATCACCGCCTTCTAAATCTGCCTTGGCAACGATCTTACATCTGCAAGGTAATTTATGCATAGCAAGACGTAATGCTTCACGAGCAACTTCTTCCGGAACTCCTGCAAGTTCAAACATTACACGGCCCGGTTTAACTACTGCTACCCAGTATTCCAGAGTTCCTTTACCGGAACCCATACGGGTTTCAGCTGGTTTTGCAGTTACAGGTTTGTCTGGGAAAATTTTGATCCAAACTTTACCACCACGTTTGATGTAACGAGTCATGGCAACACGGGCTGCCTCGATCTGATTAGATCTGATCCAGCATGGATCTAAAGCGACAAGACCATATTCACCATTTGTAATTTTATTTCCTCTAAGCGCTTTACCAGCCATGGAGCCACGGAACTGTTTACGACGCTTTACTCTTTTTGGCATTAACATTATTTATCGCTCCCTTCCTTATTGCCTTTCGTTGGAAGAACTTCGCCTTTGTAGATCCAAACTTTAACGCCAAGTTTGCCGTAAGTTGTATCTGCTTCAGCAAATCCATAGTCAATATCTGCTCTCAATGTCTGCAGTGGAATCGTACCTTCGCTGTAGAACTCTGTACGAGCCATATCAGCTCCGCCAAGACGGCCGGATACGGAAGTTTTGATACCTTTTACGCCTGCTTTCATAGAACGTCCCATAGTAGATTTCATAGCACGTCTGAAAGAAACACGGTTTTCAAGCTGCAGAGCAATGTTTTCAGCTACCAGCTGTGCGTCTCTGTCCGGTCTCTTAACTTCTTTGATATCGATAATCAGCTTCTTTGAAGTGAGTTTCTGAGCTTCTGCTTTTACTTTTTCGATTTCAGAGCCGCCCTTACCGATAACAACACCCGGTTTAGCAGTGTAAATGATAACTTTTACTCTGTCGGAAGCTCTCTCGATCTCGATTTTTGCAACTCCTGCGCTGTACAGTTTTTTCTTGAGGTATGTTCTGATCTTATGATCTTCTACCAGATAATCAGCGAAGTCAGCTTCAGCATACCATTTAGAATTCCAGTCTTTAATAACACCGACTCTCAGGCCGTGTGGATTAACTTTCTGTCCCATGCTTTACCTCCCTATTTCTCATTAAGCACGATGGTGATGTGGCTCATTCTCTTTTCGATTCTGTAAGCTCTGCCCTGTGCTCTTGGTCTGATTCTCTTCATTGTAGGTCCTTTGTTTGCGTAACATTCCTCAACATAAAGGTTTTCAACGCTCATACCATTGTTGTTTTCAGCATTTGCGATTGCTGATTTTAATAATTTTGCAATCAGTTCAGATGCATATCTTGGATTGTAAGTTACAATACCAAGTGCTGTCTGAACATCTTTGCCTCTAATAGCATCCAATACGAAGCATGCTTTCTGAACAGAGACTCTGGCGTAAGATAACTTAGCTGACGGTCTTGTGTCCTTCTGAGCATTTCTTTCTCTCTTTATCTGGGATCTATGTCCTTTAGCCATAGATATAACCTCCTTTTCGACTGATTATCCGATTCTAGCGAACGCCAGATTTTTTCTCGTCCTTACCATGTCCTCTGTAGGTTCTGGTTGATACGAACTCTCCGAGTTTGTGTCCAACCATATCCTCTGTAACATATACAGGAACATGTTTTCTTCCGTCATGAACAGCGATTGTATGTCCTACAAACTGTGGAAAAATTGTAGAACGGCGTGACCAGGTTTTGATAACCTGTTTGCTGCCTGCTGCGTTCATGGCATCTACCTTTTTCAGTAAGCTTGCATCAGCAAATGGTCCTTTTTTCAGTGAACGTGCCATGGATTCAACCTCCTATATCCTATTTATTATTCAGCGCTTTTCCGTCTCTTCTTCTTACGATCAGCTTGTTAGACTGTTTGTTTTTCTTTCTTGTCTTCAAGCCAAGTGCAGGTTTGCCCCAAGGTGTGCATGGACCCGGACGACCGATACCGGTCTTACCTTCACCACCACCATGTGGATGGTCATTCGGGTTCATAACAGAACCGCGGACTGTAGGTCTGATACCCATGTGACGTTTTCTACCAGCTTTACCGATATTGATCAGGTTATGCTCTCCATTTCCAACTACACCGATGGTTGCACGGCAGTTGATCGGAACCATTCTCATTTCGCCTGAAGGCAGACGCAGTGTTGCGTATTTTCCTTCTTTTGCCATAACCTGTGCGCCGTTTCCTGCGGAACGTACTAACTGTCCGCCTTTTCCAGGATACAGTTCGATGTTGTGTACCATAGTACCAACCGGGATAGCAGACAGAGGCAGGCAGTTACCTGGTCTTACTTCTGCTTCAGCACCACTCATAACTTTCATGCCGACTTTCAGTCCAGCCGGTGCCAGGATATATGCTTTCTCACCGTCTGCGTAGCAGATCAGTGCGATATTAGCTGTTCTGTTCGGATCGTATTCGATACCGATAACTTTTGCTGCGATTCCATCTTTCTTTCTCTTGAAATCTACCAGTCTGTATTTTCTTCTATTTCCGCCTCCGCGGTGTCTTACTGTGATCTTACCCTGATTGTTACGTCCGGAGTTTTTGCTCAGGGATACTACCAGGCTTTTCTCAGGAGTTGTTTTTGTAATCTCAGAGAAATCAGATCCAGTCATCTGTCTTCTGGAAGGTGTATATGGGTTATATGTCTTAATTCCCATTGTTGTTTCTCCTTTCAACTATTTATTGTCACGCTTAGTCTGCGTATATCATTTTGTAAAACAGTGGTCGGATTTTATAATCCTTCAAAGATCTCGATATCTTTGCTGTCCTCTGTCAGAGCAACGATTGCTTTTTTGCTCTTTGCTGTTCTTCCAACAGTCATACCACGTCTTTTCTTCTTGCCGTTGATGTTCATGGTATTTACGCTTTTTACTTTTGTTCCTTCGAACATTTTTTCTACAGCTTCTTTAATCTGAGTTTTTGTTGCTTCCGGATGAACAAAAAAGGTGTATTTTTTGTCGCCCATAGCGTTCATGCTTTTTTCTGTGATAACCGGCTTTAAAATCACATCATAGTACTGTACATTTGCCATTATGCGTACACCTCCTCGATTGTCTCTACTGCTGCTTTTGTTGCAACAACGGTGTTGTGTTTCAGCAGATCAAATACGTTGATAGTATTGGTCAGTGCTGTCTGAACACCTTCGATATTTCTTGCAGACAGAACAACATTCTGGTCATTGTCATTCAGGATAACCAGCGCTTTGTCAGCTTTCAGGTTTGCCAGAACATTTTTCATTGTCTTTGTTTTGATCTCGTCAAATTTCAGCTCATCTACAACGATGAATTTATTTTCCTGAACTTTGGAAGTCAGAACAGATTTCAGAGCTGCTCTCTTTTCCTTTTTGTTCAGTCTGATTGTGTAATCACGTGGTACCGGAGCGAATACCATTCCGCCGCCTGTCCACTGCGGAGCTCTTGTTGAACCCTGTCTTGCATGACCGGTTCCTTTCTGTCTCCAAGGTTTTCTTCCGCCACCAGATACTTCAGAACGGGTTTTTGCTTTCTGTGTACCCTGACGTTTGTTTGCAAGCTGACTTACAACTGCCAGATGCACAAGGTGCTCATTTACTTTCGCACCGAAAATGGCATCGTTGAGCTCCATAGTGCCAACTTCATTGCCTTCCATATTAAAAACAGATACGTTTGCCATCTGTGTGTTCCTCCTTTCGAAAATGCTTACTTACCAGATTTTACAGTCTCTTTAATTGTCACTAAAGATTTTTTAGGTCCTGGTACCGCACCTTTAACCAAGAGAAGATTGTTCTCAGCGTCTACTTTTACGATTTCCAGATTCTGGATGGTGATTCTCTTGTTACCCATCTGTCCCGGCATTCCTTTTCCTTTGAATACACGGCTCGGATCAGAGCAGGCACCATTTGAACCCTGATGACGATGGAATTTGGAACCATGAGCCATCGGTCCTCTGTGCTGACCATGTCTCTTGATCGCACCCTGGAATCCTTTACCTTTGGAAACTGCGGTAGCATCGATCTTGTCACCCGCTGCAAAGATGTCAGCTTTGATCTCGTCTGCTACTTTGTACTCCTCAGCGTTCTCAAACTTGAACTCTCTTACAAATCTCTTGCAGGATACACCAGCTTTGCTGAACTGACCTTTCATCGGTTTGTTTACAAGGCTTTCTCTCTTGTCACCAAAACCAACCTGTACTGCACTGTAACCGTCGTTTTCTACTGTTTTGATCTGTGTTACTACACAAGGACCTGCCTGCAGAACGGTTACCGGAGTAAGCACTCCGTCTTCATTGAAGATTTGAGTCATTCCGACTTTTGTTGCTAAAATCGCTTTCTTCATTGATTTACCTCCTGTTTTTCTACAGCGGATTACACTGTGTTGTGCAATCATCCTAGTCAAACAATCGATATAAGTGGAACTTGCGTTACTTCTATATCAACCCTTTAGGATAATTTACGGAACAAATTAAATTATTTGTTTTTCATTTTGATATCGATATAAACACCGGCCGGCATTTCCAGTCTGGACAGTGCGTCTACTGTCTTCTGTGTCGGTGTAACGATATCGATCAGTCTTTTATGAGTTCTCTGCTCAAACTGTTCTCTGGAATCTTTGTATTTGTGTACGGCTCTCAGAATTGTCACTACTTCTTTCTTTGTTGGCAGTGGCACCGGTCCGCTCACCCTAGATCCGTTCTTTTTTACAGTTTCGATGATTTTTTTTGCAGATGCATCAACCAGCTGATGGTCATATGCTTTTAATGTGATTCTCATTACTTGACTTGTTGCCATAATAAAAAAGTCGCCTCCTTTTCGCACTTTGTTTCAGTACGACAAGCGGTGACTGTACACTATGCCGTGTGTGTCTCAAATCTTCACACGGTGTTTCCGGCTTATCCGGACGTTTCTATATTGTACAGTGACTTGTCGCCAGTTTTATAACTTGACATTCGCTCCACGGAAAACCTGCGATTTGAGTCCGCAGCAACCTCACGCTTCAACGCTATCAATGTCACAACACTCGCTATTATAGTAAAAACCACTCACAAATGCAAGTGGTTTTTTACTGTTTCTTTTGTTTTTTTTTTAATACAATTTATTTTCCGTTATGCACCTGAAATTTTCTGAAGCAGTACCCGGCACTGTTCAAACGTATAAATATTCTGATTGATATCTTCTGCTTTTTCCTGTTCAAATACTTCTTTCAGGTTCTGCTCATACTGATCTTTTTCTACCTGATTCCCATTCCAGTAATATTCATAGACCGGCTCATCATTTTCATCCCGCTGCATATCTTCCATTTCTCCATAACTGCCTTCTGCAGCGGTAACAAATTTGCCGTTTTCCAGTTGATAGACTGTATCGTAATAACCGCCCATATGACCACCGACTGTATGCAGAAGATTGCTTCCTTTGATCGTATAGGCTGCACCATGTGAAAGATACACTTTATCTGTTGTACTTCCATCTGTTGCAAACACTTCTCCTCCTGCATAACCATATCCGTAATCCATCCAGAGTTCCGGCTGTCCGTCATCATTGACATCCATAAATCTGGCTTTTGTCATATCGGTCGGTGCTTCTCCTGCAAAAATCTCATTTAAATAGGAAGAAGCCCATCCATTTTCTGCACGCGTCGGTATCACCGGTGCTTCTCCATAAATCTTTTCTGTTCTGGATGCATCTACATGAAACTTTTCCTGTTCGATACTCTCTTCTTTTGGATAAATAACAACCTCGCCGGAATTACCGTCTGCATCGTAATCATAATCCAGTATCATTCTTCCTGTGCTTTCATCATAATTATCTGCGATCGTCAGAGAACCGAGCATCGTATCTTTCACATTTCCATCTGCATCATATAAATACAGAAACGTATAATCATCTCCTACATAGGGCTCCTCTGCCCCTTCTCCATTGTCATAGTAATCAACGGAATGAAGTGTTGTACTGCACAGCAGACCATTATCATAGTACGCATAACTTTCATAATAAATCAGATTTCCGTCAAAATCATAGTAATTTATCCTGGAAATTTCATTTTCTGAACCTCTGTTTCCTTCCGTTCCTGTTTTCTCTTCGCCACTGCCTTCTGCTTCTCCTGCACTTTTTGCCGTTTCTTTTATAAGCACTTCATCTGTGCTTTTTTCTGTATCTGTTTCATTCTGGCTTAAGCGTTCCGTCCGATCTTTGGTTTTCTCAGCGGATGTCCCCTGTTCTGCCGTGCCGCTTTCTTTGGAGTCTCTGCAGCCGGAAATACTCACTACTGCTGCCATAAGAATGGCGGTAAAGAGAATTTTTCTGTTCATCATCCTGCTGTAGCATAGACCCCTTTCCATTTGGTGAGCTGGTTTCGAATAGCCAGATATTTTTCCGGTGAAATATTCTTTCCATTTTTATAGAAATTTACGCTCATTCCATCTGCACTGTAAATACATTTATATTCCTGAACTTTTTTCAATTTTTTGCCGTTTTTCTTGTAAAAAGTAAAAGTAGCACTCATTCCGTCACTGTCACTTATCACAATGCAGACCTGTTTCTTCTTTTTGTTATAATAAACCTGATCCGTTCCTGTCCCTTGCTGTGATTTCATGCTTACCACTTTTCCTTTCTGGTAAGTGAAAACTTTCAGTCCATTCTGGCTGCCTTTGGTGTAGGAAAAAAACATTTCCGGAACGCCATCCCGATCAATATCGCAGTATGCAGCTCCTCCCGCTACGGAAGATAATTTTTTCTTCACATAGGTTTTATAAGCTTTCTTTACGGTCGCTTTGTTCGGTTGAGCTGCGGATGCCTGTGTTGGCATACATACCAGCGTTCCTGCAAGTGCCAGTGCCCAGGCTGCTTTTGCTAATCTTTTTCTTGTTTCCTTTCCTGTTTCTGTCATTGTCCTTCCTCCCTTTCTCTTTTCACTGTTGTAAGTTTGCTCACAGATCGGCTGCTTTCCGCTTCTGTTTCCCACTTAACAGAGCATCGCGTTGCTTTCTCGATGTTCTTTCTATTCCGAGTGCAGCTTCACTATATTTATATGATAACCCCACAAGAAGTCTTTTGTCTACAAAATTTTTGAAATATTTTGTGAAATCTTCTTATTTCACCGTCACTTTGCAGATAACTTTCTTTATGCCTGAAATTACCGTAATCCTTGCTTTGCCTTTCTTCTTTGCTCTGATCTTTCCTGTTTTGCTGACGGCTGCAATCTTTTTATTTGAAGTTCTGTAAATAATCTTATCCTGACTGTCTTCCGGAGTTAACGTAACTTTCAGTCGAAAACTCCTGCCCTTTTTCAAAGTCAGTTTTCTGCGGTTCAGTTTGATCTTCCTTGTGGTCTTCTGGCTTGTCTGCGGATTCTGATCCGGATTTGTCTCTGAAGAATCTGTCGGTGAAGAATTTGTCTTTGGTATACCCTCATAAACTATTTTTCCGCATACGCTGCAAGTTTTGGCTTTCAGTCCCTTTCTTTCGTTTGTTGGCTCTTTGACAACTTCATATTTTCCATAACGGTGTCCTGTTGCACTTACTTTTTCCGTTTTTGTATTGCCGCAGATACTGCATGTAAATGTTTTTTCGCCTCTCTCTGTGCAGGTCGGCTCTGTTGTGATCACTCCGGCATCCCAGTTATGATTCCTTGTTTTGGCAATCGCCTTACCGGATGAAATTTTCTTTCCACAATCTGTGCAATAAGTATCTCCGCTATAGCCTGCTTCCTTGCAGGTAGGATTCTTCTGATTGCGGATCTCCGTATGCTGATGATCCGTTTTGCTCACTTTTTCCGTTTTTGTATTGCCGCAGATACTGCATGTAAAGGTTTTTTCGCCTTCTTTTATGCAGTTCGGTTCTTTTGTGATCTCCCCCTGGTTCCAGCTATGATCTTCTGTTTTGGCAATGACCTGACCGGTGGAAACTTTCTCCCCACAATCTTTACAATAAGTGTCTCCGCTGTAACCTTCTTCCTTGCAGGTAGGATTCTTCTGATCGCGGACTTCCGTATGCTGATGGCCTGTTGCACTCATTTTTTCCGTTTTTGTATTGCCGCAGATACTGCATGTAAGTGTTTTTTCACCTTCCTCTGTACAGGTCGGCTCTGTTGTGATCACTCCGGCATCCCAGCTATGATTCTCTGTTCGTGGAATTACATGACCGGTGGAAACTTTCTCCCCACAATCTTTACAATAGGTATCTCCACTATATCCCTGATCCTTGCAGGTAGGCTCTTTTTTATTGCGGATTGCCGTGTGCAAATGGTCGGTTTTGTTCACTTTTTCTGTTTTTGTATTGCCGCAGATCGTACAGGTAAATGTTTTTTCGCCCTCTTTTATGCAGTTCGGTTCTGTTGTGATCTCCCCCTGATTCCAGTACTTGTCACATTCATGCACATTTATCGTTGGCAGATCTGCTGCTGTCAGTCCGTACAGAGATGCCGTTAATGTCGTGGTTCCTTCTGCTACTCCCGAAATTTTCCCATTACTATAGGTGGCGATCGAAGGATCATCTACAGAAATGTCCGGCATATCTGTCACAGTTCCACTTCTTCCAAAAGCAGTAACCTTAGTCGTAAAATTTACTTCTGCTGATTCTCCTGGTCGAAGAATATAGGAAGTTTTGTCAAAAGTTACTTTAAGACCCGTAACCTTGCTTTTCGGCACTGAAAGGCTCATGACCTGCTCACTGTCATTTGCTGTTGTTTCCGTGGTATTAACAGAAGTTCTGTATGCAAATTCTTCTACCCAGTAATGACAGCCATCCAGGTAAACATGCCCAATTCCAACACAATTAAACTTAGGATTCAGCATATTCCTTCGATGTCCCTGTCCGTTATACAGCTCGCCATCTTCACGCCATGCCGCATTTACTGCTTCTGCTGTACGCTGTCCCATTGCAATGTTCTCTCCGGCTTTAAGATAAGTGATACCTTCTTCCGCATAAATACTGAACCAACTTTCACCATTTGGTCTTTCATGATCGAACAATAATGCAAGTTCCGCTGCACGCTTCGTTGCCATTCTCTCCAGATCATAATCATACACAAGTTCATTCAGGTCACTATATACCGTTTTTGTTTCATTGTCTGGATTCCAATACCATGCATCAAATCTGTCTGTTCTCATCTCGTTGATCATGTCAAAGATTTTTCGTCCTTCCGTCTGACCATATTTTACCGGGATGTTGATCGAAATGCTTTCTGCTGCATTCGCCTTCCCCGGAATCACCATAAGAAAACTCATGCAAAAGAAAAATAACAGTAACTTTGAGGTTGCTTTTTTCATAAACTTCACCTTCCCTTTCTATTCGGTAGTGTCAAAAACTACCTGTTTTTTATTGTTCTAAATCCTTTAAAACCTTGAT
>URUU01000045.1 GCA_900551235.1 uncultured Lachnospiraceae bacterium
GTCAGAACACCCGGCATTTCAACACCTTACACCTGCCAGGAAATCACCGTAAATTTTTATTTTTCTCAAAGAAAAGCTAACATGATTTCCTATTATATGGCACATGCGAGCCATATACATTACCAAAGCTCAGGTTGATCGCAACGGGCTTAGCAAGTTCCATCGCTTTTCTGATCACGTAGTCCAGTGCCAGCATCAGTTCTACGGTTCCGGCAAACTCAGAGCCTGCTGTCCCGATCTTAACAACCAGAATATCGCTCTTCGATGCCACACCACGGTACTGTCCGCCGGATGCCTGACCATTTCCGGCTGCGATACCAAGTACTTCCGTTCCGTGTCCGCTCAGATCTCTTGACGGAACAATGCGATATCCTGCTTCTCTGCTTCCGGCAGCAAGTGCCTCATCAATCTGCTCTTTTGTATATTCCACACCCCGGATTTCTTCGCCGGTTCCTTCTTTGATTTTTCCTGTATCTTCTGTCCTTTCTTCCGATCTATTTTCTCCTTCGCCTGTTGTATCTGTCTCCATTGCATCATTTCTTTTTGGTCTTTGGATTGTCTGATCCCAAAGTGCCACGATCCTGGTCGTGCCGTCTTCATTTCGAAAATCCGGATGAAAATAGTCTACGCCGGAATCAATCACTGCCACCAAAACTCCCTGACCTCTCAGATCAAATCCCCCGGTCTGGAGCGGATTGATACAGGAGGCACTTCTGCCCTGGGCTGCTGAGAAAAACAACCTTTTCGGCTTTTCGATGTATTCGACTTCCGGCTGCGAAGAAATCCAGTCAATCTCGTTCTCTTCTGCCGTGATGATCGCATAGCCGCCGGATAACAGAATAATCTCTTTTGTCCGCTCCCGAAACCTGGAAAGATCACCATGATACCGCACGATCAACTCCCAAATCCGATTCTGCCTGTCATACCCGAAATTCATGTTTAAAGACTTTTCCCGTTCTGCCTCCGTAGCACCCAGTGCAAGATTTAGAAGGTTTTCAAGCTTCTGATCATTCATAAAATGCTGCTTTCTGTATTTTGTTTCTATACTATGTTGCAAAGTAAAAATTTGTATCTGTTTTTCTATGCAGCTATAGAATCTTATTATTTATGTTGACTTCAATTATCTTTTTAAAATATATTGAAATAATGAGAGCTATATGGTAATATATTTTCAAAGCATATTTCTTAACGTTCTTGGCATCCTGCCATCTATATTTTCTAATTCACACTTCAGAAATTCATGCTTTTCAATCAAACAAATCAATTTAAAAAGCAGGAGTTTCAAACTGTGAAAAAGAGTATAAACCGTATGGCCGTCGCATTTTGGTACACTCCTGCATAAGAAGGTACTGCCTATGGCTCAAAAAGAACAAGCAACTGCAAATCGTAATTACAAGGATACGGTATTTCGCATGCTGTTTTCTGACCGGAAGAATTTATTGTCGCTTTATAATGCAGTCAGCGGTTCTCATTATGATGATCCAGAAAAACTGAAAATCGTCACACTGGAAAATGCTATTTATATGGGAATGAAAAATGATCTGGCTTTCATTATTGGAACTGACTTATTTCTATATGAACATCAGTCTACTTATAACCCGAATATGCCGCTGCGGGATTTATTCTATATTTCCAGCGAATATCAAAAATTAGTCGATCATAAATCACTTTACTCTTCCACACTGCTGAAAATCCCTGCACCACAGTTTATTGTATTTTATAATGGAACTGAAAAAAAGAAAGACCATTGGTTAAACCATTTGTCAGAATCTTTCGAAAATCTGTCCGGCGAACCGAAACTGGAGCTGGAAGTGCTGACAATAAACATCAATGAAGGGCTTAATAAAGAGCTGATGGAACAATGCAAAACTTTAAGAGAATATGCACAGTATGTAAATTGTGTCCGTAAATATGCGAAGGAATTGGATTTGAACGAAGCAGTTAAGCTGGCGGTTGATGAATGTATCCGTAACGACATTCTTTCCGAATTTCTTCGTGCAAATAAATCGGAGGTGATCTCGATGAGTATATTCGAATACGACAAGGAAGAGGAAGAACGCAAATTACGAAAAGCCGAGTATGAAGCTGGTGTAGCTGCTGGATTCAGCGATGGATTTGATAATGGATTTAATAACGGCATTGATACTGCCAAAAAAAATGCCGCTATTGCTTTTGCAGAACTTCATGTGCCGGTTGAGCAAATTGCTTCAGCACTGCAAGTAAATGTCGAAATTGCAAAACAATGGATTGGCAATAAGTAGCAAAATAAGAAGTTACGGTGATTTCCTGGCAGGTGTAAGGAGTTGAAATGCCGAATATCTTAACAGAATGCTGTCTGCAAAAAGCCTTCCGCCCCGCCAATATACGCAGGAAGTCTTAAGAATCAAAATCTTCCGCAGAAGGTACGCGAACATGGCCGGTACGTAAGCGACCGTATTCTGGTCGCTCTAAGATTCGTTTACGAATCTTAGGTGCGGGATTCGAAGAATCCCTGCACATCCCCGCGGAGCGTATATCAGATAGGTAGTATCTGATATGCCGCTGCCAATGTGAGGTAGCGAGAGCGTGCTTTCGGGGAATTTGTTCATTTGCACACTCTCTAATATCCATAATTCTTTAACCCTCCTCTGAGAAATCTTATCTCTTCATATGTTTTCTTTTACCTGAATTATACACTAAACAATTTATTATTACAAAATTTATAAACATATCTTTAGATTTTTTCTGGTTATCACAAGAATCTCCGTCGTATCAGCACCACTGCCACATCGTTTACATTTGTCCCGGTTGCCCCGGTGATGATCAGCCCTCCCGTCTTTTGAAGTGCATGATAAGCATCATTCTCTTTCAGCACTTCATAAATGTTCATTCCTGCTCTCCGCAGTTTTTCTTTTGTATTTTCATCGCAATAGCCACCGGCTGCATCGGTCGGTCCGTCGGTTCCGTCGCTTCCGACGCTGAAAATGGCAGTATTTTTGCATGCGGCCAGTCCTTCTGCCGCCGAAAGTGCCAGCTCCTGGTTGCGTCCGCCGAGTCCTTTTCCGGTCACGTGGACAATCGTCTCGCCTCCTGCGATAAAGGCAAGGCTTTTTTCTGTATTCTGATGTGTTTTTGCGATTGCTGCTAAAAATGCTCCTGCTTCTTTTGCTTCGCATTGCAGGGCATCGGTGAGGATCATGGTTTCATAGCCAAGTTTTTCGCAGGCTTCTTTTGCTGCCATGCACAGATTTCTGACACTTCCGGTGATGCTGGTTTCCACATTTGTTACGGTTTTCGCTGTCTCCATCTCCAGCAATGCTCTTGCCCTCTCACTGAGTTTTAAGTGATATTTTTCTGCAATTGCGATTGCATCTTCCGCGGTCGCAGAATCTGCACACGCCGGTCCTGATGCGATCATATCGAGCGGATCTCCAACGATATCGCTCAGTACAATCGCAAATATGGCTGCCGGTTCACAGAGTCTGGCAAATTTTCCACCTTTGACTGCGGATAATCGTTTGCGGATGGTGTTCATCTCCCCAATGTCTGCCCCGCACGCCAGCAGCTGTTTTGTTATATCCGATAATTCTTCTGTACTTATCAATGGTTTTTCAAAAAGGGCAGAACCGCCTCCGGAAAGCAGAAATAATACCTGATCGTCTGCCTGCAATTCTTCTGTCAGCCCGATTACTTTCTGTGTGGCCGCAAAGGTATTTGCATCCGGAACCGGATGTCCTGCTTCAAAGCATTCGATCCCCGGAATGTCTCCCTGAATATGTCCGTATTTTGTGATCACAATCCCTTTTTCGATCTGACCTTTCAGAATGTCAGCGGATGCTTTTGCCATCTGCCAGGCTGCTTTTCCAACCGCCACAAGGTAAAGTTTTCCTTTTACCGGTTTTCTGTTTTTCAGTGCCTGTTTCACTGCCTCATCCGGCAGTACTTTTGTGATCGCTTCTTTTATGATTTTATCTGCTTCTTCTCGTAATGTCATATCATACCCCCATAAGTTTAAATTGAATACATTATATGTTACTTACTGCTTATAAAAGTAAATTTTTTGCCGACTAAGAGAAATTTGCTGCTCGCCGCTTAACATAAAAGAGGATTTTTCTTCAGCTAAGATACAAAAACGACAGAGAAAGTTTCCTCTCCCTGCCGCCTTCTTACCTTATTTATGCAAGCATTTCACATCTGCTCCTGATACCTGCCGCATTGCTGGACGCTTATTCAAAAATATCTTCGCCAAAACGTACTTTTGCATACGCCTTGATTGCCTCTACGCATTTGTCAAATCCAAGTTTGCTGCTGTCCAGACACAGATCGTAATTTCTGGCATCATTCCAGGTGCGTCCGGTATAATAATGGTAGAAATCACCTCGATACTTGTCTGTCTTTGCTATAAATTTCTCCATCTCTTTTTCCGTCATGGAGTTGCGTTCCATACCGCGTGCCAGGCAGTAATCCTGCGGTGCATGGATAAAGACGCTCATCACATCCGGGCGGTCTTTGAGAACAAAGTCTGCACAGCGTCCGATAAATACACAGGACTCTTTCTCTGCCAGTTCTTTGATCACTTTTGCCTGATAATTAAAGAGATTGTCTGCGGAGACAAATCCGCCATGATCCGGCTGGATCAGCCCGCCTTTGTAGATTCTTGTGGAATTTCCAAAGAGCGGATTATTGCGAAGTTTTTCATCTGCCTGATTGAACAGCTCTTCTTTGATTCCGCTGTCATCGGATGCCATACGCAGAATTTCTCTGTTATAACAGTTTACACCCAGATTTTCTGCCAGCATCTGACCGATGGTTTTTCCACCGCTTCCATACTGTCTTGCGATCGTAACGATCAGTTTTCCCATAGCACAAACCCCCTTTTATTCTCCAAGGTATGCTTTCTTGACAGACTCATCATTTAACAGCTTGTCTGCATCACCCTGTAAGATAATTTTGCCTGTTTCCAGGACATATGCTCTGTCTGCGATGGAGAGTGCTTTCTTTGCATTCTGCTCTACCAGAAGTACGGTCGTGCCGGCTGCACTGACTTTCTTGATAATTTCGAAAATCTCATTTACAAAAATCGGTGAAAGTCCCATAGACGGTTCATCCATAAGGATGATCTTCGGATGAGACATCAGTGCACGTCCCATTGCAAGCATCTGCTGTTCACCACCGGAAAGCGTACCTGCCATCTGGTTCTTACGTTCTTCCAGACGCGGGAAATGCTCATATACCATATCAAGTGTCTGCCTGATCTCGCCTTTGTCTTTTCGTGTATAAGCACCCATTTTCAGGTTCTGATAAACACTGAGTTGTGCAAATACGCGTCGTCCTTCCGGAACGTGTGCCATTCCCATAGAAACGATCTTGTGAGCCGGCACTTTTGTAATATCTTTTCCTTCGAAGAAAATATGGCCTGATTTCACCGGTGTCAGCCCTGTGACTGCATGAAGTGTTGTAGTCTTTCCAGCTCCGTTGGCACCGATCAGTGCGATGACTTCTCCCTGATTTACTTCAAAGGAAATTCCTTTGATTGCCTGAATCATACCGTAATATACATTCAGATCTTTTACCTCAAGCATTGCCATAAGTCCATTTCCTCCTATTCTCCCAGATATGCTGTGATAACCTGCGGATCATTCAGTACTTCTGCAGTCGGTCCCTGTGCCAGCACTTTTCCAAAATTCAGTACGGTCAACTCTTCACAGATACCGGAAACCAGTTTCATGTCGTGTTCGATCAGAAGGATTGTCATATTAAAATGATCACGCACAAAGCTGATCGTTTCCATCAGTTCTTTTGTCTCGTTCGGATTCATGCCGGCTGCCGGCTCATCCAGAAGCAGAAGCTTCGGATCAGTTGCAAGTGCTCTGGCGATCTCCAGTTTTCTCTGCTGTCCATATGGCAGATTAGAAGCCAGATACTCGGCATCCTTCTCAAGGCCGAACACTTTCAAAAGCTCCATCGCACGTTCATTCATCTCTTTTTCCACCTTACGGTAACGCGGCAGACGCAGAATCCCTTCGAGCGTATTGTAGTGATGATGATTGTGCAGTCCTACTTTTACATTGTCCAGTACGGACATCTGTGAGAACAGGCGGATATTCTGGAAAGTACGGGCGATACCTGCTTTGTTGATATCAATGGTCTTCTTTCCGGTAATGTCCTGTCCATCTAATTTTACAATACCTTCATCCGGTTTGTAAACACCTGTCAGCAAGTTAAATATGGTTGTTTTTCCGGCACCGTTCGGTCCGATCAGACCGTAAAGCTGACCTTTCCCGATATTCATATCAAACTCGGATACAGCACGCAGTCCTCCGAATGAAATGCTCAGATTCTTTACCTCTAACATGTTCTCCATATTATTTCGCCTCCTTTGCTTCTTTTCTCTTTGCAAGCAGACGCTTCGGTGAATAACGTTCTCTCATTTCCAGTGCTTTCGGGCTCCAGTTCAGAAGCATCATCACGATCAGGACGATTGCATAGATCAGCATACGGTAGTCATTCAGTCCGCGCAGAAGCTCCGGAAGCAGTGTCAGTACAACGGCTGCGATCATAGAACCTCTTGTGCTTCCGATACCGCCAAGTACAACAAATACCAGGATCATGATCGACTGGTTATAACCAAAGTTTTTCGGCAGTGCAGTCAGGGTAGCCAGGTTATGTGCATACAGAACACCGGCAACTCCGGCAAGGGCTGCTGAAATAATAAATGCCATCAGTTTGTATTTTGTAATATTGATACCGACAGACTCCGCTGCGATACGGTTGTCACGGATAGACATGATCGCACGTCCGTCTCTGGAATGGATCAGATGCAGTACGATAACCAGTGTGATCAGTACCAGGATCACGCCGATGGTAAACGTAGAATCATTTGGCGTTCCGGTGATTCCCTGTGGTCCGTTAATGATAACATCTCCTCCGTCCATGTTCAGCGACATGGCATCCTTCATGGAAAAATGAAAACCATTTGCATCTTTTCCGATAAAGAATACGTTGATCAGGTTCTTGATGATCTCACCAAATGCCAGGGTAACGATCGCCAGATAGTCACCTTTCAGTCGCAGTACCGGGATCCCGATGAGCAGTCCGAACAGAGCCGCAACAGCAGCTCCGATCAGCAGTGCCAGGAAGAAGCGAACTCCATCCGGCATCATTCCTGCTGTACATTTTGAGAAGAATGCACTGGAAAATGCACCCACACACATAAATCCTGCATGTCCAAGGCTCAGCTCACCTAAAATACCTACCACAAGGTTTAACGATACAGCCAGGATCACATAAACACAGAGCGGAACTAAAAGTCCCTTCATCAGACTGGACATCTGACCGCCTGCCAGCATTGCTTCTACGATGATATAAGCGAGGATGACGATTCCGTATGTGATCAGATTGTTTTTTGTCGTTTTGTTTAATTTTAATTTTTTCATCGCTGCCACCTACACTTTCTCCTGAATCTGCTTTCCAAGCAATCCGCTTGGTTTTACCAGAAGTACAACGATCAGAACTCCGAATACGATCGCATCTGCCATCTGAGAGGAAATATATGCTTTGCCGAGGATTTCAATAATACCAAGCAAAATACCTCCGATCAGTGCTCCCGGAATCGATCCGATACCGCCAAATACAGCGGCTACGAATGCTTTGATACCAGGCATGGCTCCGGTGTACGGTGTCAGAGAAGGATAAGCAGAACACAGCAGAACCGCTGCGATTGCTGCCAGTGCAGAACCGATCGCAAAGGTAAGGGCAATTGTTCCATTTACATTGATGCCCATAAGCTGTGCAGCACCCCGGTCTTCCGAAACTGCCAGCATTGCCTGACCTGCTTTTGTCTTGTTGATAAACAGGGTCAGACCGATCATGATGATCATGCATGCAAGAACGGTAACGATCGTCTCACCGGAGATCGTCAGTTTTCCTCCTGCAAGCACAGCTGCCGGAACTGTTACAACAGATGTAAAAGATTTTGTATCTGCACCGAACATCAGAAGTGCAAGGTTCTGAAGCAGATAGCTGACACCGATTGCTGTGATCAGAACAGCCAGCGGTGAAGATGCATTTCGAAGCGGACGGTAAGCAACACGCTCAATAACCAGTCCGAGAATCGTACAGATGACAACCGATAATATAACTGCCAGAATTGGATTCACGCCTAAAGAATTCATGGAGATAAAAGCTGCATAACCGCCTACCATGATGATATCACCATGTGCAAAATTCAGCATCTTTGCGATACCGTATACCATTGTATAGCCAAGTGCTATGATTGCATAGACACTTCCAAGGCTGATACCGTTGATCAGATAAGAAATAAAACTCATACGCACACCCCTTGTCGTATTTTTAATATAACCATCGTTTTCTTAAAAATAAGAATACCACACAGATATCAAAAACAGACTTTACAAGTCTACCTTTGATATCTGTGTATGGTTGTTTTCTGTGTTTGCCTACTTATTCAATAGGATTCGCTTATAACAGGAAAAAGGGCTGCCCATGGCAGCCCTCCTCTGGGCTTCCTTACCGAACTGTAAGTGCCTCTTCATTTTTATTACGATGATGTTGAGGGCAAAAACCCCCACCTGACATGCCTGTGGATGTTCCGTGCTTTGCACTCCCACAATTGACACCGGCATCATTACATTGCTACGTAAGCACCATCTTTGATCACGACAGCTTTTGGTGCCTTGTCCGGCTCACCGTCTGCTGTCCAGGTCATACCTTCACCGGTCAGACCATCGTAGCTGATCTCTGTCATGGCAGTTTTCATTGCATCACAGATGTCGCTTACGCTCATATCAGCTGTCACACCTGCTTTTTCTGCTGCTGCTTTCATGATATAGATTGCATCGTAAGTATCCGCTGCGAACTGGTTCGGTGTATCGCCGTAAGCTTCTTTGTAAGCAGAAACAAATGCCTGTGTCTTTTCATCATCTGCATCAGCTGCAAACGGTGTCAGAAGCATAACGCCATCAGCCAGTTTTGTATCGAAGTTCTTAACTGCCAGCAGACCATCCAGACCGTCACATCCGAAGAAGGTCGGAGCATAACCCATGGAGTTTGCCTGTGTCAGGATCAGAGAAGCTTCTGTATAGTAGATCGGCAGGAATACCATGTCAGCACCTGCATCCTTTGCTTTCTGCAGCTGTACTGAGAAGTCTGTCTTGCTGTCTTCGGTAAATGCTTCAGCAGAAACAATTTCGAAGTCCTGATTTTTTGCCTCTTCTGCAAATTTCTGGTAGATACCGGAAGAATATACATCTGAGCTGTTGTAAATAACGGCTACTTTTGATGCCAGCTTATTCTCACCGATGTATTTTGCAGATGCAGTACCCTGACCCGGGTCAGAAAAGCATACACGGAACGCATTGTCATATTTAATAGATTCAACAGCGGAACCTGACGGTGTCAGCTGGAACATATTGTCTTCATGTGTTTTCTCAACAACTGCGGTACAAGGTGTAGATGTAACGGTACCCATCAGCATCTGCATACCCCAGTCTTTCAGGGAGTTGTAAGCGTTTACAGATTTTTCTGCATCATGCTCATCATCTTCAAATTTGAATTCAACCTGCATGCCGTTGATACCGCCTGCTTCGTTGATCTCTTTTACTGCCAGCTCTGCTGCATTCTTAACAGCCAGTCCATATACGGCTGCACCTCCGGTGATCGGTCCGATTCCGCCAATCTTCAGTGTATCACCTGCTGATGCTGAATCAGAAGCTGCTTCTGTGCCTGCTGCGTTATCGGATTTACTTCCACATCCTGCTAAAGAAGCAGCTACCATAGAGACTGCTGCAACCGTAGCGAAAAATCTTGTGAATTTTTTCATAATATTTTTCCTCCTTCTAAAACTTCACTTTACAGATTTTTTATCTTTCTGATATTTTAATAAAAAATCTTGTGTCCTATGATACCGCCGGGTTTTAAGCTTGTCAATTATTTTTTACGTTTTTCCCCTTTCCGGATAAGATTCCGTAAATTTTTCGGTGATTTTCTTTGGCTTTCCCTGAAAATTTATAAAGCTTCTTCTTCTGAATGGATCAGTTAAAAATAGGGAAGTATTTTAAGATTTTCAAAGATTCGTAATAGTTTTTTTCTTCAAAGTGTAGTAAAATAAAAAAGAATGCCAAAAAGGAGCTGAAAGGAGCTTAACTTGTGAAAAATTTAATTGTAGGACAGTCCGGCGGACCAACCGCCGTTATCAACAGCAGCCTTTACGGGGTGATCTGCGAAGGCTTTAACCGCAGCGAAGAAATCGAACATGTCTATGGCATGGTCAACGGCATCCAGGGATTTCTGGACGGCCGCTTTATGGATATGAAAGAACTGGAGCAGGAGACACTGGAAGCTCTGCGTACGACTCCGGGTGCTTATCTTGGTTCCTGCCGTTTCAAACTGCCGGATGATTTAGATGATGCCATCTATCCTCTGCTGTTTCAGAAATTTGAAGAAATGAATATCGGTTACTTCTTTTATATAGGTGGAAACGATTCTATGGATACCGTCAGCAAGCTTTCCCGCTATGCTGCTGCCCACAACATTGATGTACGTATCATGGGCATTCCGAAAACGATCGACAACGATCTGATCCTCACCGACCACACACCTGGATTTGGCAGTGCTGCAAAATATGTAGCTGCTTCTGTCTGTGAAATTGGGCTGGATGCTTCTGTTTATAATACAAAATCCGTCACCATCATTGAGATCATGGGACGCCATGCCGGCTGGCTGACTGCTGCATCCGTACTTGCCCGTAAATTTGAGCAGGACAACCCGGTGCTGATTTATCTGCCGGAGGCAGATTTTGACCAGGAAGCCTTTCTTGCTTCTTTGGAAGAGTGTTTTAAAACGAAAAATAACCTGATCGTCTGTGTATCTGAAGGTATCCATGACAAAGATGGTACTTTTATCTGTGAATACGCTGCTTCTGCAGGTATCGATGCATTCGGGCACAAAATGCTGACCGGATGCGGCAAATATCTGGAAAATCTGGTGCGTGACCGCCTCGGTGTAAAAGTTCGCTCGGTCGAGCTGAATGTCAACCAGAGATCTTCTGCTTTCCTGCAGTCTGAAACGGATGCACTGGAAGCTGCACAGGCCGGGGCTTTCGGCGTTACTTCTGCCATCAACGGCGAGACCGGCAAGATGGTCAGCTTCGTCCGTAAGTCTGACAAACCATACGTGATGGAATGCGGACTTGAGGATGTCAATCTGATCTGCAATCAGGAAAAGACGGTTCCGCCTGAATGGATCACAAAAGACGGAACCGATATTGCCCAGGCATTTATTGATTATGCATTTCCGCTGATCCAGGGCAGCCCGAAACTTCCTATGAAAGACGGACTGGCTGTGTACGCATACCGCAAGCCTGGGAACTAACTCTTATCTCAACAAAATGCAAAATTTGTCCGTCCAAGTCGATCTCACATGAGACCTGGCACACGCTTACGAACACTTCCGGCAATGACAGAGACGTAAGTCGTCTCACATCTGATACAAAAACAGCCGTAACCTTTCGAAAACAATTTTTGTTTCGAAAGGTTACGGCCTTTTCGTTTTAAAGCGAATATTTACAGCCTTTTTCGCTGCTTCTTGATCTGCGTTCAGTATTTTTTAATATGCTTTGCCCCAGTATACCATTTTTTTCGCCGGTTTTCCGCAGCATACGCATACGTCGGAAATGGTTTCCTGTTCAAACGGCATACAGCGTGATGTGATTCCTGCATCTTCTTTTAATTTATCTTCACATCCACGTTCACCGCACCACATAGCCTTGATAAATCCTGGTTTGTTGTCTGCGATGTCTTTTAACTCTTCCATGTTATGAGCAACATAAGTATGTGCATCTCTGTGTTTGCGTGCTCTCTCCAGCATATCTTTCTGCATGCTATCCAGGATCTTCGGCAATTCTGCTGCCAGTTCGTCGATTGCTACGGTGATCTTTTCACGTGTATCACGGCGTACGACAACAGCCTGACCTGCTTCGATATCTTTTGGTCCCATCTCCACACGAACCGGAATACCACGCATCTCCTGCTCGGAGAATTTCCATCCCGGACTTCTGTCTGTATCGTCTGTTTTCACTCTTAATCCAGCCGCTTTCAGTGTTGCTTCCACTTCTGCTGCTTTCTCCAGGATGCCTGCCTTTTTCTGCTGGATCGGGATGATATCTACCTGTACCGGAGCGATTCTCGGCGGCAGCACCAGACCGCTGTTATCTCCATGTACCATGATGATCGCACCGATCATACGTGTTGTCATACCCCAGGATGTCTGATGAACATATTTCAGCTTGTTGTCACGGTCTGTAAACTGGATGTCATAAGCTTTTGCAAATCCGTCGCCAAAGTTGTGGCTTGTTCCGGACTGCAGTGCTTTTCCATCGTGCATCAGAGATTCGATCGTATAAGTTGCTTCTGCTCCGGCAAATTTTTCTTTGTCGGTCTTTCTTCCTTTTACAACCGGAATTGCCAGAACTTCTTCACAGAAATCCGCATAAACATTCAGCATCTGAATGGTACGTGCTTCTGCCTCTTCTGCTGTTGCATGTGCGGTATGTCCTTCCTGCCATAAGAACTCTCTGGAACGAAGGAACGGTCTTGTTGTTTTTTCCCAGCGCATAACAGAACACCACTGGTTATATACTTTCGGCAGATCACGGTAAGAATGAATGTCTCTGGAATAGAAATCGCAGAACAGTGTCTCAGAAGTCGGGCGTACACACATACGCTCCTGAAGCGGTTCCAGTCCTCCGTGTGTTACCCATGCTACTTCCGGTGCAAAACCTTCTACATGGTCTTTTTCTTTCTGCAGCAGACTTTCCGGGATCAGCATCGGCATGTATACATTCTGTACGCCGGTCTCTTTGAATCTGCGGTCCAGCTCATGCTGGATATTCTCCCAGATCGCATATCCTGCCGGTTTGATCGCCATACATCCTTTTACGCTGGTGTAATCGATCAGCTCTGCTTTTTTTACCACATCGGTATACCACTGTGCAAAATCTTCATCCATGGATGTGATCGCTTCTACTAATTTCTTTGCCATTTTCTTTCTCCTTTTTACAATTTATTCACCCGGGTGAAAACTTCATAGTATATTTATCAGAACATTACGGAGTAATATCCGACAAAATAAAAAAAGTCCTCAGATCCCGGAAAGGGACCGAAGGACTTCGGCGGTACCACCCTAGTTAGCACTATTAATTACAATGCTCTCTCTGACTCCTTTAACGCAGGATAACACGCCATACTTCATTTGCATGGAGCTCCGAGGCCGGTTCCATGATTCCCGCACAAGATCCTCTCACCATATGGATCTCTCTCTGAGATTGTTCCTCATGTACTATTCTCTTCATCGCCGTAAACATATCCACTGCCATTCCTGGCAACATATCAATACTTATATTATGCGAAATAATCACCTGTGTCAAGGGTGTAAATTTCAAAACCTTTGTTATTCTGTAACCTGAAATGCACTTTCTTTTATCTGTTTTTTCTCAAACTGACCGTTATACTGAAGAATACTGTACTCGTTCATCAGTTTCTGATATTTCTCTGGCAGATTTTCCATAGAATACCAGTTTCCATTCCTATCTTCTACTGCGTCAACTCCGATTACCGGAAGTTCATCTTTCAGATTCAGAAGAAATTGATGATACTGTGGAAGTTCCACTCCCGCCTGTTCCATAACATAACTTCCAAGATAATTGGAACTGATATCTTCTTCCACCGTATCTGACGGATAGTTTGTCCAGATTACATAAGGAGTTGTATACAGAATCTGGCTTTCAACCAGGTCAAGATTCTGTTTGTCTTTTTTATTGCCGGACTACTGACAGAGTCAAAAAGTCTGGGACAGGTTGTGATCTCGGCGGTTGCAGCTGCAGCCCATGTGATCATTCTGGTATTTTCCAAGGATCTCGGTAGTGCTGTTATCTTTTTTGCAGGCTATCTGATCATGGTATTTATTGCAACAAAGAATTATTTTTACCTGTTTGCGGGGATCTTAGGCGGCGCAGGGGCATCGATCGTTGCTTACCATATGTTTTCGCACGTCAGAACAAGAGTGATTGCCTTTCTGCATCCATGGAGCAATATCAATGATTCCGGATATCAGATCACGCAGTCCTTATTTGCGATCGGTACAGGAGGCTGGTTCGGACTTGGTATTGATCAGGGAGATCCAACCTCGATCCCATATGTGGAGCAGGATTTTGTTTTTTCAGCAGTGGCGGAAGAGATGGGTGTCATATTCGGAATCTGTCTGATTCTTGTCTGTGTCAGCTGCTTTATCGTATTTATGAAGATTGCCATGCAGCTGAAAGAAGATTTTTACAGATATATTGCGGTAGGGATCAGTACAATCTATATATTTCAGGTATTTCTGACGATTGGCGGCGGAACAAGATTTATCCCCCTGACCGGTGTCAATGCAATCCGGCTTTTGATTCAGGGTATGGGCTACAGCAAACTGGCCATGTTCGCCGGTGTGTTTGAAATGGTGGCCAGAGGTGTTACCGGTTTGGTTCTGGTACCGGCATTTGGTTTTATCGCTGCCTGCTTTGCCAGCCCGATTGCCTGGATCATGGCGGATTTTTTCCTGATCCTCGCCTACCGCAGGGTGATGAGACAAGTGCGCCGTTGGGGAAAGTGACGGCACTGCAGGCAGTCACGGAACAATTCGGGCCGGATGGCTTGGCTTTTACCTGGAAATAAATAATTGGTTGGGAAAGGATGGGTGCGATATGCTGCGAGAGTACGCTTTCAATGAAGTGGGGAGCCTGAAGGTACACGGCCGTACAAACGGCTGTCTGAACCCTCTGACGCTGTTCTGGACTGCATCAGGCTTTGAAGTAAATGTCACAGGCTCTGAGCTGTGGATGGAAGTGGAGGGAGACTACAGCGTTCAGGAGCCTTGGATCAGCACAAGGATCAACGGCGCCTGGGTCAGCCGTCAGATGGTGAACCGGGGAAGGCAATGGATTTGCCTGTTCCGGGGAAGAAATCCCAAAACAGTGAAAAATGTCCGGATTCTCAAGGATATGCAGGCCATGTCCGAGGACCCGGACCATCTGCTCCAGGTACATGCGCTTCGCACGGACGGCGCGTTCCTGCCGGTACCGGAAAAGGCGCTGCGGCTGGAATTTATCGGGGACAGCATCACCTCCGGCGAAGGGGCTATCGGAGCCTTGGAAGAAGAGGATTGGGTTGCCATGCTGTTCTCTGCGGAGAACGACTACGCCGTGATGACGGGCGACAGGATGGATGCAGATGTCCGCCTTCTCTCTCAAAGCGGCTGGGGCGTCTTGACCGCCTGGGACAATAACCCCCACGGAGCGTTCCCTCCCTGCTATGAGGAGGTGTGCGGTCTGTTGTCCGGCCAGCGGAATGCAGACCTGGGAGCACACCAAGTCAATGACTTTGGAGCCTGGCAGCCCCATGCGGTCATCATAAATCTGGGTACAAACGACTGCGGCGCTTTTTCCTCCCCCGAGTGGAGGGACGAGGCTTCAGGAGAAACCTTCCAGCAGCGCCGCCTGGAAGACGGCAGCTTTTGCCCAGAGGACCTGCGGCGTTTTCAGCTGGCGGTCATCGCCTTTTTGCGGAAGCTGCGCCTAAAAAATCCGGACTCTTACTTGCTGTGGGTCTGCGGGATGCCTGGGAACGAGCTCTGTCCGGGAATTTCCGAAGCAGTGGAGGAATACCGCCAAGAGTCGGGAGACCGCAGGGCCTCCTTCTTTGAGCTGACAGATGCTCTGGAGCTCCGCGGAGCACGCAATCATCCCGGACGGGGCGCCCACGAGCTGGCTGCCCGCGAACTCACGGAGAAGCTGACCCAGCTTTTGTCCTGAGGCGTCTTTCCTCCGGGAATTCCGGAAAGAAAGCCTTAAACTCTCTCGGATAACTGACAAAACACATCCAGTTTATGACAGAAATACCGCCTGATTTTCGTTATAATGAAGAAAAACGAAAGCTGGGAAGGACTATGACCGTACGGGAAAAGACCGAGAAATTAATTTCTTTTGAAGATTGCTACACGGCGCACCGCATCACCCCCGACACCTGGATGGTAAAGACCAAAACCGACGATATGCCGTTCAGCTGCGACTGCTATTTGCTGGAAGGAAGTCATTGGGCCCTGGCCATCGACTCCGGCATGCAGCTGCCGGATATTGCAGAATATATGTCTCTTCTGACAGACAAGCCTATTCTCGGAGTGCTCAATACCCACAGCCACTTCGACCACACCGGAGGAAACGGCTATTTTGATAAGGTGTTCCTGCATCCGTTGGCGGAACAGGGGGCAAAAACACCTTTTGGAAACGCCCAGGGCTATAAAACGGATTATGAGGTGACGCCGGTGGAGGAAGGCTCCTTGCTGGAGCTTGGAGACCGCACTCTGGAAATTTATGAGATCGGCGCTCATGACCTGTCCAGCATCGCAATTTTGGACAGAAGCAGGGGGATTCTTTTCACCGGGGATGAGGTGG
>URUU01000046.1 GCA_900551235.1 uncultured Lachnospiraceae bacterium
CATTTTGTTTTCGGATTCCTTTGCACAGTCTAAAACCTCCGCAAATTTTTATTTTAATTCCGTTGGCTTTTCGGTCTCATAAGCACTCCAGGATGTGGTTGCAGATGCCCCGGACAGATCTGCACTGTCTTCATAGGTACTTACGGTAATCGTATAGCTGCTGTCTCCTTTTACATAAACCGTTCCATCCGTTCCTTTGACGGTCACGGTTTTGCCTTCGTTATCTTCGATCGTGTCGGCACAATGCAATGCACTTACGGTACTGTCTCCTGTCACGATCCAGGTTGCATCTTCTCCGATATAGAGATTGCAGTATCCGTCTCCGCCGTCACCGGCATTACTATCATCCTGCGTAACCGCGCCGGTCAGTGTACTCTCATCTGCCATATAAAAATCAAGGTCATTGATGCTATCCCAGATCACATTTCCTTCCATTGTCTGGTCAACAGCCGTGAACAGGCAGTCTGCACCATTTGCTCCTGTGCTTCCCCATCCTCTCTGATTGGAATTTCCGGTACATTTCAGGAAAAATTCACTGTCTTCGGCGTTTGTGATATCCACATCATCCAGTGTGATCGTAGACTCTGTGTTTGTGGTATAGAACATGCCGCCGTTTTTTGCAGTCAGGCTTCCGCCGTCCATCTCAAACGTGCTGTTTCCGACTTCGGAATCTCCGGACATGCTCTGGTAGAGAATGACATTCCAGGTACAGTCGTTGCGGCTGTCATCGCTCATATTTCCGGTCAGATCACTGTCATATAAATGAATGGAATTCAAACCTTCGATGCAGATGGCTTCGGAGCCGTTGGCTGCCAGAGTTGCCTCGTTTACTGCAATATCTGCAGTACTGTAGATCGCCGGTGAACCGGTTCCGTTTGAAGTGTAGGTTCCGCCGTCCACTACCATTTTTCCGCCTCCGCGGTCACTTCGGATTGCTGCGGAGGACTCACCATTTGTCTCAACATCAAGATCCCATGCATAGAACGTTCCGCCTCCGGCTGCATGAATGCCGCCGGATGTATCCTGTTTGGTCGTAATCTTTGTATCTGCTGCATATCCGGCGGTGTTCCGCCATTTCCCTGCGGACCGCCGCCCATGCCGCCCATGCTGCCGCGGACGATCACGGTGTCATCTGTGATCTTGATTTCTTTTTCTTCATCCGTCAGATCCAGCATGGATGGCATGCCCTGTCCGTCTCCGTCTGGTTTTTCCATATTTGCCGGAGGCTGTGCATTCCGCTTGTCAGAGTTATTGTCTGATTTATTTTCACTGCCGTCTGCATTTTCTGATTCGCTTTCTTTTCTGTATTATCTGAGTCTGATTTGTCATCTGAATTTTGTGCATTTGGAGTTTCTCCTGCATTGCCTGCATCATCCGGTTTTTCCATCTGTTTCATGGTTCCGACTTTTATGGTAATGCCCTCATCGCTTACGGCTGTAACTTCGCCGTATACGTCTGCTTCTTCTGTTTCACCGGTCATTTTTTCGGATCTTTCTGTCGCACCTGTTACGCTCTGTGATTCCTGGGTGGTGCTGCTTTCTGATGTACTTGTTCCGGAACATCCGGCCAGTGCTGTCATTCCAAGAGTTATGCCAAGTAAAATTGCAATATATTTTTTCTTCATATGAATACACTTCCTTTTCTCTTTGATTTAAGAGAAGTATATCCTTGAAAGTTTAAAACAAGCTGAAAAAAATGACCGATTTTGTGAAAGAGTTGTGAAAAAGCAGGGTAATCGCTTCCCCTGCTTTTGTGTGCTGCTAAAATCTTATAATAAATCCAGCAGCCGATCGATATCTTCTTTTTTCGTGGCCCAGCTTGTCGCAAAACGTACCACGGTGTGGTTTTCATCGTATTTTTCCCAGAAACTGAACTTCACTTCTTTTTTGAGTTCTGCCATTTTCCGGTTTTCGAGAATGACAAACTGCTGATTGGTCGGTGAGTCCAGATAGAAACGGCAGCCTTTTTCTGCCAGTCCTTTCTTTAAATAATCTGCCATCTCGATCGCATGTCTGCTGATTTCAAAGTACAGGTTATCTGTGAACAGTGTGTCAAACTGGATTCCGAGCATTCTGCCTTTTGCGAGCAGCGCTCCCCGCTGTTTGATCAGCGTCAGGAAATGTTTCGGTGTTCTGTTGCCCGAAAATACAACGGCTTCTCCGCACAGTGCTCCGACTTTTGTCCCACCAATATAGAAAACATCGCAGTATTTCGCGATCATCGGAAGGGTTACATCGGTTTCTTCACTCATCAGACCATAGCCAAGTCTTGCTCCGTCGAGAAACAGCGGGATATTATAACTGCGGCACACGCTGCTGATCTCTTCCATCTCTGCCTTTGTATACAAAGTACCGTACTCCGTAGGATGGGAAATATAAACCATCCCCGGAAATACCATATGTTCGTGGCTTTCGTCATCCCAGAAGGTTTTCAGGCAGTTTTTCAGATCTTCTGCTTTCATTTTGCCTTCGTACTGCGGAAGTGTGATCACTTTATGACCGCTGTACTCGATGGCACCCGCTTCATGGCAGGCTATATGGCCGGTCTGTGCTGCAACCACGCCTTCATAAGATGCCAGCATGGAGCTGATCACAACGGCATTTGTCTGCGTGCCGCCCGTCAAGAAGTGGATATCCGCCTGCGGACATTCGCATGCTTCCCGGATTTTCTGTTTTGCGCTTTCACAGTATGGATCAGATCCATACCCAGATACTTTCTCCAGATTTGTTTCCATAAATCTCTGAAGGATCTTCTCATGTGCTCCTTCAGAATAGTCATTTTCAAATGATAACATATCTTTTTCTCCTGTCAGATTTTTAATATCGTAGAAAGCTGTTTTGCTCTGATTCTTATTCTACGATGCCAGGAGATAAAGATCAACCTGTCATTCTTCTGTTTCAGACGCTCATTTTCTTTTCCAATGCTTTCCAACACATTTTCCATATCATTCACCACTCTTCCTTTTCTTCCAGAATCTGTTTTGCAAATGATATTTGAACCGTCTGGCGGCATCCATGGTTACGGAAGTACCAGTTTCTGCCCTGGCAAAATGGTATTTGGATCGGTAATTCCGTTCAGGTCACATATTTCCTGCAGCTTGTCCAGATTTCCATAATACATGCGGCAGACAATTGCCAGCGTATCACCCTCCCGAACCGTATACTCTGCCTGATACTGTGCCATATGATCCGATGCAGTGTTCCTGCCTGAAGCGGATATGCTGTCTTGTGCAGTTGTATTTGTCTGTGCGTCCGTTTCCTTTTCTGTTATCTGTGTATTGGTTTCGCGGGTTTTTTCGTTCTGCCTGTCCATCTTCTGCTCTGTACTTCTGCTTTGTACAGTTTCTGCAGTCTGCACCGTTGTTTCTTTTGTCTGGCTGCCGCTTTCTGTCATCGCATTGCTTTCTGTACTGCTTTCTTTTAGCACCCACGTTTTTTCTGTTTCATTGAAAGCTTTTTTTTCCCGACTCTTTTCCCCTTCTGCCTGTGCCGATGCTGCCAATGCTTTTGTTTCTTTCTGTGTTTCCCCAAGTGCCATTTCCTGAAGTGTTACCTCCATATCTTTCATGCGTCCGTAATTATTGACCATCGTCACACCTATAATAAGGATTGTCAATACCAGAAACATGCTTGCACCATACAAAAAACGCACCATCAAAGGAGTTTTAACTGCCGGCTGACTGTTTTCTTCTTTTGGTGCGTTTTCATATTTTTCTGAAAATCTGCGGCGGAAACTGCGGATGGCTTTATCCTGCCCTTTTGCTTCAGATTCTACGGATTTTCCTTCATTCTTTTTTATCATATAATTCTGCATCTGTTCATTTTTCTCATAGTAGATGCAGTAGCCTGGCTGCCGGTGGATCCCGGTACTTTCTGTCAGATACACATTTGCGTTTTCCTCCTCATCGTACACCAGCAACAGCCTGTCCTCTCCCGGAAACTGTTCCCGATGAACATCCAGCAATGTTTCCGGAAGCGTTTCTTCTTCCAGTTCCTCCATTCTCTTTGCCCATCCAAGAATCTCTCTGCCCGGAAAGCAGGTTTTCATTTCCCGGTAAATATTTTCCCAGGACGCATCATCCGGCAGGTCGGCTTCGACTTTCACTGCCCCGTCCGCAAACAGACATTTCATAGAACCATTTTGCCATACTTCGCCCAAGAGTATCGCACAGTCCGTCTTTTCCAGAAATGTGATCACATAATCTTCTATATAAACTCTTTTTTCTTTTCCCGCATCTCCAATCTGCCTTATATTCTTTGGCAGGCTGCTTCTTCCTTTTTCTTTTCCATCCTTCGAACTTCCCCGGTAAACCATTTCGATCATACGCTCGATCCTCCTTCTTACTATACAACCCTCGCTGATATGCCTATCCTACCACAAAGTATCTGCAAAATTTAGCGATTTGTGGGTAAGATCAAAAAAGTTTTCCGACATATTAAGTGCCGTGAATAAAGCTTTTTCCACCGGGATACACTTTAAAAACAGATCTGAAAACGGAAGAAAGGACTATTTGATATGTTATTATCTGAAACTCCCAGCTATTTTGACGCTCATTCTCCAAAAACACCTCAGCTTCTGGGACATTCGCTTTCCCGGAGTCTGAAACTGTATGACAGTTCTCATCAGATGCCAGTCGTTTTGTGCATCGGTAGTGACCGTGTGACCGGAGACAGCTTAGGGCCAATGGTGGGAAGTGCCCTGCGTGAAAGGTATCAAAAAAGCATCCCCTTGTTTGGTACACTGGAGATGCCCGTACATGCCCTGAATCTGGACGAAACTCTTGCGGAAATACGTGATGTCTGGAATGGACATCCTCTGATCGCTGTCGATGCCTCTTTTGGTACAAAGGAACATCTTGGATATATCACCGCCGGAAAAGGAAGTCTGTGTCCCGGTGCCGGGGTTGATAAAGAACTCTGTGCCGTCGGAGATTTTTTCGTAACCGGAATCGTAGCATCGTTTACCCCATTTTCCCACCTGGTTCTTCAGTCTACGCGGTTGTCTGCTGTAATGCCTCTTGCTGCACAGATCACCCTTGGCATCACACATGCCATTGATGCTCTGTGACTTTCTGACCTTTATTTTACAGCTCCACACGTCCTTCCAGGGCACGAAGCAGCGTAACTTCATCAATATACTCCAGATCTCCGCCCACTGGCACACCGCTCGCAATGCGGCTGACTTTTATGCCGGTTGGTTTGATCAGTTTGCTGATATACATGGCAGTGGTCTCCCCTTCCAGACTGGAATTTGTGGCAATGATCACTTCCCTGACATCGCCCTGCAGCCTTGTCATCAATTCTTTCAGACGAATATCACCAGGACCGATGCCAAGCATCGGTGAAATCGCGCCATGCAGCACATGGTAAACACCGTCAAATTTACCTGTTTTTTCGTATGCTGCCAGATCTCTTGTATTTTCAACTACCATGATCGTACTGTGGTCTCTGGCATCATTTTTGCAGATCGGACAAAGTTCCTCATCCGTCAATGTAAAACACTCTTTACAGTACCTGACATTTTTTCGCGCATCGATGATCGCATCAGAAAGACGCTGTACTTCTTCGATCGGACGGTTAATAATATGAAACGCCAGGCGTTGGGCTGATTTTGCCCCCACACCCGGCAGTTTTGACAGTTCTTCGATCAGTTTTGTAATCTGACTGCTATAATAATCCATCAGAACGGAAATCCTCCACCCATGCCAAGGCCGCCTGTCAGTTTTGACATCACTGCATTGGTTTCTTCATCAACTTTTCTCAGTGCTTCGTTTGTGGCTGCCATGATCAGATCTTCCAGCATTTCGATGTCATCCGGATCTACCACTTCTTCTTTCAATGAAACTTTAGTTACTTCTTTTTTACCGGAGATCGTCACTTCTACCACACCTCCGCCTGCTGCTGCGGTAAATTCTTTTTCTTCCAGTGCTTTCTGATTTTCTTCCATCTGGCGCTGCATTTTCTGTGCCTGTTTCATCAGATTGTTCATATTACCCGGGATACCTCCGCCCGGAAATCCTCCACGTTTTGCCATTTTTAATCCTCCTGATTTTACAATAGTTTCGTTAGTCATCTTCTATTTCTATATCTGCATGAACCAGATTTTCCAATGCCTGCTGCACCTGTACTTTGGATAGTCTGGCATTTGTCACATGCTCATCTGCCTGCAGGATCATTCTGACCTTCACCTGTTTTCCGGTCTTTGCCGCAATGATCTGCTCCAGCACTTCCGCCTTCTTGGAATCGTTGACATATGTCTCACCAAGAAAATCGGAAAATACAATATAAAGTGTGCCATCATCTTTCTCTAAATTAAATTTGGGTACCGCACTTGCCAGTACCACACGAAATCTGCCCGATGTCTGTGCAAGAATCGTCCGCCACATACCAACAACCTTCTGCAGATCCTCCGGTGCCGCTTTTTCCAGTGCTGAAATATCCACTGCATCTGATGCTGCTTCCATCCCGGCTGTATTTTCGTGATCTGCAAATGGACTGTTCTGGTAAACAGATGACGAAACCGCTTCCTGCTGCCTTACCATCACACCGGATGACAACTGTTTTTCCAGTCTCCGCACGCGTTCCAGCACTGAGAGCTGATCCTGCTCCATCTGCGGCCGGCAGAGCTTGATCAGTGCCACCTCCAGCATCACCCGTTTGGAGCCTGCATACTTGATCTGATTCTGTAATTCTGAAAAAATACGGATATAACGCATCAGCGTATCATCCCTCACCATCGCTGCTTCTTCCTTCAGCTGCTCCAGGTTCTCTGCGGAGACATCCAGCACATCTTCCATGTTATCCGAACTTTTGAGCAAAAGGAGATTTCGCAGATACCAGGTGAAGTCTGTCACAAGCTGTGACAGATCACGTCCCTGCATGATCATATTTTCCAGATGCAGGATCACCTGTGTGACATCTCCGTCTAAAATCTCCCGCAGCAGTTTGCTGAATTCATCCGTATCCACTGCACCGAGTACATCAAGTACATGTTCATAGGTCAGCTTTTCCCCCAGATAAAAAGCGATACACTGATCCAGAAGACTTAAGGCATCCCGCATGGAACCGTCACCTTTTTTGGCAATGTAACGCAATGCTTTTTCTTCGACTTCAACCTGCTCCTCGTCCATCAGCTCCTGCAGACGGTCCACGATCGTCGTACGGGCAATCCGCTTGAAATCATAACGCTGACATCTCGAAAGGATCGTAATAGGGATCTTATGTGCCTCTGTCGTCGCCAGAATAAAAATAACATAGGAAGGCGGTTCCTCCAGTGTCTTAAGCAGTGCATTAAACGCACCTATAGACAGCATATGGACCTCGTCGATGATGTAGACCTTGTATCTGCCGCTGGTCGGTGAGTAAGCGACCTCTTCCCTTATTTCACGGATGTTGTCCACACCGTTGTTGGAAGCTGCATCGATCTCGATCACATTCATGGAAGTTCCTGCCGCGATCGCCCTGCAGGTTTCACATTCGTTACAGGGATTTCCATCAATGGGATGTTCACAGTTTACCGCCTTTGCAAGAATTTTCGCCACCGTTGTCTTACCCGTTCCCCTGGTGCCGCAGAACAGATAGGCATGTCCGATACGCTGTGCCCTGATCTGATTTTTTAATGTTCGCACAATAGCGTCCTGACCCTTCACCTCAGCGAAAGAGTCAGGACGGAATTTGCGGTATAAAGCAGTATAGCTCATGCTTTCCCTCTGTTTCTAAAATAATATCTGACAGAATGTTCTGTCTCTGTATGGAAGCTCTTATACACCGAAACTAATGCCGATGCATTTTGCTTCTTTGATCAGCTGATCATCCGGAGAAACCATCTTCAGCTTGCCGGCCACATCACCGAGCGGTACTTTCTTGACTTTGCCATTGATGATACCTACCATGTAACCGTATTCCTTTTTCATGATCAGAGCTGCTGCTTCCGCACCCAGTCTGGTAGACAGTACACGGTCATATGGGCAAGGGTTTCCACCTCTCTGTGTATGCCCCGGAACAGTGATACGTACTTCGATGCCGGTCTTCTGGAAAATCTGATCTGCCAGTTCGTAGGATACGGACGGATGTTTTCTCTTTTTAATCTTTTCTTTTAATTCTTTCTTTGGAAGTGCTGCATCTTCTTTGGAGATTGCACCCTCTGCAACTGCCAGAATGGTAAATCCATGTCCGGATGCTGCTCTTTTGTGGATCGCCTCGATGATCTTATCGATATCGTAAGGAATCTCCGGAAGCAGGATGATATCCGCACCGCCGGCAATTCCGGCATGAAGTGTCAGCCAGCCAACTTTGTGTCCCATAACTTCAACCAGAAATACACGGTTGTGAGATGCCGCTGTGGTGTGGATGCGGTCGATCGCATCCGTTGCGATGTCAACAGCACTCTGGAAACCGAATGTCATATCCGTTCCATAAATATCATTGTCTATCGTCTTTGGCAGATGGATGATATTCAGTCCTTCTTCACGCAGCAGGTTTGCTGTCTTCTGTGTTCCATTTCCCCCAAGGATCACCAGACAGTCCAGGCGCAGTTTGTAATAATTCTGTTTCATGGCTTCTACTTTATCCAGTCCGTGCTCGTCCGGTGTACGCATCAGCTTGAAAGGCTGTCTGGAGGTTCCCAGGATCGTTCCGCCCTTTGTCAGGATTCCGGAAAAATCTTTTGCGGAAAGCATACGGTAATTGCCGTAGATCAGACCCTTGTATCCGTCATAAAAACCATAAACCTCCAGTTCCTGTACATTTGCACTGAGACCTTTGACTACCCCACGCATTGTTGCATTAAGTGCCTGACAGTCACCGCCGCTTGTCAGCATACCAATTCTTAACATTTGCTACCACACTCCTCTTTTTGATTTTAACCTGATTAAGTTTAAGGCAGGTGGTTCCTGCCTTCGACACCACCTGCCTCAATTATATAATATTTTTCTCTTCACTACAACGGTAAAATCAATAACTTTCTGTTTCCTTCTCCAGGATCACTTCCGCAAAAGTCGCTTTCCTCTCAATCAGTTTTGTCAGTTTTGCCATTTTTGATACATTTCCGATCAAAATCACACCGCAGAGCTTTCCATTCAGGAAATACAGTTTTTCGTACTGCTTTTTACTCCTGTCACAGATCTCCAGTGTTTTATAGAGGAGATTTTTGTTTCTGCCATTATCTCCGATCGCATACAGGGAAGTATTCATTCCATTAAAGGAAAGCGGCATCTGCACTTTCTGATAAGTCACACACTCCCCGGCTGCATTTGCTCCTGCGACTTTTCCCTGTTCACTTGCTTCTGACCAGAGTGCTGCATTTTCCCCTTCAAATTCCACACAGTCTCCGCAGGCATAGATATCTCTCTCACTGGTCTGCATTTTTTCATCTGCAACGACTGCCCGGTTTATCCTAAGCCCCATCTTTTCTGCAAGTTCTGTATTTGCACGCACACCGCAGGAAATCAGAACCAGATCTGCCGCGATTTCTTCCCCGTCTGCCAGGCAGACGGCCGTCACACGTTCCTGTCCTTTGATCTTCTTGGTCTTTACTCCGGTGCGGATCATGATGCCTGCACTTTCCGCGACTGTTTTAAGCATTGCTGCCGCACCTTCATCTAACTGTCTTCCCATCAGAACCGGAGCCGCTTCCAGAACGGTGACACCACATCCTGCCTTTTTCAGCTCCCAGGCTGCCTCAAGTCCAAGTACCCCGCCGCCGATCACGACCGCATGTCCGTTCTTTGGTATCATCCGCTCGATTTTTCTGGCATCTTCCAGTGTACGGATCGCAGCCACCTGCTGTTTTTCACTTCCCGGGATCGGAGGCACAAAGCTTTTCGCTCCCAACGCATAGATCAGTTTCGTATATTTCAGACGCATACCATCCTCAAGCACAACTTCTTTTTTCTCTTTATCCACTGAAACAATCTTTTTGCCAAGGATCTGAGCGACTTGATTTTCCTCATACCATCTCTTTGGTTCCACCTGGATCTGACTGATCTCAAGCCCGGCATTCAATGCCTTTGTCAGCATTGGACGATTATACGTTGGATATTTTTCCTCTGATACCATAAGAATGGAAGAAGTCTTATCCCGCTCCCGGATGGCTTTTGCCGCGTTGAGTCCTGCTGTACCGTTTCCAAGGATCACATAAAATTCATCGCCGTCTTTTCGATACGTGCTTTCTTTCTCTTCCACCGGCACAAAATTTTCACGTCCGACACCGCAGACCGGACATACCTCCAGTGAAGAATCAAAGATCTCTCCGCACACCAGACATTTTACAAGTCTGCGGCTGCCTTTGACCGTTTCTCCCGTCTTTTTATCCTGCAGCAGAGAACCAAAATTATAGCCATATTCGAAGGCATCCACAAGATCCGTATCTCCCGGACGGAAACGGATGCGAAGTCCGTCCACGGTATTCATGCGAAGCTGCTTCAGACGCTCCATGATATGCGGCACGCCTTCTCCGCTCCAGCCGTAACTGCCAAATGCACTTGCCATTTTCCCGCCATGCGTTCCTGCAAAAATAGATGTAGTCAGATCCCAGATCGGCTTTAATGCCTCCCCGACGATCGTTGGTGTTCCAAATAAAATACCATCGGCAAATTCAATCTCTTCCAGTACCTTTGCCTGATCTGCTGTCACCATATCGTAGCTTCGCACATCAATATCACCGCTGGCTTTGATGCCTTCTGCAATCTTCTCTGCGATCTGTTTTGTATATCCATAGGCACTTACATAAGGAATAATGACCGTTTTTTTCTGATTTGGATTGATCACAGTACACCATCTCTCATACGTATCTTCGATAAAGTCGATTCCGGAATCCAGCACCGGGCCATGTCCCGGACAGATCATTGAAACATCCAGTTCCCTTACACGCTTCAGAGCTTTCAGCATAAACGGTTTGAACGGTCCGATGATGCAGTTAAAATAATATTTGGTTGCCCGCATATAACCCTCATGGTCTGTCACTTTGCTGACCAGCACATCCGGAAAACCGTAATGGGAGCCAAACGAATCACAAGTCACAAGCACCTGCTCTTCTTCAATAAACGTGTACATGGTATCCGGCCAGTGCAGATTCGGGACCAGCAGAAAACGCAGTGTTTTCTCTCCGATTTTCATCGTCTCATTGTCATGCACGATCAGACTGCAGAATTCCCCGTTTACGATTTCTTTCAAGAATCCGGCTGCGCAGGCAGTGGAAATGATCTTCAGCTGCGGACTTAAGTTTAACAGACGCTGTACACTGCCCGCATGATCCGGCTCCGTATGGTTGACTACCAGATAATCAATCTTCGTCACATCGATCACTTCGCCAAGTTTCTCCATCCATTCCTCAAAAAAAGCTTCCTTTACTGTTTCAAATAATATAACTTTACCGCCGCTTTTGAGCACATAAGAATTGTATGTTGTACCAAATTCTGTGTACATGATAATATCAAAAACCCTGAGCGTGTCATCCACGATCCCCGCCCAGTAAAAATCATCTCTCAGCTTTAATGTTTTCATAGCATACCTCCTGTAGTTCTCCAAGTGCTTTAGATCTTCGCAGTTGTATTTTTATCCCTGAAGCAAAATGCCCTGCGCAGCTTTAAGTTTTTTATTATAGTAAATTATCATTTGCTTTTTTGTTGTAGTTATACTATACTTTATTGCAGAATATATTTCTGTTGCATATGCAACATTTTACGGGAGGATACTTATGCACACCAAAATTTCTCTTTTTACCGGCATCACACCGGACGAATATAAACGCATGATGAGCTGTTTCCACGCGATCGAAAAGTCTTTTTCCGCCGATGAGACCATCTGTTTTTTCTCCGACCACCCGGATCGCATCGGTTGTCTTCTGGAAGGTGAAGCTGCCATCATCCGCACGCACTTAGATGGTCGCCAGACCATTCTGGAATATCTCAAAGAAGGTGATGTCTTCGGCTCTGCACTTTCTGCCCTGTCACCTGACTGCGATTCTTTGCAGGTGGTCTGCATAAAAAACTGCAAGATCCAGTTTATCGACTATGCCCACCTGATCAAACGCTGCCCAAATGCCTGCAGTTTTCACAGTCTTTTAGTCAGCAATGCACTTCAGCTAATCTCCAGAAAAGCAATTGCTTTAAGCGAACATCTGGAAATTTTATCTCAGAGAACGACAAAAGAAAAGCTCCTGTGCTATTTCGAAAAACTTGCACAGGAGCAACATTCAGACAGCTTTACGCTGCCTTTTTCTTTAACTACACTTGCCGATTATCTTTCCGTTGACCGCAGTGCCATGATGCGTGAACTGAAAAAATTAAAGGCAGAAGGAATTGTGAAATCAGACCGCAAAACTTTCACACTTATTCATCAAAATCTGCTTCAAACACGCCTTCCGGTGTCCGCATCGTCAAAATTCCAAGATTGAAATCCTCATCCTGGATTGTGATATGGTATTCAAAAACCACATCTTCCTCAAATTTTGACAGAAGCAGATAGGTTCCGTTTTCTTTTCCGTCAATCTGATCACAGATGTCATTGTATACATCTTCTCCGGAAATCGCTCTTGGATAGCCGGATGCTTTGATTTTCTGTTCAATGGCCTCATACAGTTCGTTCATCGTACGTTTCCTCTCTTTCTGCCCCCTATGGCAGTGCCTTCTTCACAGTCTTGTCAGGCATTCTGCCCAATGGCATCCAGAGCCTGTGCAATATCCGCGATCAGATCGTTCTTATCTTCCAGTCCACAGGAGATCCGGATCAACCCTGCCGGAATACCGGCTTCGAGCAGCTGCTCATCTGTCATCTGTCTGTGCGTGGAAGTTGCCGGATTCAGGCAGCAGGTTCTGGCATCTGCCACATGTGTCTCGATTGCTGCCAGTTTCAGATTTTTCATAAATTTCTCTGCTGCCTCTCTTCCGCCTTTCAGCTCAAAGGAAACAACACCGCATCCTCCGTTTGGAAGATATTTTTTTGCAATTTCGTAGTACTTGTTTGATGGAAGTGTCGGATAACTAACAAATTCTACTTTATCATGCTTCTCCAGAAATTCTGCAACTGCCTGTCCGTTTTCCACATGTCTTGGCATACGCACATGAAGTGATTCCAGACCGAGATTTAAAATAAATGCACTCTGCGGAGACTGGGCACAGCCAAGATCACGCATCAGTTGTGACGTACACTTTGTGATAAATGCACCTTCTTTTCCAAATTTCTCTGCATAGGTAATTCCGTGATAAGATTCATCCGGCGTACAAAGCCCCGGAAATTTATCTGCATGAGCCATCCAGTCAAAATTGCCTCCATCAATAATCGCTCCGCCAATTGCCGCACCATGTCCATCCATATACTTTGTGGTAGAATGGGTCACGATGTCTGCTCCCCATTCAATCGGGCGCAGATTTACCGGTGTCGGAAAGGTATTGTCTACGATCAGCGGTACTCCATGTGCGTGCGCTGCTTTTGCAAATTTTTCAATATCCAATACCGTAAGTGCCGGATTCGCAATAGATTCACCAAATACTGCTTTTGTATTTTCCTGAAATGCTGCATTTAATTCTTCTTCCGTGCAGTCCGGATCAATAAATGTCACATCCACACCCATTTTTTTCATTGTTACGGAAATCAGGTTATAGGTTCCGCCATAAATGGAGGAGGAAGCTACAATATGGCTGCCGGCCTCACAGATATTGAACAGTGCAAAGAAATTAGCTGCCTGACCGGAAGAAGTCAGCATACCGGCTTTGCCCCCCTCTAATGCTGTAATCTTTGCCGCCACATAGTCGTTGGTCGGATTCTGAAGTCTGGAATAAAAATATCCTTCTGCTTCCAGATCAAACAGCTTTCCCATGTCTTCGCTCGTATTATATTTGTAAGTCGTTGACTGAATGATCGGAATCTGCCTTGGTTCTCCGTTTCCCGGTGTATAACCCGCCTGTACACATTTTGTATTCATTGAATAATCCATAATTTTGTCCACCTTCTATTTTGATAATAGTTATATGTTATACCCTTTTGTGTAAACTGTAAAGAAAAAGCGGAAAAACAGCGGCAGGAGATATTCCTTTTCTTCGGATTCCGGCAAAAACAGAGCCGGAAATATTATGCCATACGCTGAAGATCGCTCCTGGAAGGGTTGCCAGCGGGCTTGTCGCAAAATTTGCAGCCGCAAGGGAAACGGCAAGTCCGCTGTTCTGCATTCCCACTTCGATTGCGATTGCTGTTGCCTTGGAATATTCGATGTGGAATATTTTTGCTGCCAGAAGTCCAAGCCCCATGCCGCAGAGGTTGTGGATTGCTACGACGAGCAATACCAGTACACCGCAGCTTAAGATTTTTTCTGCATTTACTGATACAATTCCGGAAATGATCATCACGATTGACACAACCGAGATCAGCGGCAGAACCTCCGATATTTTTTCGATCTGCTTTCCGAATAATGTCCGGATCAGGATACCAAGAAGGACAGGGATCAGAATTACTTTTACAACGGAGATTACCATGGCCCAGAAAGACACTTCTACCCAGGTTCCTGCCAGAAGATAAACCAGCAGTGGTGTCATCAGCGGAGCGATCAGGGTTGAGGCGATCGTCATGCCAACGGAAAGTGCCACATCACCTCCTGCAATGTAGGTGATCACGTTGCTCGCCGTTCCGCCTGGACAGCAGCCGACTAAGATCACACCAAGTGCCAGTTCGGTCGGAAGTTTTAAGATCATACAGAGAATCCAGGCGATCAGCGGCATGATCGTATACTGTGACACGAATCCTATCAGCACTTCTTTTGGTTTTGAAAATACAACTTTGAAATCCTCCATCCGGATCGTGAGCCCCATTCCGAACATCGCCACGCCAAGAAATACCGATGTGTATTTTGTCGTCCAGGCAAAACCGTCCCGCCAGAAAAAGGCAAGTATGGAAAATGCAATGATAATCACACCGATGTATTTTGTTAAAAAGGAACTGATTTTTCCGATTTTATTCATAATATTCTTCATAGGCTACACACCATAGCTGAAGTTGTCGATCAGTCTTGTTTTTCCGATATAGACTGCCATCGCAACCAGCACATCCCGATCTGCCTTTTCTGCCGGCTGCATCGTAAGTGCATCTACCATCATCACATAATCAATACGTGCCAGCGGTTCTGCCTCAATGATCGCTTTCATCGGATTCAGCACCTCTTTTGCATCTGCTCCTTTGTAAATCACTTCTTTTCCGGCTTTTACTGCTCTTGAAAGGCAAAGAGCCGCTCTTCTCTCTTCCTCATTTAAGTAAGTGTTCCGGGAAGATTTTGCCAGTCCGTCTTCTTCACGGACGATCGGACAGCCGACAATCTCAATATCAAAATTCAGATCTTCTGCCATTTTGCGGATGATCGCGAGCTGCTGTGCATCTTTTTCCCCAAAATAAGCACGATCCGGTCCTACAATGTGGAACAGTTTTGTTACAACTGTACACACGCCCTTGAAATGGATCGGTCTTGTTTTTCCGCAAAGTGTTTCTGATAAGGTGTCGATACTTACAAAGGCATGCGGATCATGATACATATCTTCCGGAGACGGTGCAAAGATCAGGTCTGCTCCAAGACTTTCACAAAGCACGCTGTCCCTCTCGAAATCTCTGGGATATGCCTCTAAATCTTCGTTCGGGCCGAACTGCGTCGGATTTACAAAATCTGAAACTACTACGATATCATTCTGCTCTCTGCATTTACGTATCAGACTTGCGTGTCCTTCATGAAGAAATCCCATGGTCGGTACCAGTCCGATGGTCTTTCCTTCTTTTTTCCATTGTTTTACCTGTCTTCTTGTCTCCCCGACTGTTTTTGTTACCTGCATTTTGTTTCTCTCCTCTTTTTATAGATTACGAGATAGCCTCTGAACTGAATTTCAAAAAATCATGCCATATCAGATGCAGAATCGCGTCCTGTCACGGTTACAACCCTGCTGCTCACATCTGATACTGATTTCAACCCAACTGTCCATGTTTTTCGTAACATGAGATTCTGCTGATCCTGTTTTTCTCATCCACAAATACAACAGATGGTTTATGGCTTTTTGCCTCTTCCGGTTCATACTGACCATAAGCCATGATAATGATCTTGTCCCCTGTACTGACACAGCGTGCCGCTGCACCATTTAAACAGATCATGCCGCTTCCGCGTTCCCCGCAGATTGTATATGTTTCAAACCGGCTTCCATTATCCACATCCACGATCTGCACCTTTTCATATTCTAAAATGCCTGCTGCATCCAGAAGTTCTTCGTCCACGGTAATACTTCCCACATAATCCAGTTCCGCCTGTACAACGGTTGCCCGGTGAATCTTACCTTTTAACATTTCTACTGTCATTTCTAATTCCTTTCTATATTCACAGAGAAATCAAGTCGAACACACATGAGACCTGGCACATGATTTGGTCAGCTCTGCTGATAACGATTTTCAAGTCGAACGCACGTGAGACTTGGCACGCGATTCTGGTCAGCTTTGCTGAC
>URUU01000047.1 GCA_900551235.1 uncultured Lachnospiraceae bacterium
TTCTGATTCATGTTACTTTCATTTTGTTTTCGGATTCCTTTGCACAGTCTAAAACATCCGTAAATTTTTATTTGGTTTTCTGATGATGCTTTTTTTCTCTATATACATTCTGTGATCTGCTTCTTTGAGCATCTCTTCCAGATTTTCTTCTGTTTTCCCATATACAGACCCAACAGAAACACTGACTTCATTTAGTATCATGGAATTACGCAACACCGGTCTGGTTTATTTTACGGTTAAGGCAGGCATCCAGAATTTTTACGTACTCATAAGTATTTCGGGTAATATTTTTTGTGAAATCGTTTTCGAAAATATAAGTACGGTCTGCATCAAAATATTCATTGATAATTTCAGGAAATTTCTGAATCGCAAGGTTGATTTCAATATAGGAAGACAATTCTGTGACAGAGGGGTTAAGAACGGTTGAAATTTCAAGTCTTGCAGCGATTTCCTGTTTGCTTTTGCAAGCTGCTCCAAGGCATGATTCTGATCATCGATTATGGCAATGGACATCAGCAGCATGGAAAGTCCAGGCGAAAGCATCGCTTGCAAGCAGCAAAGAGGTATCAGGATAGCAGACCGATATGCATTGTTTGATGATTTAATATAAAAGAAATCCTCCTGAAAATACAAGGTTCAGAATATGCAAAAAACCGAAAAGTCCTTTAAGACCTTTCGGTTTTTATAACAGGGGATGAGAGAATCGAACTCCCGCTAAAAGTTTTGGAGACTTCTGTCATACCATTTGACCAATCCCCTGTATCGTGTCCGTGACACGTCTTATATATTATCAAATATTTCTGAAGTTGTCAATGACTTTTTTTAAGAACTGTAAATATTTTTGTATAACAATTCAGAACGGTGCAGATTTCGGTCTCAATATGCAGCAATTTATTCTAAAGGATGTTTTTAGCCGGCATGATGTGGATTGCGGTTTTTATAGTAAATGTATTTCAGACCTTTTAAGAGCAGTTCGTCATCCAGAACAATGTGTTCCAGGCAGTGTGGAACGATAAAACGTGCAAGACCTCCGGTGGCAACTACAGTTGCTTTTTCACCAAGTTCGCGATTAATACGTTGGATCATGCCATCCAGGCAGGATGCATTTCCGTAGATCATACCGCTCTTCATGCAGTCTATGGTGTTGGTGCCGATCAGACGGCGAGGTTCTTCTACACCGATACGCGGCAGTTGTGAAGTACGGCTGGTCAAGGAGTCTGTGGAAACATGGATTCCAGGCAGGATCATGCCGCCGATGTAGTTTTTCTTATTGTCGATTACGGAAATGGTGGTTGCAGTGCCAAGGTCGATCAGAATCAACGGAACCGGATATTCACTGATGCCGGCTACTGCATTGACAACCAGGTCACTTCCCAGTGTTTTTGGGTTATCCATCAGAATATTCAGACCGGTTTTTACACCGGGACCGACGATCAGGACTTCCGCATCGGTGATCTTATGGATCGAGTCACGGATCAGATTGGTGATCGGCGGAACAACGGAAGAAATAATGGCACCTTCGATTTCCTTTGCATCGATCTGATAAATTTCCAGTACATTTTTAAAACTGATGGCATATTCCAGTGTGGTATGTGTAGTATTTGTGGAAAGGCGCTCCGTGAAGAGAACTTCCTCCCCACGAATACAGCCGATCACAATGTTTGTATTTCCAATGTCAATTGCAAGAATCAAAATGTCCTCCATTCTGCGAAGACACATAGCATGTGCAGCAGATGTGCCTGCGATTTAGTTAGCAGAAGCTTTCGAAAGATTAGGAATAACCTTCAACAGTGCTTTTGTGATGACAGTGACAAGGATTGCGGCTGCGATTGCTTCCGGGATACCGGATGCAGTAACCGTACCCATGATCAGGCCAAACACAGCAGTGCGTGCCACATCCTTGGCAGCTGCATACTGTCCGGCAAAAAGCAGATAAATACTGCCCATAACAAAAATTGTATTTACCATCGAACCGAAGAACCCGGTGATGATAAGGGAAAAATAAGAATTCGCTTTCAGTTTTCGAAGTAAGATCCACAGCCATCCTGAGATCACGCCGATCATAATGCGGCATCCAACAGAAATCCAGATTGCTTTTACCACACCGGCAAGTCCGGTCGTACTCAGAAACGGAGAAAAAGCAAACGAAAGAAGTGTTGGGGCAGTTGTGTTGCTGATCAGGGAACAGATGCCGAAAATCGCTCCCAGAATCGCACCGGCGGACGGACCTAAAAGAATCGCACCGATGATAACCGGAATGTGTACAGTTGTCGCCTTAATGATCGGGAGCTGGATCATTCCAAGTGGTGTATTAGCCAGAAGAATGACGATCGCTGCCATAAGTGCAACACTGACCAGGTATCGAGTGTCCTTTTTCATGATAAAAATCCTCCTGAAGATATAAAATAATGTAGCCCGGTAAATGAAAAACAGAAAATGTTTTGTGCATTGTTCCTTGGCTCATAAACATCAGTATCATAGCATAGCGAATTTTAAATGACAAGGGAAACTGTGTAATTTTTCCATGCAGGCTGACAATATGCAAAAAGTGTGTTATCATGTAAAAAGTACACTAAAAAAGAACATGAGGTTTTGAAATGTTAGAAGGAAAGACAGTAATACTTGGGATAACAGGAAGTATTGCAGCATATAAAATGGCAAATGTGGCAAGTATGTTAAAGAAACTGCATTGTAATGTGGAAGTGATCATGACGAAGAATGCAGTCAATTTTATCAATCCGATCACATTTGAGACACTTACCGGAAATAAATGTCTGATCGATACATTTGACCGGAATTTTCAGTTCCAGGTAGAGCACATTTCGCTGGCAAAGAGGGCAGATCTGCTGATGGTTGCCCCTGCGAGTGCCAATATAATAGGAAAGCTTGCAAACGGGATTGCGGATGACATACTGACAACGACGGCACTTGCATGCACCTGCCCGAAGATCATTGCCCCGGCGATGAACAGCAATATGTACCTCAATCCGATCGTACAGAACAATATGAAACGTCTTCAGGGCTATGGCTTTGAAATCGTGGAGGCAGCGAGCGGACATCTTGCCTGCGGTGACTCCGGGATCGGCAAGCTTCCGGAAGAAAAGCTGCTGGTCGAGCATATTGTACGGAGCATTGCACGCGAAAAGGATATGAAAGGACTGAAGGTTCTGGTCAGTGCCGGAGCTACGATGGAAGCAATTGATCCAGTGCGTTATATTACCAATCATTCAACCGGAAAAATGGGATTTGCACTGGCGAAAGCTGCGATGCTGCGTGGAGCTTCCGTGACGGTCATAAAAGGACACACAGAGGCGGAGGAGCCGCATTTTGTGAAGATGGTTTCAGTAAACAGTGCACAGCAGATGTTTGAGGCAGTGAAAGAAGAGGCAGCGGATGCGGATATCGTGATCATGGCTGCAGCGGTAGCAGATTATCGTCCATGTGAAGTTTCAGATCAGAAAATCAAAAAATCCGATGGCGAAATGAGCATTGCCCTCACCCGCACACAGGATATTTTGAAATATCTTGGGGAAAACAGAACCGAAAAAACATTTTTATGTGGATTTTCCATGGAAACGGAGCACGTTGTGGAAAATTCAAAGAAAAAGCTGGAAAAGAAAAAACTGGATATGATCGTTGCAAATAACTTAAAAACAGCAGGAGCCGGATTTGGCACAGAGACCAACGTGATCACGATCATTACGAAGGAAGGCGAGCAGGCATTTGACCTTATGAGCAAGGCACATGCAGCGGACTGCATTCTGGATGCCATCGGTAAGCAAAAAAGAAAAATGCAGACAATATAATTATAGTAGAATATCTTTTGGAAAGCAGAGGAAACTGTGATGAAGGAATATGAAACAGTCTGGGAAATTTTCAATAAATGTGCAAACAATCAGATGAGAGATGTATTTATTGATGAGATACGTACAGATGACCCGGAAAAGTTCATTCTGGATAAATTTAAAGGGAAAGACGTAACATATGAAAAGAATGTGCTTCCGGATGGAAGTCTTGTATTTGATATTATGACTGCCGGAATCAGACAGCGATATACGTTTGCGGAGATTTAAAGTATAAATGCTTATTTATCAAAAAGGCACGGAACATTCACTATGCTTTTTGATAGCAGGTTGTAATACTTCAGAAAATGCGTTATAGTTAGCTGGTAATCCCATAGAGACAGGATTCTCCATGGTTTTGTATGATGACTGTCAAAAGCAGTTACGATAAAGAAAAGATTGTATGAGGAGGTTTGAAAATGGCTGAGAAACAATGCAGCAGCAGCTGCACCAAGGAAAGCTGCGAGGGATGTCCATCAAAAAATAAACCGACAAGTTTTCAGGTGGCTTCAAATGAATATACAAAGGTGAAACATGTGATCGGTGTTGTCAGCGGAAAAGGAGGTGTCGGCAAATCTATGGTAACGGCATCTCTGGCAAACTTGATGGCAGAAAAGGGCTATCGCACAGGTATTCTGGATGCAGATATCACAGGACCGTCCATTCCGAAAATGTATGGACTGCATGGACCGGCTCAGGCGGACGACAACGGTATTTATCCGCCGCTGGCAGAAAATGATATCAAAGTTATGTCTATCAATCTGCTGATGCCGGATGAAGAAGCACCGGTTATCTGGAGAGGACCGGTTATTTCCGGTATGGTGAAACAGTTCTGGACCGATGTGATCTGGGGAGAACTGGACTATCTGTTCGTGGACATGCCGCCGGGAACCGGTGATGTGCCTCTGACCGTATTCCAGTCTCTGCCGCTGGATGGCATCGTGATCGTATCCTCGCCGCAGGATCTTGTTCAGATGATTGTAAAGAAAGCATACCATATGGCAAAGAGCATGAATGTGCCGATCCTTGGTATTGTTGAAAACTACAGCTATCTGGTATGTCCGGACTGTGGTAAGAAGATCTCCGTATTTGGCGAGAGTCATATCGAAGAAGTTGCAGGTAAAATGGATCTTAAAGTGCTTGGCAAGATGCCGATTGATCCGTCCTTGGCAGAACTGTCCGATAAAGGCGATTTTGCAAAAGCAGCAAACCAGTATCTGGCAGATGCCTTTGAGGTACTGCATCAGTTGGATCGCGTGAAAAAGGAAGAAGAGTAAGAATTTATCTGCTGATCGTATAAAGAACAGTGTGTGTATAAGAAGCAAATTGCTTATGCATACATTGTTCTTTTTTTGATAAGAAAATATGTTCGGATTTTCAGTTCTTTTTGCTTGCATTTCGGAGAATCCTATGCTATAATACAAACAAATATTCGAGAACATTAGTTCGAGAAAGGAAGAACCATGATAATACAGGAAAATATTGGGATTCTTGATAAACTGAAAATTTTAAGTGATGCTGCGAAGTATGATGTGGCATGCACGTCCAGCGGAATCAAACGAAAGGGCAGCGGCACAGGAATCGGAAACTGTGCGGAAGCAGGTATCTGTCACAGTTTCTCGGCAGACGGCAGGTGTATTTCCCTTTTGAAGATCCTGCTGACCAATGAATGTGTTTATGACTGCAAGTACTGTATCAATCGCTGCAGCAACGATGTACCGCGTGCCTCGTTTACACCGGAGGAGGTCTGTCAACTGACGATTGCATTTTACCGGCGTAATTATATAGAAGGATTATTTTTGAGCTCAGGTGTGCTGCAAAATCCGAACTATACGATGGAGCTTCTTTATCAGACTCTCTATCTGCTCCGTACGAAATACCATTTCGAGGGCTATATTCATGTGAAAGCAATTCCGGGAGCTTCCCCGGTTTTGATTGAAAAGACTGGTTATCTGGCGGATAGGATGAGTGTCAATCTGGAGCTCCCGACAGCGGAAGGACTGAGAAAGCTGGCACCACATAAGAGCCGCCGGACGATCCTTGCACCGATGCGGCAGATCCAGACTATGAGGCAGGAGAATCAGTATGATCTGACGGTATATCGCCAGAGTTCGAGGTTTGTGCCGGCAGGACAGAGTACCCAGATGATCATTGGCGCGACTTCGGAGAATGATCTGCAGATTATTTCAGTTGCCGAGTCTCTCTATCAGAAGTTTCAGATAAAGAGAGTCTTTTATTCGGCATTTGTCCAGGTGAATGAAGATGCAGCACTGCCGGCTCTGCCTGGTGGACCGCCGCTGCTTCGGGAGCACAGGCTTTATCAGGCAGACTGGCTGATGCGTTTTTATGGATTTGAGGCAAGTGAGCTTCTTTCCGAAAAGCGTCCGAACTTCAATATATTTTTAGATCCGAAGTCTGACTGGGCAATCGGTCATCTGGAGCAGTTCCCGGTGGAAGTTACCACAGCGGATTACCATACGCTTCTGCGCGTTCCGGGAATCGGAGTTAAGTCTGCGAAGCGGATCGTCAAGGCGAGAAGATATGGAACTCTTTCCTTTGACGGTCTGAAAAAAATGGGAGTTGTTTTAAAGAGAGCTGTTTATTTTATTACCTGCGGCGGCAGGATGTATTATCCGGTCAGGATGGAAGAAGATGCAATCGTCCGCAATCTGCTTGTGGGAGAAAAGAAGGATGTCCGCATCGAAGTACCTCAATACCATCAGATGTCGCTTTTTGATGATACGATGCCATTTGCGGATGCAATGTTTCAAGACGACCGCCAGCAAAAGAGAGGAGAGCTTGTGATATGACGGTATTTTTGTGTGAGGACAGTGTGTGCGGTATTCTGACTGGTGTTTATGATGCGTGGGGCAGCAAAAAGGGACATGCAAATGTAAAACTTGCCCTGAAAGAAGGATATCAGCCTGAGCTTTTTATGGACTGTCAGTATGTGAAAACGGATGCAGAGAAAGCAGACAAAGTACTCCGTACTTTGAACCGGAAGATGTACCGGGAAGATTTTGAAGCACTTTATCGGGCAATCCTCTCAAAAGACAGACAAAAAGCGGATAGTATCTATAAAATGATCGTGCTGGCATTGCATACCGAAAAAAAGCTGATTCATGCACTGGAGAACCCGACCGTCTTTTCTGTTTTTGAGATGGCGAGAAAAACGGAGAGAGAAGCGGCACACTACTTGGAATTCTTACGATTTCGGGAACTGGAGAATGGAATTCTGTTTTCAGTGATTGCACCGCAGGCACAGGTTCTGCCCCTGATCGGGGTGCATTTTGCGGACCGTTTTCCTATGGAGAATTTTGCAGTCTTTGACAAGACACATCAGGCAATGCTTATACATGAAGCAGGAAAGGAATGGCTGATCCGGGAAGATATTGAAGTGTTCGATGAAACAAAACTGAAACTGTCCGAAAGCGAGAAAGAAATGAGCCAGGGATGGCAGATTTTCTTTGATACAATTGCAATAAAAGAACGAAAAAATGAAAAGCTGCAGCAGCAGCTTCTGCCATTAAAATACCGCCCATATCAGACAGAGCACCTTGAAAAAGAAGAAAAATGTGCATTTTTTTCAAAATAGAATCAACGAATCCTGTCAAAATGTTGCTTTTTTTGTTGTTTTTTAGCCATAAAAACGTAAAAAATCACATTGACAAATAAAGAGCTTAGTGTCATAATACGTGCAACGTAAAAACAAAGAAATCTTTCCTGGAGAGATTGCAGGAGTGATTTCGAGACACAACATTTCGCAGAACAGGAGGATGCAGATTATGTTGGAAAAGAAAATCAAACTTACGGAATATGAAGAAGTCAAGGAATTTGTTCATGCCGCTGAAAAGTGTGATTTTGACATTGACGTATTTTATAACAGGGTAATCATTGATGCCAAATCTATACTGGGAGTGCTGAGTCTTGATTTGTCCAGAGAACTGACCGTAAAATATGGCGGTAAAAATAACGCTTTTGAACATGTATTATGCAAATATGCATGTGCATAAAGAAACAAAAGGGCAGAAGATCGGATCTTTATTAGATATTCTGTTTCGCAGGAGAAAATCTTCCGGTCATAAAATGCTGCAGTACAAAGTAAAGTCAGAGAGACAGAGCTTTGTCCTGCAGCAATTTTTTTGAATGAATACAGATAAACAGACAGGGGATTGTGAATGTCTGTTTTACACAGAGGCAGTATGGGAGGGAGAAAAGTGGAAAAGTTTCGGATATCGGTACGTTCACTGGTGGAATTTTTGCTGCGAAGCGGCGATATTGATGGCGGAAAAGGCACGGGGACAGATAAAGAAGCCATGCAGCTCGGAAGCCGGATACACAGAAAAATACAGGGAAGTATGGGAACGGGATACCGGCCGGAGGTTTCCTTAAAAGCCGAGATTGTAAAAGAAATGTTTACACTATCTGTAGAAGGGCGGGCCGATGGAATCCTGGAACAGGACGGGCATATCACGGTTGATGAGATCAAAGGGGTGTACCGCAGTCTGGATGCCATGGAAGAGCCGGATCTGCTGCATCTGGCACAGGCAAAGTGTTATGCGGCAATTTACGGAAGCGAGCAGAAACTGGGCGTGATTTCGGTGCAGATGACATATTGCAATCTGGAAACAGAAGAGATCCGGCGTTTTGTGCAGGAGTTTTCTGTGGAAGAGCTGAAAAGCTGGTTTGATGATCTGACAGAAGAATACTGCAAGTGGTGTGAAATGCAGGTTCGCTGGAAAAAATGCCGTCAGAAGAGCATACATACCTGTGAGTTTCCGTTTTCTTACCGGGAAGGACAGAAACAACTGGCAGCAGTCGTATATCGGACGCTGGCCAACAGAAAAAAGCTTTTTATCCAGGCTCCTACCGGTGTCGGTAAAACCATATCGACGGTCTTTCCGGCAGTCAGAGCAGTTGGAGAGAATTTAGGAGAGAAGATTTTTTATCTGACGGCAAAGACGGTCACAAGGACCGTTGCGGAAGAAGCTTTTTCTGTTTTAAAAGGCAAAGGGCTTCGCTATAAAGTACTGACGCTGACGGCAAAAGAAAAGATCTGTCCTCTGGAAGAGGCAAAATGCAATCCGATCGAATGTCCGTATGCGAAAGGGCATTACGACCGGGTAAACAGAGCAGTTTTTGAAATGCTCAATGAGACAGAGGTGTTTGACCGGGAAGCTATCTGGAAACGGAGTGAGAAATGGAAGGTCTGCCCCTATGAGATGACGCTGGATCTTTCGATGTGGGTGGATGCCGTGATCTGTGACTATAATTATGTATTTGACCCGAATGCGAGACTGAAGCGTTTTTTCGGTGACAATATAAAAGGAGATTATCTGTTTCTGATCGATGAGGCACACAATCTGGTGGAACGCGGACGGGAAATGTACAGTGCAAGTCTTTGCAAAGAGCGATTTCTGGAGATTCGCCGCCTGGTAAAAAGCAAAAGCAGAAAAATCAGCCGTACGCTGGAAAAATGCAGCCGGATCCTTCTGGAATGGAAACGGGAATGTGAAGATTATCAGATACGAAAAAATATAAATGTGCTGATTCTGCCGCTGATGAATCTCTGCGGTGAACTGGAAGACTTTCTGGAAGAGGAGCCAGATGGAGAACTGCATGAAAAAGTGCTGGAATTTTATTTTGAAGTTTCTAAATTTCTGAATATTTATGATATGGTGGATGAGCATTATGTGATCTACACGTACTATGCACCGGATGGCAGCTTTCTTGTGCGGCTTTACTGTGTGGATACATCAGCAAACATCCAGAAATGTCTGGACAAAGCGAACGCAGCCATCTTTTTTTCGGCAACCCTTCTTCCGGTACAGTATTACATCAGTCTGCTAAGTGAAGCAAACGACGATTATGCGATCTATGTCAGGTCTCCGTTTGATCCGAAGAACCGTGCTGTTCTGATCGGAACGGATGTCAGCAGCCGCTATACAAGAAGAGGTCAGGAAGAATATATGCGGATTGCGGCATATATCAGACAGACGGTCATGCAGAAAAAAGGGAATTATCTGGTATTCTTTCCGTCTTATCGTATGCTTCAGGATGTGATGGCGTGTACTGAGCCGCAGTTGGATATCAGTATTCGCTGTATCTGCCAGACATCCGGGATGACTGAGGAGGAAAGAGAGGCATTTCTGCATGAATTTGAGCAGGAGCGAAAAGAGGGAGAGGGACTTCTGGGATTCTGTGTGATGGGAGGGATCTTCGGCGAAGGGATCGACCTGAAAGAGGACCGTCTGATAGGAGCGATCATCGTCGGAACCGGTATTCCGCAGATCTGCCGGGAGCGTGAGATCCTGAAGCAGTATTACGATGAAAGAAATGAGGACGGCTTTGCCTATGCCTATCGCTATCCGGGGATGAACAAAGTTTTGCAGTCAGCAGGAAGAGTGATCCGCACCGCAGAGGATCGAGGTGTAGTGCTGCTGCTCGATGAACGTTTTGCGAAAAGTGAATACCGGAAAATGTTTCCAAGAGAATGGGAAAAGTGTGAGTATTGCAGCCGGAGCAATGTAGCAGACAAACTCGGGCGTTTCTGGGAACTTTCAGAATATGAGCACTAAAATACGGCTTGTCAGAAAATCTGTCAGGTGATACAATAGCAGACAGGTGACTAACCAACCAATACAGAGTATGGAGGAACTTATGAGCAGTGTAAGAAGAGTATATGTGGAAAAGAAGCCGGCCTTTGCTGTACAGGCAAAGGATCTTCGGCATGAACTCCGTAAATATCTGGGAGTATCCGGACTGACCGGAGTCAGAGTACTGATTCGTTATGATGTGGAAAATATATCGGATGATGTTTTTGAAAAAGCATGCAAGACCGTTTTTGCAGAACCGCCGGTAGATACCCTTTACAAAGAAAGTTTCGAGATGGCAGAGAATGCACGCGTCTTTTCTGTAGAATTCCTTCCTGGACAGTTTGACCAGAGAGCAGATTCAGCAGTGCAGTGTGTGAAATTCCTGAATGAAGAGGAAGAACCGGTGATCCGTTCTGCCACCACGTATGTGATCGAAGGCGAAGTGAGCGATGAAGAGTTCGAAGCCATCAAACATCACTGCATCAACCCGGTTGATTCCCGCGAGACCGGCATGGAAAAACCAGAAACGCTGGTTGCAAAATTTGAAGAGCCTGCAGATGTAGCGATTCTGGACGGATTCCAGGCTATGCCGGAGGCAGAACTGAAGAAACTGTACGATTCTTTGAATCTTGCAATGACCTTCAAAGACTTTTTACATATCCAGAATTACTTCAAATCCGAAGAACACCGTGATCCGTCCATGACTGAGATTCGTGTTCTGGATACCTACTGGTCTGATCACTGCCGCCATACAACATTCTCAACAGAACTGAAGAATGTTGCATTTACCGATGGATATTACCGTGAGCCGATCGAAGGCACCTATCAGAAATATCTGGCTGACCGTGCAGAGATCTTCAAAGGAAGAAACGATAAATTCGTATGTCTGATGGATCTGGCACTGATGGCGATGCGTAAGCTCAAAAAAGAAGGAAAACTCGATGACCAGGAAGAATCCGATGAGATCAATGCCTGCAGTATCGTAGTTCCGGTTGAGATCGACGGAAAGACAGAAGAATGGCTGGTTAACTTTAAGAACGAAACACACAATCATCCGACCGAGATCGAACCGTTTGGTGGTGCGGCAACCTGTCTTGGCGGTGCGATCCGTGATCCGCTTTCCGGACGTACGTATGTATATCAGGCAATGCGTGTGACCGGTGCGGCAGATCCGACCGTTTCTGTCAAAGAAACACTCAAAGGTAAGCTCCCACAGAAAAAACTGGTGCGTGAGGCAGCCCACGGCTACAGTTCCTACGGCAACCAGATCGGTCTTGCAACCGGATATGTCAAAGAAATCTATCATCCGGATTACGTTGCAAAGAGAATGGAGATCGGAGCTGTTATGGGTGCCGCTCCGCGCAAAGATGTAAAAAGAATGACATCTGATCCGGGAGACATCATCATTCTGCTCGGCGGACGTACCGGCCGTGACGGTATCGGCGGTGCAACCGGTTCCTCCAAAGTCCATACCGAAGCTTCCATCGAAGTGTGCGGAGCAGAAGTACAGAAAGGAAATGCACCGACAGAGCGTAAGATCCAGAGAATGTTCCGTCGTCCGGAAGTCAGCAGACTGATCAAAAAGTGCAACGACTTTGGTGCAGGCGGTGTGTCCGTGGCAATTGGAGAACTGGCAGACGGACTGAATATCTACCTTGACAAAGTGCCGAAGAAATACGCAGGTCTTGACGGAACAGAAATCGCCATTTCTGAATCTCAGGAGCGTATGGCTGTTGTCGTAGATCCAAAAGATGTTGAAGAATTCCTGAAATATGCAAACGAAGAAAACCTGGAGGCAGTGGAAGTGGCAGTTGTCACAGAATCTCCGCGTCTTGTCCTGATCTGGAGAGATAAAGAGATCGTAAATATTTCCAGGGCATTCCTGGATACAAACGGTGCACATCAGGAGACCGATGTAAAAGCAGAGATTCCTTCACAGGAAAATAAATATTTCACAAAACCGGAAGTAACAGATGTAAAAGAAAAATGGCTCTCCATGCTGGCTGATCTGAACTGCTGTTCACAGAAAGGTCTTGTGGAAATGTTTGACAGTTCCATCGGAGCAGGTTCTGTGCTGATGCCGTACGGCGGTAAATATCAGATGACAGAGACACAGGCCATGGTTGCAAAACTTCCGGTGCTGGAAGGCAAGACAGACACCGTAACGATGATGAGCTACGGTTTTGATCCGTATCTGTCAAGCTGGAGTCCGTATCACGGAGCAATCTATGCTGTGATCGAGTCTGTTTCACGTATCGTTGCAGGCGGCGGAGATTTCAGCAAGATCCGTTTTACCTTCCAGGAGTATTTCCGCCGTATGAGTGAAGATCCGGCAAGATGGAGCCAGCCGTTCCTGGCACTGCTTGGTGCATACGATGCACAGCTTGGATTTGGACTGCCTTCCATCGGTGGAAAAGACAGTATGTCCGGAACTTTCAATGAGATCGATGTTCCGCCGACACTGGTATCTTTCGCTGTGGATGTGGCAAGTGACAAGACCATGATCACACCTGAACTGAAAAGCGCAGGAAACAAACTGGTTCTGCTGAAGATCGACCGTGATGAATATGATCTGCCGGATTACGAAAAGATCATGGATCAGTATCATAAATTCTTTGAAGATGTCAGGGCAGGCAGGATCGTATCTGCCTATGCACTGGACGGAAACGGTCTGGCAGCAGCACTCAGCAAGATGGCATTTGGTAACCACAAAGGTGTCAAGATCGATGCACAGGTAGCAAAAGAAGACCTTTTTGCTGCAGATTTCGGAAGCATCGTGGCAGAAGTACCGGCAGATAAAGTGGCAGAGCTTACGATCGCAGGCGTTGTGGTTGGTGAAGTAGAAGACGATGCAGTGCTTTCCTATGGGGATGTAAAAGTTACAATGGAAGAAGCACTGGCTTCATGGAAAGGTACGCTGGAGAGAGTGTTTAAGACCGTATCCGGAGCAGAGAAAAACGATGGTCCGGCACCGGAGAGTGTAGAAGCACAGCAGGCAGCAGACGGAGGCACGATCGACGAGAACGGCTGCTACCATGCAGGAAGCATTTATGTATGCAAACATAAAGTGGCAAAACCACGTGTATTTATCCCGGTATTCCCTGGTACGAACTGTGAATACGACAGTACAAAGGCATTTGAACGTGCCGGTGCAGAAGTGGATGTAAAAGTATTTAAGAACCTGACAGCAGAAGATATCCGTGATTCTGTCGATATTTTTGCAAAAGCGATCGACCAGGCACAGATTATCATGTTCCCGGGTGGATTTTCGGCAGGTGACGAACCGGATGGTTCCGCAAAATTCTTTGCAACGGCATTTCAGAATGCAAAGATGAAAGAAGCTGTTACCAGACTTCTGGAAGAACGGGACGGACTGGCACTTGGTATTTGTAACGGATTCCAGGCACTGATCAAACTGGGACTGGTTCCTTACGGAAAGATCACCGGTCAGACACCGGATTCTCCGACACTGACATACAATACTATCGGACGTCATATTTCCAGGATGGTCTATACAAAGGTTGTGACAAACAAATCCCCGTGGCTGGCACAGGCAGAGCTCGGAGCAACTTACTGCAGCCCGGCATCCCATGGCGAAGGACGTTTTGTGGCAAGTGAAGAATGGATCAAGAAGCTCTATGCAAACGGTCAGATCGCGACACGTTACGTGGATGCAGACGGCAATGTACAGTTAAACGACGAAGAATGGAATGTCAACGGTTCTTACTATGCGATTGAAGGTATCACAAGCCCGGACGGACGTGTGCTTGGTAAGATGGCTCATGCAGAGAGAAGAGGAGATTCCGTTGCGATCAATATTTTTGGAGAGCAGGATCTGAAAATCTTTGAATCCGGCGTTGCTTACTTTAAATAATTTGTATGATGCCAGGGTCAAAAGGTCTAAATCCATATGAGCTTGCTCATAGGTGGATGAAAGACCTTGGGACCCGCCCCGATATGAGCATAAAAGTGGGATGATAATCCCACGATATGCGAATACTGGGGTGCTATGTGCCAGTGGCACATGTTTAGCACCGACCGAAGCGGAGCGTAGAAAGGATTGTGGGAGTGCAACGCACGGAACAATCCGTAGGCATCATAGTTGGAGGTTTTTGACACCCACATCATCATATTTTTGAAAAAATGTCGACTCAATAATGAAAAGACTTTCGAGGGCAGAGATGCTTTCGGAAGTCTTTTTTTTGTCTTAGTGGGAGTGTGATCTCCGGCTAAGATAAACGCTCCGCAAGGGTATACATTGTCCAGTGGACAATGGTCATATTTTTTATAGTATAAAAGAGTGACACGATTTGCGAACTTTTACCGGAAAAATGGGTACAAAAAAGAGACCACACAGAAAAAGCAGGAAGAAAGTACTTATCTGTGTCATAGAAGAAAAACAGATTGCAATGTTTGAATTGCTATAGTAAGGTAAATGCACGGCACAGCAATCCTACAGTGCCGGCATGAGGGAGGAAAGAATTATGTATATTCAGGAAAAAGAAAGTCCAAATCACAAACCTATCTATCAGCAGATCTGCTGCATCATTTTCAGAGAATCCAGTTCTGGTCCGGTTTTCGGCAATGAAATTGAAAAAAAGCATTTCCTGGATATACTCCTGAATGCAATAAAGAATAAAAGCGTAAGAGTTTATGCGTATTGCGTTCTGGATGAAACAGGCTATATTCTGATGTCGGCAAAAACGGAACAGATCATGTCAGAAATTATGAACCGTGTCAGAGAAGATTTTGCCGTTTACTATAACAAACGCTTTCCGGGAAGCAGCGCAGCGTTCGAATATGAGTTTCAATGGCTTGAACTCTGCAAAAGTGAGCAACTGATACAGGCATGTATAGAACTGCATTTGCTGCCGGTAAGACATGGATATGCAAAACAGGAACAAGATTACTGGTGGAGCAGCTTAAAAGAATACATGCTGAAATATCGTTCTGGTATCATATATCCGGAAATTCTGCTGAAAAGGCTGGATCTCAATGCCAGAGGTGCCGTTCGGAAAATGAAAACACTTCATAGAAAAAGAGGATATCCGGGAATGCCAAAACAGCTTCCATATAATACAAACGTTTCAGAAAAGAAAAAGTGACGCGAAAAATAAAAAAATTTTAAAAAGTGCATAAAATGTAGAAAAAAAGGGAATAAAAAGAAAAAAATAAAAAAAACAAAAAAATTGAAAAAAGGTGTTGACATTTTACAGCGATCCGTATTATAATAGCGAAGCAGTCAAGCAATGAACTGCGAAACAAAAACGACATGGGATCTTAGCTCAGCTGGGAGAGCATCTGCCTTACAAGCAGAGGGTC